>JBIQLU010000339.1:0-1501 GCA_044463985.1 Gemmatimonas aurantiaca | reverse complement strand
AGGTCCCGGCGGCTTTGCCGCCGGGACCTCTACGCGAGAGTACCTGACCCCGTCGTGCAGCCCCGACTTTCGATTTCCTGCTACTGCCGCCGCGGAACCTGCGCGATTAACCTCAAAACCATGATCCGCGCTCACGAGATCCTCGGCACGCCGTCCGTGCGACTGGCGGTGTTCGACCATCCGCCGGGCGACGCTCACCACGATCCGGATCACGAGGTGGCGGAGCGCCACGCGATCAGCTTCGTCGAGAGCGGAAGCTTCGACGTACGCGTACGCGGAGAGCTGTGGCGCTTTCTGCCCGGCACGATCTTCGTCGCGGAGCGCGACCTCGAATTCTCGTGTGCGCACGACCGCGAGTGTCCCGAGGACCGCTGCCTCTCGGTGAGCTACGGCGAACAGGCCGTCGAGGATCTCCTCGGCGCCGGCGTTCCCTCCCCGCTGCCGCGCGCCGAGCGAAGCGGCGCCCGCCAGAGTTTCCTCAGACATCGACTCGGCTCCTGCGAGCCGGGTGATGAGCTCCGCCTCGAACTGATCGCGGGCGCTCTCTTCCAGTCGCTGGCGGCGGGCGGGGAGTCCACTACCGTGCGCGACGGACTCCGCGTGACCGACGTGATGCGCCGCATGGATCGTACGGTGCAGCTCATCGAGGCGGAGTTCGCGCGCCAGCTCACGCTGCGCGAGCTGGCCGATGCCGCGGGGATGAGCGTCTATCACTTCGCGCGCGTCTTCCGTGCACTGACCGGTCTCCCGGCTCATCGCTATCTGACCGCGGTGCGCCTCCGGCACGCCGCGCGGCGGCTGGACGCCGGAGAGAGCGTCACGCGCACCTGCTACGCGGTCGGCTTCGTCTCGCTGAGTCACTTCATCACCGCGTTCCGCAAACGCTTCGGTGTCGCACCGTCGGCGGTGGCCAGGGGAGTCCGCTATCCCATCCTGCGAGCATCGCTCGCGTCACCGATCTGGCGTTCCGTCAAAACTCGCAAGAAAACGCAAGCCTGACGCGACCTCTCGACCGTACGTTGCTCGCGATCACGAAGTACTGCGATTCAACGTTCGAGAGGTGAGCATCGATGAGCAACGTGCTGGAAACACGGTGGAACGACATCGGCGATAAGCTGGTGGCACTCGCGGAATCGGTCCCCGAAGAGAGTTACGACTATCGCCCGGTGCCGGAGGTGAGGACGTTCGCCGAGCAGCTTCGCCACGTCGCGTTCTGGAACGAGTACCTGCGCGACACACTTCGCGGTGAGGAGGCGGACGGCGCGGCGAACGAGCTTCCGGCCCGCGAGTATCCCACCAGGGCCGAGATCCTTCCCGCGCTGCGCGAGAGTTTTGCGGGCGTGGGAGCCGAGCTGGCGAACGGAGGGAAGAAGGGCGGCGCTCTCGCCGGCGAAAAGTGGCTGGACATCGCGGTGAGCTACGTCGACCACGCAGCGGAGCATTACGGGCAGCTAGTGGTGTACGCGCGGCTCTGCGGAGTGGTGCCGCCCGCTTCGCTCGC
>JBIQLU010000338.1:0-1510 GCA_044463985.1 Gemmatimonas aurantiaca | reverse complement strand
CCCCAACCCGGCTGCAGCGAGAGATCGAGCGCCTTGGCGAGCTCCTTCCCCTGCTCTGTGCCGAACACCTCCTCGCCCGAGTCGAAGATGGACGGCGGCAGCTCGCTGGAGTGCGCGAGCGCGACGGTGTCGCACGGGATGCGGTAGGCCACGCGAAGCTGGCCATTCAACCGCGGCTTGATGCGGACCAGCGTGTCGCCCCGCGGACAATCGAGAGTGTCGAAATCCCGGTCGTCGGAAGTCGAATGGCGCCGTGTCGCCACGACCGTATCGCCATGAGCGTCACTCGTCGAGTCGTCCGGCGGAAGCGGGATCGGCGGCAGCATGACCGAGTCCTTCCCGCTCACGCTCGAGTAGCTGAAGGTCTGCTGCATTGAGAACGGCGCGCGCACGAACCCCATCTGCCCACGCGCATCCACGGTCTGCAGACGCGGAAGCCACCAGCGCTGCTCGTGCAGCCCGTATTCCACAGTGAACGCGTCGATGGTGATGGTAGCTGGCGACATCAGCGCGCGCACGGGACCGGGAATCCCTTCGCCATCGTCATCCTCGCGCTCGATGAACTTCAGGATGTCGAAGGGCGCCGACGGTCTGAACACCGCGCGCACGAGATGCGCGCTCGCCGCATCGAACCAGAGCGAACCCACCAGCAGATCCCAGCGCGGACGGCGCGCGGTCACCCTCACCTCGCGCAGACGCAGCGCACGGCCGTCGGGGAGCGTGAGCCGTATGGAATCGCCCGTCGCGTACCTGTAGTACGACTCCGCACCCGCCTCGAGCGGATGCATGAAGACGCTCTCGTCGTCGCCCGACACCGTCTCCATTCCGGCCAGCGAGAGCAGCCCCTCGCGCCCCGGGTAGTAGGGGATCGGACTCGCATCCAGCTCGTCCTCGAGCACTAGCGCGCCGGGGAATGCCATCGGGATCGCCGTGCGAGTGCCCAGAACGTCCACCCAAGCGCCAACACCGCGCTGCCAGCGCACGCGACTGGCGATCTCGTTCCGATAGGCGAGCCGCCGTACTCCGAGCTTGCGCACTCCGAGCCACGCCGAGATCCGCTGTTTCGTGATCGCGTCATAGCTCACGAGCGACGTGTCCTGACGGAGCCGCGCTTCGCGCGCGCGGGTGATCAGGTCGCGCGCGACGGGATCGCGATACGCACTCGCCAGGAGCTCGGGCGTGAGCGGGATCAGCTCGTGCTCGATATGATCGTGATGCTCGTGCCGCCGAGCCGAGTCCGAAGGCGCGCTCGCGGAATCGACGAATGTGGTGTCGGCCGTAGCGCGCGCGCTGTCGGGGCTGGCTCTTCGATTGGTCGTGTCGGCGGTCACCGCATTCTGCAGCGCGGCAACGAGCAGGATTGATTGAAGGAGCATCTCGGAGCGGACGTCGGGTGGTGAGCTACCACGCCTTACGAGCGGCGCTCCGGGCGGTTTCGCCCTCGCCTCTCAGTCGCCGCCGAGCGTCCCGCCGAGCGTCCCGCCGAGCGTCCCGCCGAGCGTCCCGCCGA
>JBIQLU010000337.1:0-1513 GCA_044463985.1 Gemmatimonas aurantiaca | reverse complement strand
GGAGAGCGCGCGCTCATCGCGCACGTACCGTCCGAGTATTCGCGGATAGGTGCCGTACGCCCGCGGATGCACGAGCGCCTTCGTGCTGTCGGGATCGGGACCGGCTGCGTCGGTGCCGATCTTGATCCACGGAAGCGCGAGCTGCCGGGCTACGTTCTCCTCGCTCATGTTGTAGTAGATGGTGCTCACGCGCTGGCGTTCCTCGAGGATGAGATCCATGGCGGTCTCGATCCAGTCCTTGCCGCGCGCAGCGGCGACTTCCGAAAGACGATGCCCCGCCCAGCGCTGGTTCTCCGGCTGCCGAAGTCCGAGGAGCAGTACACCGGGCGCCGTTGCGAGGTCGCATGGATTCTCCCACGCCGATGTCGGATGCTCGATCTCGGCGCGGATCTTCGCGCGCATCTCGCGGTCGGCCAGGTTCTCCAGCAGCTTGCCGTCCGCGTCGGCCCACGGAGGCAGACATGCCGAGAGTCCGGTGCCGCTCGCCGTGTAGGGGTACATGTCCGCCTGCACATCGAAGCCCGCGGCGCGCGCCGAATCGATCTTCGCCACGACGGCACCGAGCTTTCCCCAGTTGCGTCGGCCGGCGAGCTTCAGGTGATAGATCTCCACCGGCACACCGCCTTCGCGGCCGATGCGAATCGCCTCGTCCACCGCGGCGAGCACATCGTCGCCCTCGGAGCGCATGTGGGTGATGTACACGCCGCCGTACGGCGCCATCGTCCTGGCCAGCTCGATGAGCTCCTCCGTGCTCGCATAGTTACCGGGCGGATAGATCAGCGCACTGGCGACGCCGAGCGCGCCGTCCTCCATTGCGTTGCGCACGGCGGTGCGCATCGAGTCGAGCGCTTCGGGAGTGGCAGGCCCCATGTGCTTCGCCATCCCGTACTCGCGGATGGTTCCCGCGCCCACGAACGAGCCGACGTTGGGCGAAATGCCGTGGGCCTCCATGGCGCGCAGCCACGCGTCGAAGCCGCGCGCGCCCTGGAAGCGCGCACGGATCGAGTCGGGCGGGCTCTCCATCCCGGCGCGCATCGCCTCGCTCACCGGTGCGGGTGTCGAGCCCTCACCCAGGATCTCGGTGGTCATCCCCTGCGAGAGCTTCCCCACGTCGCGGCCATCGCCGCGGAGAAAGAGACCGCCCGACTGTCCCTGGATGTCCATGAACCCGGGCGCGACCACCATCCCGGCGGCGTCGATGCGTCGGCGCGCGGGCACGCTGTCGAGGAGTCCGCGCGGCGTGATCCGGGCGATGCGGTCGCCGCTGATCGCCACGTCGCCGTAGTGCCACGGGTTTCCGCTCCCGTCGACCACGCGCCCGTTGGCGATCACCACGTCGTAGGGTGCCGACGCGCCGCGCGACGCGCCCGAGCCGCCGCTTCCGCCGCCGCAGCCGATCGCAGCCATCATCGCGGCGATCGCTACGAGACGTGAGCAACTCGAGCCAGCCATGTACGCGCGCGGCCACAGCGGGCGGCGAGTTTTCAGATTTCGCATGTCGATGTCACACTGT
>JBIQLU010000336.1:0-1524 GCA_044463985.1 Gemmatimonas aurantiaca | reverse complement strand
CCCCCTCCCCGATGCTCCCTCGACAAGTCGGGTTCCGTGAGAGAAGCTTGACCAGGACATGGAGCTGGGAGGCTCAGTTGGACAGGAGAGACGGGATCGATCGGGGGAGGCGCTCGTTTCTGAGGGCGGCGGGGGGGATGATCGGGGCGCTGGCGGTGGCGCCGGGGGCGTCGGTGCTGCGCGCGGTTGGAGCGGACGGTGGTGTGGGGCGGCGGGCGATTGCGGGGAGCATCGGGATCCAGCTCTACACGGTGCGCGGGCTCATGCAGCGCGATGCGGCGGGGACGCTCGAGAAGATCGCGAAGATCGGTTATCAGGAAGTCGAGTTCGCGGGGCTGTACGGGAAGAGCGCGAAGGAGATGCGTTCGCTGCTGGACCGATTCGGCCTCGCGGCGACGTCGTCGCACATCGGCACCGCCGAGATGCGCGGCGACTGGGAGCGCACGCTCGAGGACGCGGTTACGCTCGGCCAGCGCTACATCACGTGCGCGTGGATCGATGCGGGCGACCGCACGCTGAACGGGTACCGCGAGATCGCGGATCTCTTCGACAGATCGGGAGAGGCCGCGCGCACGGCGGGGCTCCAGCTCTGTTATCACAACCACGACTTCGAATTCAGACGCGTCGAAGGCGTCGTGCCGTACGACCTGCTCCTCAGCGAGTGCGATCACGACCTCGTGAAGATGGAGATGGACATCTACTGGCTGGTGAAGGGAGGACGCGACCCGCTGGAGTACTTCCAGTGGTATCCGGGGCGCTTCCCTCTTCTCCATGTGAAGGACATGGACGCCGCCGGGAAGATGGTGGACGTGGGGCAGGGAGTCATCGGCTTCCGCGGGATATTCGAACACGCGGCGCAGGCCGGCATGCAGCACTTCTTCGTGGAGCACGACGAGCCGAAGGATCCGCTGGCGACCGCCCGCGTGAGCTACGACTACCTGCGGTCGCTCGAGCTCTGAGCGGCGGTGCCGACTGACGTGTCCGGAGTTCGTTCATGATCCGCTTCGTCCACCTCTACGACGCCGACCACGAGCCGCGCAGACTCGCCGAGGTGCAGCGGATCTTCCGCACGTACTTCGGCGAGGCGTACGGCGACTACGCCGAGCGAATACCCGACCTTCTCCGCCGGCAGGCAGAGCTCGGGCACCGCACGATTCTCATCACGGCCGAGAAGGCGATGGGGCGAATGCTCGCCTTCGCGCTCGCCTTTCATTACGCAGATCTGAACGCCACGCTCCTCGACTTCATCGTCGTCGATCCGGCGGTTCGGCAGCGCGGGATCGGCGGCGCGCTGTACGAGGCGCTGCGCGAGTACGTGGCGCGGCTCGGGTCGTCCGGCTTGTATTTCGAGGTGCGGCCGGACACGGCGGAGCTGGAGCCCGACCCGGCGCGCCGCCGGGAGAATCGCGCGCGCATCCGCTTCTACGAGCGCTACGGCGCGCGCGTCATCACCGGCAGCGACTACGAGAAGCGGCGGCCCGGGCGGGAGGAGGGAGAGCCGTTCATCCTCTTCGATTCGCTCGG
>JBIQLU010000335.1:0-1526 GCA_044463985.1 Gemmatimonas aurantiaca | reverse complement strand
GCCAGCGCCGCATTCCCGCCGAGCAGCGTCACCTGAGTGTCGGTACCGGTCGGAAGGAGCCGGCGGATCTGGTCGTGCACCAGCTCGCGCTGCATCGCCCGTCTCGGTCCATAGACGATCGGGTCCGTCGGCACGCTCCCCAGCTCGAGACCGTACACGATTACCGGCTCCACGACCGTCATGATCCGAAGCGGCGCTCCGGTTCTGGCGGCCAGGAGCTGCGCGCCAGTGATTGCCGAGTCCGATTCCGGTGTACCGTCGGTTGCGGCGATGACTGGTCCGGCCGGCAGAGGCAGCTCGCCGGCTGGCCGCTCGTTCGTTGCCTTATTGGTTGCGGCTGATGGAGACTGCATGGTCAAACTCCTCTCCGATGAACCATGATCGGGGCTCTTCGGTTCACGTGCCCCGCTGAATGCCCGGGAGCGCGTGTGCCTCGCCGGGCCATGGCTCACAATCTCACACGCATCGATAATCGAATCTGTCAGTCGAACGAGGAACTGTTTCGAGGAAAAACCCTACACCGTGCCTGAAGCTTCTCTTCCACAACGTCGTGAGGAAGGCGGCGGCCCCGCGCCCACCTCGCGAGGTTCAGGGGAGTAATCCGGTTCTCAGGGCGAAGGTGACGTAGTCGGCGCGGCTCTGCAGCCCGAGCTTCTCGTTGACGCGCTGCTTGTACGTGTTCACGGTCTTCGTGCTTATGCCCAGGCGCTCGGCGATCTCCGGACCGCTGAATCCCCCTGCGGTGAGGCGGAGGACCGTCTGTTCGCGCTGACTGAGCGCTTCGAGCGACTTCCGTGTGGCTCCGCCCTCCTGCGTCGCGCGATCGACGTTCGCTGATGCCAGGCGTCTAACAACGGACGGACGCACGTAGAAGTCGCCCGACGCGACCACCCGGATCGCCTCGATCAGGTCGTTGCGTGTGACGTCCTTGGCGAGATAGCCGCTGGCGCCTGCCTCCATGAGCGGAAGGAGCTTCTCGCGCTCCTCGTGCATCGTGAGAATCAGGATGCGCGGCGGGCGGGGAAGGGCGCGCAGCTCGCGTGCGGCTGCCTCGCCGTCGCCGCCGGGCATCTCGAGATCCATCAGTACGACATCGGGAGCCACTCGGGCGGCGAGAGAGGTTGCCTCGACTCCGTTCGCGGCCTCGCCCACTATGAGGATGTCGGCGAAGCCATCCAGCATCGCGCGTACACCCGCACGCACTATGGCGTGATCGTCGACGATGATGACGCGGATGGCTTCCGCACTGACCGGCGCGCTTCGCAAGACCCAGGGGCGCCTGGACAGCTCCATCCCGAGCGCGGCAAGAGGATCGAGTGGTCCCGTTTCACGACCTCGTTCCGCAGCCGCATCGCGCCGCTTCGCCCCGGGGCCGGTATTCGTGATGCCGAGTCGGTCGAGTTGCACCTTCGCCTCCGGAAGAGCGGCAACATTCCAATCGCTCTCCAATATCGCGATGCCGTCCGCCCGCGCAATCGGGGAGATTCCCGGCGGGTTGTCAGCGATGTCCGCACATCGCTTCAACC
>JBIQLU010000334.1:0-1573 GCA_044463985.1 Gemmatimonas aurantiaca | reverse complement strand
AAGGGCCGCGACCTCACGGCCCGCCACGCTACCCGCCACGAGGGAATCGCATGGGGAGGAAGTGGATGAACGCGAGAACCATCGTCGCGATCGCTGGGGCGATGGCGACGCTACTCGTCGCCGCGTGCGGGATGCCGCTGTCGCAGGGCACGACGCTCGATAACGGCTCCACGCTCGCCCTGCAGCGCGAGCTCCTCCCCGACCAGCAGGTGCAGCAGGTCCTGAATCGCTTCGCATTCGGCGGCCGGCCGGGCGACGCGGCGCGCGTGCGCGCCATGGGCGTGGATCGCTGGATCGCTCTGCAACTCCACCCCGAACGCATCGACGATCGCGCGACCGACCGGCTCATGGCGAGCTACCCGATGCTCGACGAACCCACGGCGAAGATCCTGGAGTCGTACCGCGAAGTGCGCGAGGCGCGAAAGAGCGTGGCGCAGCGCGCGAGTCCGGCCGCGTCGAACTCGCCTCCGAACGACGCCAGCCCTCGCAACGGAGCGGCCGCGCGCGAGAAGATGCGTGAGATCGCCCGAAGCGATCCCGATGCGCTCGAGGCCGCGCGGCGCGTGCGCGCCGCCACCGCCGAAGTTCAGTCGGCCAGGCTCGCGCGTGCCGTAGTCAGCGATCGGCAGCTCCAGGAAGTGATGGTGGACTTCTGGGAGAACCACTTCTCGGTATACGCGGGGAAGGGGCTCACGCGATTCTTCCTCGCCGATTACGAGCGCGATGCCATCCGCCCTCACGCGCTCGGAAAATTCCGCGACCTGCTCGGCGCCGTGGCGAAGAGTCCGGCGATGCTCTACTACCTCGACAACTGGCGCAGCACCGCGGACAGCGCGCACCCCACTCTCGTGGAGGAGCGGATGCGGCGCCGTGCGCCCGCTCTGCGCGGCGCGGCGGCACGGCGTCGGATCACCGCCGCGCAGCAGCGGCCGCAGCGCAGGGACGGTCTCAACGAGAACTACGGACGCGAGCTGATGGAGCTGCACACGCTCGGCGTCGACGGCGGCTACACACAGAAGGACGTGATCGAGGTGGCGCGCGCGTTCACCGGCTGGACGATCGACCAGCGCGACGGTTCGTTCGTGTTCCGTCCGCTGATCCACGATGCCGCCGAGAAGACAGTACTCGGCCACCGGCTCGCCGCGGGTCGCGGCATGGAAGACGGCGAAGATGTGCTCGACATCCTCGCATCGAGCCCCGCCACCGCGCACTTCATTGCCAGGAAGCTGGTGGTGCACTTCGTGTCCGACTCGGCACCCGAAGCTCTCGTGGAACGCGTTGCGCAGACGTACATGCGCACCGACGGTGACATCCGCGAGATGGTCCGCACGATCGCCACCAGCCCCGAGTTCTTCAGCCGCGCCGCGTACCGCTCCAAGGTCAAGACTCCGTTCGAGCTCGTGGCCAGCGCGCTGCGCGCGATGGACGCAGCACCAGATACCACCCATCGCACCGCCGCCATCGTCGGCAAGCTCGGCCAGCCGATCTTCGGCAGGCAGACGCCGGACGGCTGGCCCGATCACGGTGATGCGTGGATGAACACAGGCGCGATCCTGAACAGGATCAACTTCGG
>JBIQLU010000333.1:0-1594 GCA_044463985.1 Gemmatimonas aurantiaca | reverse complement strand
GCGAGGATCTGTTTCGTGATCGACGGCCAGATATACTGCATCCCCTGAAACACGGCCCGTGGTTCGATCCTACGGCGTGGTGCGTCGCTCGAGGAAGTTCGCGCCCACGTTGCAGGCTTCGAAGACACCGTGCTCGCGATCGGGCCGTCGCAGCGCGGCGAAGCGACGGCTGCATGCTACGCCCGCCCGGTGCTGCGGCCGTTCGCGCAGGTACCGGGCCAGGCGTGCGGTCGCTGTGTCGGATCGGCCGAGGAGGAGCAACGCTCCCGCCTCGAGAGGAAGCATCTCGGGATCACCGGCGGCATCCATGCGTGCACGGTGGATCAGCGATTCCGCACTGTCGCGCAGTCCGTCACGTGCCAGAACAGCTGCTGCAAGCATGTAGAGTCGCGGTCTCGCGCCACGATCGAGTGCCGCCTGCACATCGCCTTCCGCGATGATGCGCATCGCTCGCCATGCGTCAGCCGGAGATCCTGCGCTGTCGCCCCAAGCCATGAGGCTGAGCCGACAATTGGCCCCGGTCCAGCTCTCCTGGAAGCGCTCGTTGATCTCGTCGCACCAGTTCCGCGCGAGTGCGTCGTCGCCCATCTCGTATGCCGTGAGGAAGAGACGGTTGAGGGTCTGTTCTGCATCGTCGAGATATGCGTCGGTCTGGTAAGCACGCAGAGCCGCCAGGTATGCGTCGGCGTAATCAGCCCGGGCGTAGAGCGCGGCGCTGAGAATGTCCCACGCGGACGCCCGATGGGGATCGACCTCCACGGCGCTGCGCAGCACAGCCATGGCGCGAGTCAGCATGAGGCTCGCCGAATCGGGTGCGAGTGGAACCTGCAACCAGTACCAGTACGACAGGAGGCCAAGCGTCTCCAGGGCCACGGCATCATCGTGGTGATGTGCGACGGCACGCTGCGCTTCGCCAATTCCCATCTCCAGATACGCCCTCGCGCGGAGGGGATCCCGAAATGCGGGCGTCACGTGGAGTACTGCCAATTCGAGCCCCACGCGCGCACGCAGGATCATCGGCTCCCTCCATGTGGGAGCGATCGTCTCCGCGCGGCGGAGCAGAGTATCGGCGCGCAGGAGGGATAGTGCTGCCGGAGAGAGGCGTCCCTGACGTGCCAGATCGTGTGCGCGCTCACGCTCGGTGATCGCCTCCGCAGCGAATTCCCGTGCCCGATCATCGACTCGTGCTGCATCGGTGGATCGTATCCGGACTTCCTGCCCGATAGCGACCCGGACCATCGACGATACCTCGCGCGCGAGAGCATCGACCAGCGCCAGCGAATCGGGCGATTCGCGTTCGAGCGCCGCCGTTTTCAGTGTGCTTCCCGCTGAAGCATCGACCAGCGCGACATCCACGCGGACGCGCGCACCGGAGCGCATCACGCTCCCGGTGACCACGAAGCCGGCCGGTGGCGCCGCATATGAAGAATGGCCCCCCGACGATGCCGCGACGTTCCGCGACGACACCTCGAACAAGGGCACTGCCGCGAGCCGACTGACCACTTCCGCAGTTATGGCTGGCGCGAGAACCCCGGGTCTGGAAGGGGAATTCAGATCGATGAAGTCGCTGACCGCGATGCGCATGCGTTCCGGT
>JBIQLU010000332.1:0-1604 GCA_044463985.1 Gemmatimonas aurantiaca | reverse complement strand
ATCGGGCCTCCTGCAGCAAGGGTGACGACCCTCCTCCGTCGGAGGGTTCGATTCACAATCTGGAACGATCTACCGATAGGGCCGCCCGATCCTATACAGCGCCAGGGTGCAGCATCCGTTGCGACTGAACCGCCCCGGAGTTGTCGTAGGCACCGACATCAGTGCCGTGCCACAGTGAGCACTTGGCTCAATAGAGGTGCGCGGCGCGAAGCGCGCCATCTTCGAGCGAGCGGATGGCTGCCAGGATCTCTCCTCTGTCTCTGGCGTCCGCGCGTCCCCAACGTATCTCTTCCTCCGTCATATCGGCCAGCCAGGCGTAGTGCCCCCGCAGATCCTCCTCCAGCGCGGTTAGCGAAGGCGGCGGGCTCGCGAGCATTCCGACCTGCTCGTCGTCCCACCGCTCACGGTGGCTGAGCCACCGGGCCGCGTGGAAAGGCATGCAGCCGAGCGCCGGGTTCCACGCCGGGTTCATTCCGTGGTTGTCTACCCACACCTTGAGCATTGCGAGGCGCCGCACCCGTGCGCGGTCGAACCGGGAGTGCGGGCTCGTCTGCCCGATCCATACCAGATCGGAAGCATCACGCGCTGTAGCCTTGCGAGAGAGCCGCGCGATCTTTTCGGCGAGAATCTCCTCGAGGCGCATGCAGGGGAGCGCGGGCAGCGTGAAGCCGTACCGTTGCTGCGTTGGCATCGGGACGAAGCCTCGCGCGACAGGAGCCAGCCAGCACGGCGGTCCCACATCGAGCTTCATCGTCAGCGTCGGGTTGCCGTACTGGCTCGCGACGGCGATCTGCCAGCGATCGCGCGCCCTCGTAGCAGAGAAGGCGAATGGGCCAAGCGTGACGGCACACTCGTCCGCGACGATGGCAGCGAGCGCGACTCGGTCGACGTCGGCCTCCGCGCAGGCGAGATCGATGTCGGTAGAGAAGCGCCCCTGCGAACCAGCAAAGAGCTTTCGAAGCGCGGTGCCGCCTTTGAACGTGACGAGCTCGAAGATGCCGCGCTCCTGCAGGTGCGCAAGCAGAAAGTCCTGTGCGATGTCGAGGATCGCGACTTCGCGACCGAGCCTGGACTTGGGAGGAACGTGCCGGGCGACATATCCGGCCGTCAACTGATGTTCGTCACCGATCATCGCGTTCAGTGTTCGTGGATGTCACGGATGCTGGCGCGGCCGAGGCCAGCTCCAACGTCCGCGCCGGCGAGAGAGCCTTGGGGGCAAACGGCAGGATCGTGTCCGCGACGTTCCACGCGGCATCGTGCCGCAGGAGCGGGCCGCGCGGTCCGAACCAGACCTTGCCCGCGGGCGTGATCCCGAGCGCACTCGCGAGCGCCGGCGCGACAGACTGCGTGAGGTAGGCTAGTCGCACGTGCGTAGCATGCGGCCGGTCGCGCAGCTCCTTTGCGATCTCGCCCTGGGGCGCTGCCGCTACGATGTCGGGCAACGCTTCGAGCACGGCTGCCCAGCTCCGAACAGCGCTCGGCCGGTGCGCGAGGTGCACGAGCACGGTCGCCGGTCGATGGACAGGAATGCCGCTTATTCGCTGCGTGGGGAGCGTCCAGTCGAAGTGAAGAATGCGAACATCGGCCCGACGGAGTGGGCGAGG
>JBIQLU010000331.1:0-1605 GCA_044463985.1 Gemmatimonas aurantiaca | reverse complement strand
TGCGCGAACGTTGCCAACCTCCTGCTCGCGCGCGCGTGGACGCGGCAGCGCGAGTTCGCCGTCCGCGCCGCGCTGGGCGCCGGCCGGCGACGGCTCGCGCGGCAACTGCTCACGGAGAGCATCTCCATCGCACTCGCCGGCGGGTTACTCGGCGTCGGAGTCGCGTGGCTCACCCTGCACATCATCGTCGCGCTCCGCCCGCCGGCGCTCGAGCAGCTCGCCGATGTACGCCTGGAGCCGGTTGTTCTGCTCTGGACGCTGGGCATATCGATCGCCACCGGCATCCTGTTCGGCTTCGCGCCGGCAATGGTGGCGGGAGCGCGGAAGGTTGGCGACGTGTTGCGCCGGGAGACTCGGGGCGGATCGGCGGGAGTCGCATCGCGCCACGTACGGTCGGCGCTCATCGTGCTCGAGATCGCGGCGTCGCTCGTGCTGCTGGTGAGCTCGGGACTGCTGGTGCGCTCGTTCGTGGAGCTTCAGCGGATGCCACTCGGCTTCGAACCGCGCGGCCTCCTGTACACCGACGTGCTGATCGGTTGGTCGCGCAACCGCGATCGCAAGCTCGTGGTTCGCGATCAGATCGTCGAGCGGCTTCGCGCGCTTCCGGAGGTCACCGGCGTCGCGATCGGCACGATGCCCGGCAAGGGTTACATCGGCGGCGGCCTTCTGGCGGAGACCGATCGCGCCGGACAGGCTACGGAGATACCGGCCTACGGCACGGTCTTCATCTCGCCCGACTATTTCCGCGTCGCGCGTATCGCGCTCGTAGCGGGTCGCCTGCCGGATTCTTCGGTGCTGGCCTGGGCGCGAACGGCTCCCTATATCAGCCTGGCACCGGAAGTAGTGGTGAACCGATCGCTCGCGCGTCGTCTCTCGCCGGACGGACGGGCACTCGGCACACGCGTGCGCCCGGCGCAGCAGCCGCCGGGACGGCCGGTGGTGTGGTCGACCATCGTCGGCGTCGTCGATGACACTCGCATGCCGGACGTTCGGGGTGACGTGGCGGAGTTTCAGCTCTACAGCGTGATCCCGCAGCAGCTCGGCGACGTCCCCTTGATCGTTCGCACCGCGAAGTCGGGAGACGTGACCGCGCCCGCGGTCAAGCACGCGATCGCCGCCGTCGACCCGGGTTTATTCGTACGCCCGATGCTCTCCGGCGACACGTATCTCCGCGACGGCCTCGCGCCCACACGCTTCGCCATGGCGCTGC
The DNA here is from genome assembly GCA_044463985.1 of Gemmatimonas aurantiaca. Taxonomy (GTDB): domain Bacteria; phylum Gemmatimonadota; class Gemmatimonadetes; order Gemmatimonadales; family Gemmatimonadaceae; genus JADGGM01. The sequence goes on along the minus strand of JBIQLU010000331.1, from coordinate 395 downwards.
TCACCGCCTTCGCCGCGATCGCGCTGGTGCTCGCGGCTGTGGGGCTGTACGGCGTCATCGCCTACAGCGTCGCGCAGCGCACGCGCGAGATCGGCGTGCGCGTCGCGCTCGGCGCGCAGGCAAGCGACGTAGCGCGGCTCGTGCTCGTGGATGCGGTTCGCCTCGCGGCCATCGGCGTCGCGCTCGGCGTCGCGGGCGCGATAGCCACTACCGGTGCACTCCGCGGGCTCCTCTTCGGCGTGGAGCCCGGCGACCCCGCGACATTCATTGTGATCGCGCTGCTGCTCGCCGGCGTAGCGCTGCTGTCGGCGTATCTGCCCACGCGGCGCGCGTTGGGAGTGGATCCGACCGAGGCGCTGCGGGCGGAGTGAGGACAGGAACCACGGTCGCCATCC
>JBIQLU010000330.1:0-1622 GCA_044463985.1 Gemmatimonas aurantiaca | reverse complement strand
ATCGGCGCGCGGCTGTCCGCCAGTGATCCGCGCACCCACGCGAATCTCTCGCCGCTCGTCACCAGCTACGGCATTATCGTCAGCGCAGGGGGCGAGGGTCAGTTCTTCACGCGACTGCTCTACCTCGTGAACGGCGTCTTCCTCCTGCTGCTCGCCATCATCTGCACGAACGTCGCAACTCTCGTGTTCGCGCGCACCGCGACGCGCAGTTGGGAGATGACCGTGCGCAGCGCGCTCGGCGCGAGCCGCGGTCGCATCATCGGCCAGTTGTTCGGCGAGGCGCTGGTGTTGACCGCCATCGGGACTGTAGTCGGTCTCCTGTTGTCGAGAGTCGCGCTCCGCCTCGCGCTCGGACAGATCGCCGCGAACGACGCGCTCCCCTTCTGGCTCGATGAGCGTCTGTCGTGGAGAACGCTGCTCTACGCGGGCGGACTCACCGTGTTCGCCGCAGCGCTGGTCGGCATCCTGCCAGCCATCCGCGTGACGCGCGTGAACATCCAGGACATGCTGCGCAGCAGGAGCGCCGGCGGCTCCGGACTCAGGTTCGGTGGATTCTGGACCACCGTGATCATCGTGCAGGTCGCGATCACCGTGGCGTTCATCCCGCTCGCCGCGGGCGGCGTCTTCCACTCCAACCGATTCCACGAACGTGCGGAGGCGATCGGCGCAGATCGATTCCTGGCGGCGCACGTCGCTATCGACCGCGATGAGCTCGGACTGGATTCTGCCGCGAACGAGGCGAGAGTTCGCAGCAGCTTCGATGAACTCGAGCGCCGGCTGAGCGCCGAGCCTGGGGTCGAAGCCGTCGCATTCGCGGACCGGCTTCCGGTGGACGATCGGCTGAAGTACGGCTTCGGTGTCGACACGCTGGCCGGTGCGCCTCGCGAGGGACTGCGCAGGAGCTCTCTCGTCTATGTATCGCGCGGCTACTTCGACGCGTTCGGTGCATCGATCATCGCCGGGCGCGACTTCGCGCCGTACGAGTTCGAGCGGCTGGGAGGGCCCGTGCTGATAGTGAACGAAGCGTTTGCGCGGAACGTGTTCGGGCAGCGCAATCCGATCGGCCAGCGCATCCGGCTGCTGAGCTACGACTCCGACGAGACGCTCTTCGGCGTCGACAAGGACCAGTGGCTCGAGATCGTGGGAGTCGTGAGGAATATCGGCTTGCGGGAGACGCAGCCCGAGGACCAGTCGGTGATGTATCGTCCTACGCTTCCCGGCGACGGTCCCGCGTCGAACCTCGCACTGCGCGTGCGCGATCCCGACGCGTTCGCACCGCGCCTGCGTTCCATCGCTGTGAAAGTCGACCCGACGATGCAGATCACGAACATCCAGCAGCTCGACAAGGTGGGCGGCCAACAGGCACGGATCAACTGGACGCTGACTGCCATAGCGTGGCTCGTGCTTTTCCTGGTGTTGATGCTGTCCGCGACCGGCATTCACGCGCTGATGTCGTTCACCGTCGCGCGCCGCACGCGCGAGATCGGAATTCGCATCGCGCTCGGCGCGCGTCACCGCCAGCTCGTGGCCGACATCTTCTCGCGCGCATTTCTCCAGATCGGCGCCGGCATCGTGGTGGGTAGCGGGATCGCGGCGCTCGCGGGGCTTGGCTCGACGAGACA
>JBIQLU010000329.1:0-1622 GCA_044463985.1 Gemmatimonas aurantiaca | reverse complement strand
GAAGAAGCGAGCGAACCGGTCTTTCCGCCGGAGTTTCGTCCCGTGGCCGGTGCCGGCCGCGACGCCGAGTCGCCGGCGGGCGTCGTGTGGCGCTTCCGGGTTCCCGACGGCGAAGTGGTGCGCTTCCACGACGCACGTTGCGGCGCGCAGGCGTTCACGGCGGGCGTGGACTTCGGCGACTTCATCGTGTGGCGGAAGGACGACGTCCCCGCGTACGAGCTGGCGGTGGTGGCAGACGACATCGCGATGAGAATCACCGAGGTGGTGCGCGGCGAGGACCTGCTCAAGTCGACGGCGAGGCAGTTGCTCGTGTATCGCGCCCTCGGCGCTACTCCACCGGCGTGGTGTCACCTCCCACTGGTGCGCGACGCAGACGGAAAGAGGTTGGCGAAGCGGCACCAGGCGCTCTCGGTTCGCGAGCTTCGAGCGCGCGGCCACACGCCGGATGAGGTGCTTGCGCTCGCGGACGTAGTCATCCCCGCGAAAGCGGGGATCCATATTCGGCCTGAGTAACATGGATTCCTGCTTCCGCGGGCATGACGGGGAAGTAGCAGTCATCCCAGCGAAAGCGGCGATCCATGTTCGGTCGAGTAATATGGATGCCCGCTTACGCGGGCATGACGATATCCTCAGAACGTTCCCTGCAGATACAGATCCACACGGAACCCGCGGTCGGGATGTATCCCTCGCGACAGGTCGAAGCGGATGAGACCATCGAGCGCCGACGCTCCCACTCCCGCGCCGCTGATCGGTTGCCCTGGATCGCGCCAGTCGTGCCGGTCGCCCGCCCAGCCGAGATCTCCGAACACGATCGGGCGCAGCTTGCTCGTTCCCCATCCCAGCTCCGCGCGGCCGAACCAGTACGCATCTCCCACGGCGGTGGCGGGCCCCTGCCCGTGCACCGTGTGTGGACCGCCCAGGTACCAGAGCCGCTGCACCGGCAGCGTGCCGCCCGACGCGCCCGCGCTCGCGGTGAACGCGCCGAGTAGCTGGTCGCCGATCGTGTGCGATACCGTGACCTCGGCCGAACCGCGCGCGTAGTCGAAGGTCCCCGTCCCCAGCTCGGCGCGCAGCAGTGACGTGGCGCGCCAGCCCGCCGGATCGTCGCCGTAGCTTCCGCTGAGACTCGCTTCGTAGCCCACGATCGTCGCCTTCCAGGCGTCGATGTTGTCGAGAAAGCGGGTATCGTTGATCGCCTTCGCGAGCGAGAACTGCGTGTGAACGCCCGCGTCCGACTGGCGCTCCACGAACAATCGCTGACTCAGTTGTCCGCTCGCTCCACGTTGGCTCACGCGCGAGAGCTCGCCGCCCCAGCTCCGATAGTAGAAGCCGTCGTCGCGCGCGAAGAGTAGCGCGTTCAGCGAAGCGCCCACGCTCAGCGGCTCGCCCCAGTCGTTCGCGACGTCCAGTCGACGGAAGACGCCGACGCCGTAAGTCGTGCTGCCGTTGGAGCGGCGGATGTGCAGCTCGCCGTTGGGTGAGAGGTCGGCCACGCCCAGCCGGACATTCGCCTCGCCCGAATACCCGCGTCCGAGCTCTCGCTCGACGTCGATGCCGGCCGAGAGCCCCTCGACGCGATTGTAGCGCAGCATCCCGCGGTCGATGCCGTAGTGCAGCGTGTA
>JBIQLU010000328.1:0-1653 GCA_044463985.1 Gemmatimonas aurantiaca | reverse complement strand
GGTCAGGAAGCGTCCGGTCACCGTCGATCCGCTCACGAGGAGCGCGGCGCCGATGCTCAGCAGAGCAACGAGCACCAGCGTCAACGGATCCATCCCGGTAAGTGCGAGAATGCCGAGCACGATCGCGCCCGTACCGATCAACACTTCGGAACCGGCCGATGCGTACACGGTGTCGTGCGTCTTCGGCGTGTCGTCGCGTGCCGTCTCCCAGCGCACGAGCGACTCCAGGCGAGCCATCGATCCGCTCGCCATGAGCAGCCCCGCACCGGCCGCGATAGCGGCGATCGCCAGCATCGTACCGGTGGAGAGACCGAGAAGCGCGAGGATTCCGAGCACCAGCGCGGCGATGCCGGCCAGCGCTTCCATCCCCATCCCTCCGGCTATCTCGCGTCTGGTCGCACTACTCTCGGGCGCGGACAGCACCTTTTCGTAGCGCGCAGCGATCGCGCCGCCAGCCATCACGAGTCCCACGCCGATGGCAATCGCCGCGATCGAAGCCAGCAACGTAGGTAGCACACCGATCAAACCGAGGATCGCGAGTATGATCGCCGCGGCTCCTCCGACGGCTTCGGTGGTGGAACCGCCCTCGATCTCGTGGAGCGCGGTGTGCTCTCTGTGAGTGATGCCGATTTGCGTACTCATGTGGTCCTCCTGTCACGATCGCTCGGACGGCTCCGGACCACGGCAGGTTGTGACCTTCCCATGAGACCAACAGACGAACTACAGGTCGCCTGATCCGGAGCGAACCGGGCGGTGCGTGTTCGCCTGTTCAACTGCATATCGAACTGCCGGTCACCGCCTCAGGAGTGCCTACCTGTCAGTCGGTGTGGCGGTATGTGTAACCGTCGCACGCCGCGCCCTGCCGCCTGCGCGACGCATCATCCAAATCTCGCATTTATCGCACCTTCCGCGTCGAACGCGGAAGATTTTGTCACCCGTGTCGCGGTGCTTCGCCACCCCGTCGAAAGCGCCGAGTCTGCCCGATAGGCAGTCAAACGCGAGGTCCATGTTCGACTCGTCGCGTACCCCGGAACCCTCCCGTTGACGCCGGGTATGCAGGCTTGCGACGACGCTGCCCGTTCGGTCGTCGTTACCATGGTTCACCCTCGTCACCATCGCTCGCTCGAAATGAACTGTCGGGAGTTTCGCAAACACCACCTCGCCTTCTCCGACGACGCGCTCGGTGAAGAGATGCGTGTGGCGATGCAGCTTCACCTCGCCGAATGTCGGAGTTGTGACAGATACGACACCGTCATTCGCCGTGGTCTCCTTGCGTTCAGAAACCTCACGCCGATCGAGACGGCTCCCGACTTCCTCGATCGTCTGCAGGCGAAGTTGCAGCAGCTCGAACAGGCCGATGCGCGCGCCGCCATCTATCGCGGTCCGGGCCTCGGCTCTTTCATTGCCGTCGCCACGAGCATGCTGGCCGCCGGCTTCCTGGCCGCGGCGCTGCTCGACTGGACAGGCCCCGCGCAGGACATACGCTTCGCTCCCGTAGTCGCGATGCGCCCCGCGGCGCCGCCCATCGCCCCCCCACTCGATTTCGATTTCGTCGCCTCCGCCTCCGCCGGACTCCCCTTGTGGTCCGCCGCGATGATGGCCGAGCAGGCCCCGGTGCACTTCGCGACGATGGAGATGGGGGGGAGATAGCAG
>JBIQLU010000327.1:0-1685 GCA_044463985.1 Gemmatimonas aurantiaca | reverse complement strand
GGTGGTGACTTCCGCTCTCCATCGTCTCCTCCGTTCGGATGTGGTGCGGCGCGTGACGTCGCGAACGTCGCGTCCCGGGTAGTGATTCCCGGAGAATGGCTCTCACGTACGGCTCGATACGCGGTTTGCTAGGGCGCGCCTGGCGTCGTCGCGTAGAGCGCGTGCATGGGAACTGCGAACAATGTATCGTCGAATCGAATCGTCGCCGGTCCGTCGTAGAGAACGACACCTGCGGCAAAGCGGCCACCGGCCGCGCCCTTCAACTTGCGCAGGCCACGGAAGTCGCGCTCCTGAACGCTGGCTGCCGCCTTCACTTCCACACCGGCGACCGAATGCCCGCGCTCGACGACTATGTCAACCTCGAAGTCGTCGCGGTCACGAAAATGGAAGAAGCTCGTTGGTCGTGGGCGCCCGCTCGCCTGGCGGCGAAGCTCCTGCAGTACGAACGTCTCCGCCATCGCTCCACGAATCGTACCTTGCCGGGCCAGTGTTGTTGCATCGAGTCCGAGCAAGGCGCAGCCTACGCCGGTGTCGCAAACGTGAAGCTTTGGCCGCTTCACGAGGCGGGAGAGGCGGTTCACGTGCCAGGCGGGTAAGCGCTCCAGCAGGAATACACGTTCGAGCAGCGTGATGTAGTCATGGATCGTCTGGCGCGTCAGCTCCATGGGGGCTGCGAGGTCGGCAATGTTGATCAGCGTTGCCGTATGACTCGCTGCGGCCGTGAGAAGACGGGGGAGTGCATCCAGTGAGTGAATGCGCGACAGATCGCGCACGTCGCGCTGAATCTGCGTTTCGATGTAGTCGCGGTACCACGCCGCGCGACGAGCCGTGGTTCGGCGGGCGAGCGCTGCCGGGTAGCCGCCCGCCACGATTCGCCTCGCGAGATCCTGGTCTGGACGCTCGGCGATGGCTGTCGTGAAACGCCCGGAGAACAGTGCGTCTATGAAGCGTGGTCTCGTTGTGCCGCCATGAGCGCGGGTTCATCGTCGAACGACACGTACCGGTAGCCGAGCGGGTCGCCGATCGTGCGCGCGAGAGTGGTCTTCCCACTCTGCCGCGGTCCGTGGATGAGCACTGCCGGCGTGTCGCGCAGTGCCTCCCGGAGGCGCGGTGCGAGGAGGCGGGCGAATGGTAGAGCTGTCCGGGGCATGGAGGACGATGGTGCCTGCATCGGCTGAACGCAAGAATGGCGATCGGCTGGATGCCAAAATAATCGCCGGCCAAATACCGGAATGGGCGTCGGCTGAATGCTGGAACGGCTGCAGGCGAGACGCTGATAGTCGATATGACCTGTGCTCGACGCGTTCGGCCGTGCCGCATCACTCCGTGCTCCCGCACACCGAGCTCCCCTTGTCGAAGACGATGCGCCAGCCGTCGGGCGCCACGCGTCGCCAGATCGAGTTGAAGCGTCCGACTACGTTGCCCGCGGGATCTCGAACGGGTCCTGTGCTGAGCGCGAGGTCACCGGAGTCGAGCACCTGCACCTGGTCGGGCTCCCAGGAGAATGGCGCGTCCTTCCCATCGAAGAACGGCTTCCACTGTGCGGCGACTGCCGACTTCCCGCGCACCGACGAATCGCCCGAAAAGAAGATCGCGTCATCCGCGAGATAGGAAGTGAATGCGGCGTGATCACGTTGCGTCTGGCGAGCTCGGCGTCCGCGTGCAAGTATTCGTGGTTGCCCGCC
>JBIQLU010000326.1:0-1689 GCA_044463985.1 Gemmatimonas aurantiaca | reverse complement strand
AGCGGCTCGAAGAGACGGCGCAGGAGCTCCTCGCCGCCGCGACAGGGCACGGCGGTGATGCGCGCAGTGAGCGGTATCGAAGTCGCCGCGAGCTCGGGGCGCTCCTTGCTGCGACCGGCCATCGCGGTGCCGAAGGCCTGCGCGATCGCCACGCTGAGGAACGACGACGCAGCGTATGGGCGATCGTTGACGTACTGCGCCAGCAGTCCGCCGTCTCCGGCGGGACCGCGTCGCCCGCGAACCAGTCCCACAGGATCCACATCCAGCAGTAGTGCGGCAGTGCATGCATGCGCATCCGCCTCCGGGTAGACGACATGTGCGCGCCCGAAGGAGAGATCGACGCTCTGCGCACGACCCGGATTCTTGTGGAGGAGGTAGCCGAGGTCCGTCGCCGGCTCGTGGGTGGTGCTGATGGTGAACAGCATTGTCCGCTATCGTTCCGTGCCGGCTCGACATGACATGGGGGAGTCCCGAAGCCGAACCGGGATTCCGGCGAGAGGTGGTGCGAGCGGCCCGGATGCTCCGGGCCACTCTTCAATCCTTGTACGGGTCGAACTCGTTCGCGCCCGCCATTACCACGACGAGTGGACGCAGTGTGTGCGTCACTTCGACGGTAGCACCCTGGGCCTTCAGCACGTCGGGCAGACGGCGGTAGGCCTGCGGCGCTTCATCGAGGCCGCCTCCCCGAAGGATGACGCCCTTCCTGGCGAGCCATTCCTTCATCATCTCGGGAGATATCCTGCCGGGCTTGATCACCTCACCCGTCTTCCGCTTCCTCTTGCCCGCGGCCTCGGTGCGTGACATCACGCGACCCGCACCGTGCACCGTGGAGTAGAGCGCATCCTGCTGCAGCTTCGTGATGAGCTCCTGGTCGCGATCGTTCTCCGCGAGAGAGCCGCGCAGGATCACGGAGTCATCGCCCATCGAGCCACCCACGAAACCACGCTGACCGGGAAACGCGGGAGTGGCGCCTTTGCGGACCACGATATAACCCTCTTCTCCGCCGTCGGGCGATGCGTGTGTCTCCCTGAAGGCGAAGTTGTGGTGGTTGTGAACCAGATCCGTCTCCTTGCCGCCGAGAAGCGTGACGACCTTGCGGGCCACCCACTCTCGGCCGGCGTAGGCATACCTCCCGGCCAGCTCCATGAGTTGCCAGTAGTCGTATCCGGCGCCCTGCGTGATGTCCAGCAGCACCTCCACTTCCTTCGCTCGATCTCCCCACGTGCCACCCTGCGAGATGGCGAGAAAGTTCTGTGCGATGGCGAAGCCGAGGCCGCGCGAGCCGAAGTGGACGCCTACCCATATGCGGCCCTGCTCGTCGCTGAAGACATCCACGTAGTGATTGCCGCTACCCACCGTGCCTAGCTGCCTGCGAGCCTTGTCTTTCAGGTCGTCGCGAAAGGCACCGACGTTGGGGATGATGTACCACGCCGGATCCATGAACAGCGGGTCGTCGACCGGCGCGTCGTCCGCGTCGTTCTTGCGTCCGATGCCGAAGGACACCGTATCCTGGATGTCGTTCGCCAGTTCGTTCAGAACGGTATTGCTCGCGATCCGATATGGATTGGCCTTCGCCTCGTCCACCCCGATACCGGTCAGCCCCTCGAGAGTGAGGTCGGTGCGTATCGCGGCGTTGCCGCACGCGATGTCGAAGCCCACGCCCACCACCGACACGCGGTCGCGGTACGC
>JBIQLU010000325.1:0-1714 GCA_044463985.1 Gemmatimonas aurantiaca | reverse complement strand
TCTCCTTCGCTATTCTGTGGACCGCCTGCTCACCGGCATCGCGACGGAGCGTTGATCAGTCGCTCACACTTCACGTCCACGCTTCACGTTCGGAATCTCGGGTGTTTCAAAGCACCTTTCAGCGAAACCGCATCCCGTTCGGCGCGATGTCCCCGGGCTTCGGCCGCGCCAGGCTCCTCTCACTCGTATTTCGACTCACGCCTTTCTCCTTCTTCTCCTGCTTCATCGACAGCGCGATCCGATTCCGCTCGAGATCCACCGAGAGCACTCGCACCTTCACCTTCTGTCCCACGCTCACCACCGCGTTCGGATCTTTCACGTACCGATCCGCGAGTTGCGACACGTGCACCAGCCCGTCCTGGTGCACGCCCACGTCTACGAACGCTCCGAAGGCGACGATGTTGGTCACGATGCCCTCGAGCTCCATCCCCTCCGAAAGATCTTTCGGCTCGCGTACGTCGTCGCGGAAGGCGGGCGGCTCGAACTTCTCGCGCGGGTCGCGGCCCGGTTTGCGCAGCTCGGCGAGGATGTCCTCCAGAGTCGGCAGCCCCACATCATCGCCCACGTAACGCTCGAGCTTCACGCTCTGGAGCTGCTTCTCGTTCCCCACCAGTTCCGTGAGCGGCACGCCGAGATCGCCGGCCATGCGCTCGACCAACGAGTAGCGCTCCGGGTGCACGGCGGAGGCATCGAGGGCGTGAGTTCCGCCGCGCACTCGAAGGAAACCCGCGGCCTGCTCGAACGCCTTGGCCCCCAGGCGCGGTACGTCGAGCAGCTCTCTGCGCGAGCGGAAGCCGCCGCGTTCGTCGCGTGCCTTCACGATGTTCGCCGCCAGCGACGGCCCGATCCCCGCCACGTACGAGAGTAGCGGCGCCGATGCGGTGTTCACCTCCACACCCACGCGGTTCACGCAGCTCTCGACCACTTCGTCCAGTCGCTCCTTGAGCCGCGGCTGCGACACGTCGTGCTGGTACTGGCCGATCCCGATCGACTTCGGATCGATCTTCACCAGCTCTGCGAGGGGATCCTGCAGCCGGCGCGCGATCGAGACCGCGCCGCGCAGCGATACGTCGAGCTCGGGAAGCTCCTCGCGCGCCAGGTCGGACGCCGAGTAGATCGAAGCGCCCGACTCGTTCACCACCACCACCGTGGGCCGCGCGAGTCCGCGCTCGCGCAGGGTCTCGCGCACCAGGGTCTCCGTCTCACGCGACGCCGTGCCGTTCCCGATCGAGATCAGATCCGGATCGAAGCGCGCCACGTACGCCAGCAGCGACGCCGCGAATCTGTCGGGTTGGTGCAGGTAAAGCGCATCGGTGGCGAGCACCGCCCCCGTGCGCGAGAGCACCGCCACCTTCACTCCGGTCCGAAAGCCGGGGTCGAGTCCGATCGCGACGTGCTCGCCCGCCGGCGGCGTGAGCAGAAGCTGCTCCAGCCCGCGGCCGAAGATCGCGATCGCTTCCTCGTCGGCGCGCGTCTTGAGCTCCAGCCGCAGGTCCACTTCCACGGATGGCGCGATGAGCCGCTTGTACGCGTCGCGCACCACGAGCTGCATCTGCGAAAGCGCGCGGTTCCCCGCGCCGAGCTCGCGCTCCATGTCGTTCACGATGCGCTCGGACGGCGCATCGATGCTCCAGATGAGAAACCCCTCCGCCTCGCCGCGTCGGATGGCGAGCATGCGGTGTGACGGGATCTCCGCGAGCGGCTGGCTGAAGTC
>JBIQLU010000324.1:0-1766 GCA_044463985.1 Gemmatimonas aurantiaca | reverse complement strand
TCCCGCGAATCGGGGCCGCCGTGACGAGCGTTCCGTCCGAAGTCGGTGCGCACCACGCCGGGCGAGACGAGCGTGAACTGGATGTCCGGGTGGGTCTGCTGCACCTCTTGCCGGAAGTTCGTCGTCAGCGCGTTCAGGAAGTGCTTGGCCCCGTTGTAAGCCGACCGGTTCACCGCGAACGGCATGCGCCCCAGCATGGACGAGATGTTGACCACCTGTCCCGTCCCGCGCTCCCTGAAGTGCGGCAGCACCTCCTGCATCCCGTAGAGCGCGGACTTCACGTTCACGCGCATGATCTCGTCGATGTCTTCTTCCGTCAGCTCCGACGGCGGTCTCGTGATGCCACGGCCGACGTTGTTTACCCAGACATCTATGTGTCCGAAGCGCGCCAGCGCCTCCTCCACCACACGGCGAACGTCCGCTCGGCTGGTCATGTCGCCCACCACGGCAAGCGCCTCGTCGCCACACTCCCCGGCAACGGCCTCGAGCGCGTCACGTCGGCGCGCCACCAGCACCACGGATGCTCCTCTCTGCGCGAGCAGCCGGGCCACCGCCGCCCCGATTCCGCCGCTCGCGCCAGTTATCACGACCACCTTGTCGATCATCTCGCCTCCATTATCGTCGCGGTTAACAGACAGCGGACTCATGATCCGACCGGCAAGAGAGTGCTGGTCTGATTCCCGCCCCGGACACTTTCACTGATCGGCGCGATCGCGCCTCACCGTCACCCTGCGCCCCTTGATGGTGCTGGCGCGGAGCGCGGAGATGATCTCATCCGCGATCTCGTCCGGCACTTCCACGAGCGAGAAACGATCGGAGATCTCGATCGATCCGATCATGTTCGAGTCGATCCCCACCTCGTTCGCGATCGCGCCTACCAGATCGCCGGGACGCACGCCGGCAGTGCGACCGGCTCCGACGAAGAGGCGCGCGACATCCCACTCCGGCGTCGGCCGTCCCGCGCGCCGCCCGGCGCCACGCCCGCCATTGCGCGCAGCACGATGCTCGGCGCGATTCTCGGAGCGCTCCTTCTGACGCGAGCCGCGCTTCCCCCCGCCCTTCCCTCGCTCTTCCTGCTCCGACGGAGCCGCCGCCACGGGAATCTCCTCCGTCTCTTCCTCACCACCCGTCGCTTCATCCACGAGCCACACGGCGGCAGCGGCGACATCCATGATGTCGAACTCCGCCGCCAAACCCTCCGCGACCACACGGTGTCTATCGTACTCGCCACTCACCAGCGCGTCGTGCAGCGCGGCCCGGATCAGCTCCAGGCGGCGTGCCCGGAGGTCGGCCACGGTAGGCACCGTGGCGATCTCGATTCGCTGATGAGTCGCCTGCTCGATGTTGCGCAGCAGTCGACGCTCGCGCGGCTCGGCGAAGGTGATCGCCACTCCCTCACGTCCGGCGCGCCCGGTTCGACCGATGCGGTGGATGTACGCCTCCGGTTCGTGCGGGACGCCGTAGTTCACCACGTGCGTCACATCTTCGATGTCGAGCCCGCGCGCGGCGACATCGGTAGCGACGAGAAATTCGGTGGTGCCATCGCGGAACCTGCGCATGACGCGGTCGCGCTGCTCCTGCGCCATTCCGCCGTGCAGCGCATCCGCGCCGTAGCCGCGCGCGGCGAGCGTCTCGGTCAGCTCATCCACCTCGTTGCGCGTGCGGCAGAAGACGATCGCTCGCGTGGGGCTCTCCACATCGAGCACCCGCCCGAGCGCCACCGCACGCGAGACGCGCGGCACCATGTAGGCGACCTGCCGTACGCG
>JBIQLU010000323.1:0-1843 GCA_044463985.1 Gemmatimonas aurantiaca | reverse complement strand
GCGGCTCTGCAACTGGCACGCGCGCGCCGTCGGGTGCTGGTGGTGGATGATGGCAACCCGCGCAACCGCTTCGCCGCCGCCGCGCACGGCTTTCTCGGACAGGACGGTCGCCCGCCGCACGAGATCCTCGCCGAGGCACGCGCGCAGCTCGAGCGCTATCCAACCGTCACATTCCTGCGCGACCGCGCGACCCACGCCACCGCGCACGGCGATCACTCCTTCGACGTCGAACTATCTTCCGGCGCGATTGCACATGCGCGCCGACTGATCCTCGCCACCGGCGTGGTCGACGAGCTGCAGGATATCCCGGGGCTCGCCGAGCGGTGGGGACGCACTGTGCTGCACTGTCCGTACTGCCACGGCTACGAAGTGGCCGACGGACGGCTCGGCGTTCTCACCCGAGGAGATGCCTCTCTGCATCTGGCGTCGATGCTCCTCGACTGGAGCTCGGAGGTCACGCTCTTCACGAACGGTCCCTTCCCCGCCGGCGCCGGCGAGCGCCAGGCGCTCGAGAAGCGCGGCGTCCGCGTCGTGACGAATGCCGTGACGGCGGTGACGGACGACGCGAACGCGCCGGTGATCGTCGCGCTCCGCGACGCCGACGCGATCCCGCTCGACGCACTCTTCGCACCATCGCGCACGCGCGTGGCGAGCCCGATCGCCGAACGGCTGGGATGCGAGCTCGAGGAAGGACCGCAGAGCATCACCGTGCGCACCGACTCGTTCAGGGAGACGAGCGTGAAGGGCGTGTACTGCGCGGGCGATGCCGCGCGGCAATGGCAGAATGTCAGCTTCGCCGTGGCCGATGGAGTCACGGCGGGAGTGGCTGCGCATCGGTCGCTGCTCGGCTAGCCGGTCAGGAACCCGGCGCCTTGGCGATAGCCTCCACCTCGAGCAGATATCCGTAGTGCAGCTCGGGCACTGGCACGACGGTCCGCGCCGGGCGATGTTCTCCGAAGATCTCCGCGAACAGTTCGTTGAACCGCTTCCAGCGATCCATCCCCACGAGATACACGGTCACCTGCAGCACGTCTTCCGGACGCGCGCCCGCTGCCTCGAGCGTCTCGAAGAGCTTGTGGAAGACGAAATGCACCTGTTCGTCGAACGGCGCGTCGGCCGCATGCGTGCCGTCGGCGGGCGCGGGAAGGTGGCCGGCGGTGAACACGAAGCCGGCATGTTTCGTGGCGAAGGAATAGTGGCCGCGCGGTGTGCGGCCGGGCAGCGTCACTGCAGTCATCTGTGATTCTCCACGTGGGAATGCGTCGAAGGCTCTGGCGCTCTCTCTAGCATCGTTAAATGTAGAGTGGTCGTCCGCGATGCCGCTCGCTGCTCTGCCGCACGCTAAGCCCTTTCCCCCAATTGCGGAGGGAGCAGCTCCGTCGTCTCTCCATTGCGCCGTTCCCTCTCACTCACGTTCGACTCGACTGGCAATGCGCTCTCGCACTTCCCTCGCCTTCCTTCTCATCGCCGCATTCACCGCCTGCTCTCCCGGCGAATCGACCTCGAGCTACGTCGAAGGGTGGATGCCAGCTTCGGGGCGTTGGTTCGCGATTCAGTGGGACGGCAAAGCCGTGCCCTTCACGATTCAGGTCGGCGATCTCACATCGACTGTGGACTCGGCCCGGATTTTCGTGGGCCCGGGCGATCGTGCGATGTACATCATCGACTCGCACATGTCGGATGGCTACGTGGGCCACGACACGCTCACCGGCAAGTTCGAGAAGCTGTACTTCCTCGATCCTCCGGAGACGAGATTGTTCCTCGACTCGGGACCGATGTCCCAGACGTGGAATTTCGCCATGAACGGCGACTCCCTGATAGTGCTGCGGGGCCACACCGACGT
>JBIQLU010000322.1:0-1861 GCA_044463985.1 Gemmatimonas aurantiaca | reverse complement strand
GCGATTCCCACGGCCGCGGCGATCACCATGAGCCCCGTGATCAGGAAGTTGGCGGTCTGCACCCACCCGCCAGGCCCGTTGGCGAGCACGCTCAACGAGTGCCGCGCGAGATCGAAGCCATCGCGCACGAACGCCTGTATCAGCCCGACCGCCAGATAGAACGGGCCCGCGATCACGCCGTAGCCGAGCAGCGACCGCGTGATCGCCGCGCCGCGGTCGAATGCTGGCTCGCTCCGGTTCGCCTGATTCTCTCCGGTCGCCGAAATGGATTCCACGTTCTCTCCGGGGTAGCTGGTTCGCCGATCGCCCCAACGCTATACTATTTCACTGATGAGTGCAATATCTGGCCCGAGGAAGAGCTCTCCCGGGAACGCGCGCGAACGGACGGGGCCGCGCGCCGACGACCCACGGGTGGTGCGCACGCGCTCGGCCGTGGTCGATGCGGCGCGGACGCTCTTCCTGCGCGATGGCTACTCGCGCACCACCATGGATGAGATCGCGGCGCTCGCGGGCGTCACGAAGCGCACGCTTTACAACAATTACGCCGACAAGGAAGCGCTCTTCAGGGAGATCGTGCTGGATTTCATCGCATTCGCGGAGGAATTCGCGCGCGGGCTGCAGGAGGAGCTCGGCGGCATCGCGAGCGCGAAGCTGCGGAGCACGCTCGAGGAGCTCGGCGTGAGGCTGGCGCTCGCCATCACCCGGCGCGACGTGATCGCATTGCGAAGACTCCTGATCTCCGAGGCGCGGGAGTTCCCCCTTCTCGCGAGGAAGTACTTCGATCGCGTGCCCGCGCAGGTGCTCGGCGCGCTGGCGTCGGCGTTCGAGCGGCTCGATGAGGCCGGGCGACTGCGGGTTCCGGACGCGCGCGTCGCCGCGTCGCAGTTCGCTTACCTGGTCGTGGGCGAACCGCTCGACCGCGCGATGCTGGTGGGGACTCTACCGGCCAGGAAGCACGTCATCGCGTGCGCCCGGACAGGAGTGGAGACGTTTCTGGCGCGGTACGGGCCGGCCGCTCCCTGACTCCATCGGGCCCGCGGCACGGGCAGACCCTTGCGGATACAACCATCCGGGGGCATAGATTGTCTATCCCATAGACGACCTCACTCCATCTACCGGTCGCGGCTCGATGCTCACCATCGCGAAGGAGTTTCGATTGCGACCAGCTCATCGCCCATGAATCCATCCAACCGACGCGACCTGCTCCCCGGAACGCTCGAGATGCTGATACTCGGCTCCCTCGCCGTGCAATCCATGCACGGCTACGGGATCGCGCAGCATATCCAGCGCCTCTCACGCGACGTGCTGCGCGTGGAGGAAGGCTCGCTCTATCCCGCGCTCCAGCGCGTGCGCCAGAAGGGGTGGGTCAAGGCGCGCTGGGCCCAGACGCCTAACAACCAGCGGGCCCGGTACTACACGATCACGGCGCTCGGCCGGCGGCAGCTCGGCGAGCAGGAGTCCGGCTTCGCCGAACTGACGGCCGCCATCGCCCGCGTCATGCGTCCCGAACATGGGTAGCCAACATGCGTGAATGGCTCGTGAGAATCTTCGACTGGTTTCGCCGTGACCGTCTCGACGCCGAGCTGGCGGAGGAGCTGCGCTTTCACGAGGCCCATCTCGAGCGCGATGCGCGCGCCGCGGGCGTCGCCGAGCACGAATCGGCGCGTGCGGCACGACGGAGAATCGGCAACCTCACTCGCATCCGCGAGGACGCGCGCGATCGGTGGTCGGTGCCGTGGCTCGACCACGTGCAGCAGGACGTGCGCTACGCGATCCGTGGACTGCGCCGATCGCCCGGCTTCACGCTCGTGGTGGTCCTCACGCTCGGTCTCGGAATCGGTGCCAACGCGGCGATCTTCTC
>JBIQLU010000321.1:0-1880 GCA_044463985.1 Gemmatimonas aurantiaca | reverse complement strand
GCCGCGCGGGGAGCGTTCGAGGACGGCGTAGGCGGAGGTGTCGAAGCCTTCGCGAAGGAGGACGAGGGCGGTGCGTGAAGGCGAGGGGAGGCGGAGGGCGGCGAGGAGCTCGGTGGTGACGAGCGATTCGTCGGTGCCGGAGGTGCGTTCGGTGTGGACCACCGTGAAGCGCTCGGCGGGGTTCCGGCGCTCGGCGATGATGAAAGTATGCTCCTCGAGGGGCATCGCTTCCTGCGGAACCTTGCGCACCACGTCGGCGGCGATCGCGGGCGTGGCGGAATCGACGGTGAAGCGGTACGCATTGCGGACGGCGAAGGGGATGCCACGGAATGCGCGCGCTGTATCAGCCGGGAGGGCGGAAGCGAGTCGCGTGATGTCCGCTGCGAGCTTCGCAGAGTCGGATGGAGGGAGTCCTTCGATGGAGTCGAGCGTCACTCCGGCAATGCCGCGAGGAAAGAGTGCCACGCTCCATCCGGATGGATGCGCCGCTGCGCTGTCGGCCGGGACGGCGACGGTTGCGCTGGGCCATTCGATGCAGTTGCCCGCGTGCCAGGTGCGCGGCCCTACGGAACGCACCTCGGTGGCGCCGAGTGCGCCGGCATGACCGTAGAGCTCCACCGTGGCATCGCGAATCGGCGCGACGTCGAAGGATATCGAGTCGGGGAGGTAGCCCTCCACGTACTGGGGAAATACGACGGAGGCGCGCCCCGGCGAGTCTGCACGAACGAGGAGAACGGGACCCGCGGCGGCGTCCCACGTGCTGGCCGGTGGGGGCGGAGCGACGGCGCTGTCCGTCGGCACGGCAGACGGCTGCGATGGCGCGGCCGCGCTGTCTACCGGCGGAGCTTTTTTCGCACGCTCGCAGGCGATGAGAGCGAGCGAGAGAGCCGAGAGCGCGAAGGCGCGACGGAGCGCTTGCATCCGGATCAATCTTTCGCGCGCCGTCACGCGCGTCAATCTAGTCGGGCGGAAGAAAGGGGCCGACGAGATCCCAGTGCCACGCATCCCGGCGGATCCCGGTGCGTGGATCCTTGAGCGGCTTGTACTGGATACGTCGTGCGGGGAGGCCAACCGAGCGGCCGTACTCGAGAAGGAGTTCGCGGTCGGTCGAAACGAGATGCGCCATGCGTTCGCCGCGCCAGTTGTGGCGATGCAGCCAGAGGCCGCCGTCCATCGCGTAGATCATCCCGTCTCTGCGACGGGAGAATTCGCGGTAGGAAATCGGCGGCCCCGAGACTTCGGCGTCAGCTTCGGCGCTGGATGAGTAAGCGGACACGCTCCAATGATTACAGCGAGGTTATTGGCACTTGATCGTCCCGGCTTCGACGGCGGGCGAGATGCTCGACGCCCCACCCACGAACATCGCGCAGTTCTTGGGCGACGAGAGATCGTGCGTGGTTTTGGCCGACCAGCCGACGTTGCTGGCCTCGCCGAAGGCGATCACGACACCGGACGACGGCTGGAAGTCCAACTCCGTGAGGTCGCTGGTATAGACCTCATGAGTGAAATAATAGCCTTCCTCCGCCGTTGCCAGATTGCGCAGGTCGCTGCGCATCGAAGCGGCGTACGCCTTTCCCTTCGTGTTGGCGAACTTCGGGATCGCGATCGCGGCCAGAATGCCGATGATGACCACGACGATCAGAAGCTCGATGAGAGTGAAGCCGGAATGACGCGATCGGCTCATGGGAATGTCCTGTTCGAGGAGAACTGCGGCACGGGAGGTCATCCCGCGCCTGCCCTCCCCATGGCAACCCCGGTGCCGTCGTGTCCGTCAGCCATATCGCGTTGTCCTGTAACGACTTCCCCCGTTCCCATCACCCGCCGCCACCCGCTCCCGCGCTTCTATTTGCGATTTCCGTGGCGAAGTGCAACTGCCAGAG
>JBIQLU010000320.1:0-1917 GCA_044463985.1 Gemmatimonas aurantiaca | reverse complement strand
GTACGCTCGGCGGGCGTGGCGTAGAAGCCGAGTGCACCCGTACCGCGCGGCAGCGCGGAGAGCAGCTCGATCCCGCTCACGACCCGCCCGATCATCGCGACGTTGCGATCGAGGTGGCGCGGCGACTGGCCGATCACCACGTACAGATCGCGTCCGCTGCCGTTGTCGGGAGCCGATCCGCGTGCCACACCCACCGCTCCGTAACAGTGCAGCATCCACGTCGTACCGGCACTGTCGCGCGCAGCGGGGAAACCGTTGGTGAAGCCAGTGAACGGCGCGTAGCTGTCCGGATCGGGGAGCGGCGTGAACGGGAGCGATCCCGCCGCGCGTTCGTACTCGGCCTGGTCGATCGCGTCGACGGCGTCGCCCGTTGGGTGAGCTACGGAGTCGGACCATCCCCACTGAGCGACGTAGTCATCCTGCACGCGCGTGACCTGGACGCCGTCCCAGTAATGCGCACGCGCGAGCGCGCGGACGTTCGCGACATGGCGCGGCGAGAAGTCGGGAGAGAGCTCGATGATGACGCGACCGGCTGGAAGCTGGATGTACAGCGTGTTCTCCGGATCGAGCGGACGCCAGTCGGCCGCGGGCGATGCGGAGAGAATCTCGCCGAGCGATGGAGTCTGCGCGCCGATCGACGCGCGGCCCCACGGCAATGCGGCGATTGTGGCCAGGAGGGCGAGCGCGGTGCCGGATCTCATGATGTGAAAGGCGAAGGGATGCGCCTGACGAGCGGATGGTTCGGACGCCGACGAGAATTCACGGCCACTCGAAAGTGAGTGCAACCCGCGAGAGTCGCAAGAGCCGGCGATCCCGAACCAGCTCCAGGGCGCGCTTCGCCACCCGCACGAGATTCGGGACATCACTGGCGCATCCAGACGCCGAAGGTCCGACGACCGGTCACACGGCTCGCCGCAGGAGGGCGATGATCCTCTTCTCCTCGGCCGCCGTCAGCTCGAGCAGAGCGAAGGCGGTGGGCCACATGCTGCCGTCGTCGAGCTTCGCGTCGGGCTGAAATCCGAACGTCGCGTATCTCACCTTGAACTTCCCAGCGGCCTGGAAGAAACAGATCACCTTGCCGTTCGCGTCGGCGTAGGCAGGCATGCCGTACCAGGTTTTCGGGACGAGCTCGGGCGCGTTCGCCGCGATGATGTCGTGCAGGCGCTGTGCGAGCGCGCGGTCGGGTGCCTTCATCTGCCTGATCGCCGCACGGACGGCCGTCTCCCCTTCCTCCCGGTTCCTGCCCGCGCGAGCTTCCGCCTTCAGCTCCTGGGCGCGGGCCTTCATCGCGGCCTTCTCCTCGGCCGTGAAGGCCGCGCTCTTCGCACTCGTTGTTCCGGCTGCTTTCCTGGGACTCATGTAACCTCCTGGTGAAGTCGGTCGGCTTGCATCTTTCCGGCTATAGATCGATATTCAAGATACTTGATCATGAAGATACTTCAAGGCTGACCGATGAGGCGATCCAGAAAGGGCGAATTGCGGGAGCGGGCGCAGGCAGCGGTCAGGGACTACGGCGTCCACCTGACGCTCTTCAGGGACGCGATCAGCGAGTGGTCGGGCCTCGACCCCACGGCCATGGAGGGCCTCAGGCTGCTCTTCCAGCAGGGGGTCGCCACGCCGTCAGAATTGGCGCGGCACACCGGCCTCACTTCCGGAGCGACCACGGCGATGCTCGATCGCCTCGAGCGGGCGGGGCTCATCGAGCGGAAACCGAATCCGGATGATCGGCGCGGAACACTGATCACGCCATCCCCCACCGCAGCGCAGCGCGTGAGGTCGTGGTTCGCATCGGCGAGGCGCGCGCAGACGAAGCTGCTGGCCCGCTACTCGGAGAGCGAGCTGGAGACGATCTGCGATGTCTTCGAGCGCTTCGTGCAGTTGTGGGATGCGGAGCGGGCGAAGGTGCAGGAGGAGTGA
>JBIQLU010000319.1:0-1920 GCA_044463985.1 Gemmatimonas aurantiaca | reverse complement strand
GTGCGAAGCTCGCGCTCACGCTCGGCGCGCCGCGCGAGTTCACGCTGTCGGTGCGGCGCCCCTTCTGGGCCGGCGACGGCTTCGCGGTGAAGGTGAACGGCAGCGCGGTGGAGCTCCCGGTCGAAGGGACGCAGCTCACGATCGGCTCGCGCGCGAACCGGCAGAAGATGTATTCGTCGCCCGCGCCGGTTGGCGAATTCGTGGATGTGAAGCGCACGTGGCGTAGCGGCGACGTGGTGGAAGTGTCGCTGCCGATGACGCTGCGCCTCGAGCCCACCCCCGACCAGCCCGCGCGCACGGCGATCATGTGGGGGCCGCTGGTACTGGCATCGGCGTTGGGCCCGGAGCCGCCGCGCCGGCGCGACATCGACGGACCGCTGGACAAGCCCACCGCGGCGCCGGTGCTCGTCTTCGACGAGCCGCTGGAGAAGTGGCTGGAACCGGTGGCGGGGAAGCCGGGACACTTCCGCACGAAGGGAGTGGGCCGCGAGGCGAACGCTGACGGCAAGCCGCAGGAAGTGGAGCTCGTTCCGTTCTACGAAGTGGGCGCGAGCACGTACGCGGTGTACTGGGACACGTACACGAGCGAGGCGTGGGAGAAGAAACGCGCGGAGTACAGGGCGGAGGACGAGCATCGCCGGATGATGGAAGCGGCGAGCGTGGATTACGTGCAGCCGGGCCGCAGGTCGGACGAAAAGGATTTCAACTATCAGAGCGGCGACGGAACCAGCACGCAGTGGAACATGGGTCGCACGGCCCGCGCGAGCCGGAGCTGGTTCTCGTACGACCTCGCGGTGGATCCATCGCATCCGATGGCGGTAGTGGCGACGTACTACACGGCCGATCGGCGTACGCTGCCGGCGTCGTTCGAGATACAGGTGGATGGCCAGAAAGTGGCCGACGAGCACGTGGAGCGATCGGATCCGGGGCGTTTCATGGACTCGACGTACGCGATCCCCGCGTCGCTGGTGAAGGGAAAGAAGAAGGTGACGATCCGCTTCCAGGCGAAGGAAGGGAGCCAGGTGGGGGCGGTGTACGGAGTACGAACGGTGAGGTCGGACGAGCTGCGCTGAGGTGGGATGGCGCCGGGAATCGTATGGCGGTTCCCGGCGCCGTTTCGTTCGGGGCAGTCGTTGGCGGCGTGACGGTCGTGCGCCGATGTCTTGACAGTTGGAACGGCGCTTCCTATCGTGTCACGTCCACCTCCCTTCCGGATACAATATATGCGCAATGATGTAAGCGCTTGCATCGGAATATGTAAGCGCTTGCAATACGAGGCGGCGATCCCGCACCGCCGCCCGCCTTGAAGTACCGCCGGCGCTGTACTCCCGTGCGACGTCGGCAACTCTCCCCCCTGTTTCTGTCGCGCCAGTTGTTCCCCATCTGAAATACCCCACCCAATACACGCTGTACGGCTCACGCGTGAGCCGGATCCCTCAGCACAGGAGATCGACGATGCGAACCTGGATAGTGCGGATCACCCTCTTGGCCGCATTCGTACTAGCGAGCGCTGCCCGGGCCTCCGCACAGGCGAACGGCGAGATCACGGGCACCGTGGTCGACTCGGCAACGGGCCAACCACTCAACGGTGCACAGGTGCTGATACGCGGCACCAAACTGGGTACGGCCGTCAACGATGCCGGCCGATTCACCATCTCCAACGTCCCCGCCGGCGAGCAGGTAGTTCGCGTTCAGCGACTCGGCTACGCACCCGGGGAACAGACAGTCACCGTCACTGCCGGCGGACAGGTCACCGCAAACTTCAGCCTGCAGGCGCAGGCGGTGGTACTGAAAGAAGTGGTGGCGGTGGGCTACGGAACCCAACGTAGAGAGGAGATTACGAGCGCGGTATCCAGCGTCACCTCCGACGAATTCGTCGAGGCCCCGGCGAAGGATGCCGCGTCGCTCATCGCGGGAAAG
>JBIQLU010000318.1:0-1960 GCA_044463985.1 Gemmatimonas aurantiaca | reverse complement strand
CGCCGCCAGCGCGCCGATGGTCAGGCTGCCTTCCTGGTCCGCACGCGCCGGATGCGCCGGCGCTCTCGCAGCCATGTCGCTCCTCGATCTTCTGTCGGGTTGCGTCTGTAGTCGCTTCATACGCCATAATACTCCGCATGAGTGCTTCCTGCTGTAACACGCCGCGCCGATCGGATGCGCCGGAGACGACCGGCCTCCATCCCAGGGTGCGGCACGCCCGCGCCGCATGCACGTTCATCTTCGCCCTCGTCCTGGCCAGCGCCTCGGTGCTCTTTCCGACTCGTTCCGCCCGCGCACAGCTTCCCACGCTCGGCAGCACAGGCGTGGACACCCTGGCCACGCTTCGCGTTCTGGTTCGCCACGCTGCCTCGCCACTCGACACCGTTCCACTCGAAGGAGTAGTCGTCCGCAGCGACCGCGTCGGCGCTCCTACCGATGCCACCGGCCTGGCGCTGCTGCGCCTCGTTCCTGGACCGCACGCGATCATCACCACGCGCATCGGCTTCCGCCCGGACACTACACGCCTCACGCTCCGCGCCCGACAGGACACGACGATCACCGTGCTTCTGGTCGAGCACGCGGCGGCCCTCGAAGGGATGGTGGTGACCTCCACGCGCGGCGAGCGGCGCGTGGAAGACACTCCATTACGCGTGGAAGTGATAGACGAGGAAGAGATCGCCGAGAAAGTCGCGATGACGCCCGGCGACATCGCCATGATGCTGAACGAGACGAGCGGTCTTCGCGTGCAGGCAACGAACCCATCGCTCGGCGGCGCGAACGTGCGCATACAGGGACTCCGCGGCCGATACTCGCTCATCCTCGCCGACGGCCTTCCGCTCTACGGCGGGCAGACGGGTGGACTGGGGCTGCTGCAGATACCGCCGGTCGACCTCGGGCGAGTGGAGGTCATCAAGGGAACCGCGTCCGCGCTGTACGGCAGCTCGGCGCTGGGCGGCGTGATAGATCTCGTGAGTCGGCGGCCGGGCGCGGAGCACGAGGGCACGGCTCTCGTCAATCAGACCACGCGCGGTGGTACGGATGGCGTGGTTTTCCTCACCGGGCCGATGTCCGAGCGATGGGGATACACGCTTCTCGCGGGCGCGCACCGCCAGCGTCGGAACGATCTCGACGACGATGGCTGGACCGACATGCCCGGCTACGAACGAGTTGTCGCACGGCCGCGATTCTACTTCGACGACGGACGGGGACGCACGATGTTCCTGACCGGCGGCTTCACCGCCGAAGACCGCACTGGCGGCACGCTCGACGGCGCTGCGGTTCCCGGTGGCGGCGCGTACGCCGAAGCACTCCGCACGCGTCGCGCGGACGTGGGCGGGCTGGCACGCTGGGTGATACCCGATACCGGATCACTCGCCGGCATTCGTGCTCTGCATGGCTCGATCCTCACCGTGCGTGGCTCGGCGATGGAACAGTGGCATGGGCACCGGTTCGGCGATGTACGCGAGGACGATCGCCATCGCACATGGTTCGCCGAGGCGGCGCTCGCCGTGCCGCGCGGACGCGTGACGTACATCGCCGGCGCGGCATTCCAGCAGGAGCTCTACCGCAACGATGATGTAGCCGGCTTCGACTACACGTACGCGATTCCGGCGGCTTTCGCGCAGCTCGATGTGGATGCGGCCACGTGGCTCTCGCTCTCGACCAGTGCCCGGGTCGATGCACACAGCGAATACGGCACCTTCGTGAATCCGCGCATCTCGCTTCTCGTTCGGCACTCCACCGAGGGGGCGCTCGCCGGATGGACCACACGGCTTTCGGGCGGCACCGGCGCGTTCGCGCCAACGCCGTTCACCGAGGAAACGGAAGCCACCGGGTTGACCCCGCTCGAGCCGCTCACCGGTCTCGTGGCGGAACGCGCGCGGAGCGCGTCGCTCGACATAGGCGGACCGATTCCGACTTCACTGGGCCTGCTGGAAGTGAATGCGACGGCGTTCGGATC
>JBIQLU010000317.1:0-1966 GCA_044463985.1 Gemmatimonas aurantiaca | reverse complement strand
ACTCTTCGCCATCCACCGCGCGCGGTGAAGCGCACGCGTTCCGCGTCGAGCAGCACCGCGCGCGCCAGCTCCACGTTGTAGCGCGCCAGCAGCGCGCGGCCGTCGAGCGCGGGAGCCCGCTTCAACACGCGCGCGCCCGGCGCGTCAGCGTAGAGCAGACGCTCCATCTCTCGCGGATCGAGCCCCAGCTCCGCGCCTGCCTCCTCGTAAGGAACGAGCCGATCGCCCGGCACGGGCGGCCACCGCTTGCCGCGTGCCCTGAACACCGCTTCGCGCACCGCGGCCGCTCGCCCGGCTCCGCGTGGAGGTACGAAGTCGCAGAGATCGAGCAGCGCCTTCGCGATCCCCGCGAGCCTGGAAGCGTCGCGCACGCGTCGCTCCTGCCGGCGCAACGCCTCCGCCACCATCGTGCGTGGACACCCTTCGAGCCGCCGCACCAGCCTGCACAGCCGGTCGAGAAATTCCACCACGCGCCCCTCGGGATCCGCGAGATACTCCACCCGGATCGTGCCGTCAGTCTCCCGCACGAACGGCTCGAGGTGCGACCGGTTGAGCATTACACGCCGAGTCCGAGCTGGCCTTCGCTCACCTTGCGCACGCCGGAGCCGCGCTTCTGTGAGGCGAAGAACTCGTACGTCCCCGCGGCAACCACCTCGTACAGCGATGCGACGGAGTCGCCCTGTCGCCTGAGGAGCCGGCCGAGTCGCTGTGCATGCTGGCGTCCGCCGCCGCGCGTGGAGTCGCCGAGTACGATCCCCAGCTTTGCGCCTGGCACGTCCCATCCTTCGTCGAGCACACGCACGCTCGCCACGGCGCGGATCTCGCCGCGTCCCAGCGCGCCGAGCAGCGCGTAGCGTTCGGAAGCTGGCGTGGTTGCCGTGATCATCGGGATCGCGAGCGCGCGCGACACCGCCTCCGCCGCGTCGCTCCCGCCGCAGAAGACGATCGCCTGCTCGGCGGGGTGCAGCCGCAGTATCCGCTCCGCCTCGCGCAGCTTGGCATCGGCGAGCATCACCACGCGCTCGCGCTCGTGGAACGCGCGCATCGCGCGCCGAGCCTCGGGCGAACGGCGCGCGGCGGCGGCGAAGATGCGCCATGCGTCGGCCGGTGTTTCGCCTCGGTCGCGGTAGCCGCGGCGCTCCACGTGCTCCTCGTAGAGTCGAGTGAGCTTCGTGTAGCGCTCGAGCTCCGTCGGGGAGAGCCCCACGTAGCGCCGCGTCACGGCGAAGCGCGCGAGCTCGGCGTCGGTCATCTCGCCGATCGTACGCCGGTAAGCCACGGGACCAACGAGGCGGCGCAGCTCGGAGTCGTGCTCGTCGGGATAGGTGGCGGTGAGGCCGAGCCGGAAGCGCGATGGCGCTATGCGCAGGTGATCGTGCCATGCGCGCGCTTCGCCCTCGGCGGTGTCGGCGAGATGGTGCGCTTCGTCGAGCACGATGAGCTCGAAGCGTTCGCCCCAGCGCTCGAGGAGCGCGAAGGCGGAGTGATAGGTGGTGACGGTGATGGGACGCACTTCCTTCTCGTCGCCGTACCACGCGCCCACGCGCTCGGCGCCGAATGCATCGGCGAGCTGCGCGAACCACTGCGCGACTAGCGCGCGCGTGGGAGCCACGATGCACGCTCCGGCGCGCACGTCGTCGATGGCCATTATCGCGACGAGCGTCTTCCCGGCGCCGGTAGGAAGGATCACGGAGCCGCGTCCCTCCGCCGCACGCCAGCGGCGGAGAGCTTCGCGCTGGTAATCGCGCGGCTCGCGCGGATCGAGGAGCGGCGCATCCAGTTCGTCGGGACGAACGCGCTCTGCCAGCTCCGGTACGCCGTGCTCGGCAGCCCACTCGCGCAGCTCGACCAGACGGTGGCCCGGCGCCACGAGCGCGTCGAGGCGCGGGTCGTGGACGAGCCACTCCGGCGCATCCTCGGCGCGCACACCGCGGAGAACGGCGAGGCCGAGCCTGTAGGAGAGCGA
>JBIQLU010000316.1:0-2045 GCA_044463985.1 Gemmatimonas aurantiaca | reverse complement strand
CCGAAGGCTCCGAACATCGCCGCTCCGAGGCGGCGGGGCTGGAGCTGCGGGCGGAGTACATCTGACATCGTCTGGATGTTCAGGTACGGCAGATTGGCTGCAAGTCGCTGCAGCGCGGCGCGCACGTTCGGAATCGCCGCGGCCGGATCGCCACTGGTCCGCACGAGGATGTAGCGATCGTGGCTTCCTGACCATTGGGCGATCGGAAGGAAGAATACGGGACGGGGGTCCTCCTCGAGTTCCATGTACTTCCCATCGGCGGCGACTCCCACCACGGTGTGGCACTCGGCACTGTCGCCGTCACCGGTCTCGATGCACTTCCCGATGGGATCCGCCGATGGCCAGTAATGCTTCGCGAAGCTTTCGTTGACTATCGCTACCTGCTGGCTCCCTTCGCGATCGCCCGGCAGGAAGTCTCGCCCTTGCAGAAGCGGTGTGCCGATCGCGCCGAAGTATCCCGACCCCGCCGCGATCGATATGGGATAGTCGCCCGACATCATCCGGCGAAGATTCAGCGCGGGGTCGTTCGTGGATGGATCATCGGATCCCGGAACACGGAACGCGGTGATGTACAGGTTGCCGCTCAGAGGCGTGGTGATAGTGATCGCGGCACCGCGAATCCCCGGCGTGGCGCGCAGCGCATCCACGGCGCGGTCATAGAACTCCGCGCGCGTCGTGTCGGTGTACCCTGCCGTCTTCAGATCGATCGCAACACGCAGCATGTGGTCGGCATCGAATCCTGGGTCGATCGACTGGACGTTGCGCAGGCTGTGCACGAAGAGCCCCGCACCGGAGAGCAGGACCACCGCGAGCGCGACCTGCAGCACCATCAACGCCGAGCGGAGACGTGAGCGGCGATCGACGCCCTCTCGTACACCCTGTTTCATCGCACGCGACAGATCGGTGCGCGTGGCCCAGAGCGCGGGCGCCAGCCCGAAGACGATGCCGCACCCCACTGCCGCGATCACCGCGAACCAGAGCACGCGCCCGTGTGAGAAGAAGTCGAGCCGTGGCAGCCCCTCGGCCGGAATGGCGCCGGTCCCCCACGAGGCCAGCACTACCCCGAGCACCGCGCCGAAGAGGGCGAGAAGCACGCTCTCGGTGAGGAGCTGGCCCACTATGCGCGAACGGCTCGCCCCGATCGAAAGGCGGATCGCGATTTCGCGACCCCGCGCTGCCGCACGCGCGAGGAGAAGGTTGGCCGTGTTCGCGCACGCAATCGCGAGCAGAAGCGCGGCGGCCAGCGCGAGCCAGCGCGAGAGTTTCGCCTGGTTCGACGGAACGGGCCCGAGGGCGGAGAAGATCGGGCCGAGCTTCACCTCCGGAGTTGGATCGAGCGTCGGGGTGGATTCTGCCGCATGCCGCAACACCGCGCCGAGATCGGAGGCCGCAGATTCGCGCGTGACGGCTGGCGACAGGCGGCCCACTGTCTGGTACATGACCGAGAAGCGCGTCGTGAGCGCAGTCTCGCTGTGTCCCAGCTTCGCGTCCTGCGCGAAGGGAACCCAGATGTCCACCGTCCCCGGGTCGATGCCGTGAAATCCGTCTGGCGCGACACCCACTATCGGGTATTCCTGGCCGTCCACCTGGACGCTCTTCCCGAGTACTGCGCGATCGCCGCCGTACCGTCGCTGCCAGTAGTCGTGGCTGATCACCACCGCAGGCGGCGAACCCGGCCCGGCATCCTCTTCGGACACGAAGAAGCGACCCAGCGCAGGCCGCACGCCGAGCACGTTGAAGAAGTTTCCCGTGACCTCCATGCCATCTGCGCTGTGCGCTTCGTCGCCCTGGCCAACGCTCAGCGCGACATCCATGAAAGCAGCCAGCCCGCTCAGCGTACGGTTGTTGTCGCGCATGTCGACGTAATCGGGGAACGACACGCGGTCGTTCCCGCCCACCGTCGTCTGCACGGAACCCGTGTCGCGTTCGATGTACGGACGCACGATGGAAGCCGGGTCGGCAACACCCGGCGGCGGCCGGAAGTAGAGCACGTCCACGATCCCGAATATCGTGCTCGTGGCACCGATGCCGAGCCCCAGGCACAA
>JBIQLU010000315.1:0-2056 GCA_044463985.1 Gemmatimonas aurantiaca | reverse complement strand
GCTGGCCGATCGTGGCGATCGGCGTGGCGAGCATCATCTGCGCGCTCGCGTACACGGGCGGCCCGTGGCCGTACGGCTATCACGGGCTGGGCGAAGTTTTCGTCTTCGTGTTCTTCGGACTAGTGGCGGTGTGCGGGAGCGCGTACCTGCAGACGGGCGGGCTCGGCGCACTCGCGCTCGCGACTTCGCTGCCGGTCGGTCTGCTCATCACCAACATTCTGGTGGTCAACAATCTTCGCGATCTCGATACCGACCGTGCGGCGCGCAAGCGCACACTGGCGGTGCGGATCGGCGATCGCGCCACGCGCTGGCAGTACGCGCTCTTCGCGGTGCTGGCGTATCTCGCACCTCTGCTTTTGCTGGCGAGCGGACGCGCGAATGCGTGGGTGCTCCTTCCGCTGCTCAGCATTCCGCTGGCGTATCGCGCCGTGCGCGCGGTGCTCGGCGGGCTCGCCGGCCGCGCGCTCAACGCGATGCTCGCCGAGAGCGGGCGGCTGCAATTGATCTATGGAGTGCTGCTGGCGGTGGGACTGGTGCTGATGTGAATCGGTCGTGACCACACTTTCCGAATGAACGAGACGCCGACCCTCCCCCTCTGGCTTCCATGGCGCGCATCCGTCATCCCCGACCGGATCGCGCTCGTCGCGCCCGACGGATCGCGTCTCACTTACGCCGAGCTCCATGCGCGGGCGGATAGTCTGGCGCTCCGGCTGCTGGCGCTGGGGGTGCACGCAGGCGACAGAGTCGGAGTGCTCCTTCCCAATAGTGCGGAGTTCGCGGCCGTGGTGCACGCGTGCATGCGGCTCGGGGCGGTGCTACTCCCACTGAACCTGCGCCTCACTCCGAGCGACGTGGCGTGGCAGCTCGGCGATGCCGGCGCGCGCGCGGTGTTGTGCACTGCATCCACGGAGAGGATGCTCGACGATGCGCGCGTGCGATTGCCGGAGCTGGTGATAGTGGATGCCGGAGATCCGACCCGGGTCGCCATGCACGCGACGACGTCACTTGCCGCCCACGCGACGCTCCGCCACCACGCGGACGCGCACGAAGCGCTGGCGATCGTGTACACCTCCGGCACCACGGGGACTCCGAAGGGGGCGGTGCTCACGTACGGGAATTTCTGGTGGAGCGCCGTGGGATCCGCGCTGAATCTCGGCGTGCACGACGACGACCGCTGGCTCGCGCCGCTCCCGCTCTTCCACGTGGGTGGGCTCTCGGTGCTGACGCGCAGCGCGATCTACGGCACCACGGCGGTGATACACGATGGTTTCGACGCCGCGCGCGTGAGCGCGGCACTCGACGACGAGCGCATCACGCTCGTGTCGCTCGTTCCGACGATGCTGCATCGCTTGCTCGAGGAGCGCGGCGATCGACCGGCTTCGCCGTCGCTGCGCTGCGTCCTGCTCGGCGGCGGTCCGGCTCCGCGTGCATTGCTGGAGCGCTGCTCCAAGCTGGGCATTCCGGTGTCGCAGACGTACGGCCTCACGGAGTGCTGTTCGCAGGTAGCCACCCTGGCGCCGGGCGACGCGCTGCGCAGGCTCGGTTCGGCGGGGCGTCCGCTCTATCCGAACGAAGTGCGAGTGGTGGACGACACCGGCCACGACGTTCGGCCTGCCGAGGGCGGCGAGATAGTGGTGCGCGGACCGATAGTGACGCCTGGCTACTGGAACCGTGCCGACGCGACTGCTCGTGCGATAGTGGATGGCTGGCTGCACACCGGCGACTTCGGCATGCTGGACGAAGATGGATTCCTCTACGTGCTCGACCGGCGCGACGACCTGATAGTCACCGGCGGCGAGAACGTGTATCCCGCCGAGGTGGAGGGAGTCCTCATGTCGCACCCGTACGTTGCCGAGGCGGCAGTGATCGGCGAAAGCGACATCGAGTGGGGGCAGCGGGTGGTGGCGGTGGTGCGGCTGGTGAGTAGCGTCGGTGCAGAGGCGGTCGATGAGCTTCGTGCGCACTGCCGCGCAGCGCTCGCGGCGTACAAGGTTCCGCGCGAGTTTCGAATGACGGAGGCGCCGCTGCCGCGCACGGCGAGCGGGAAGGTGAGGCG
>JBIQLU010000314.1:0-2061 GCA_044463985.1 Gemmatimonas aurantiaca | reverse complement strand
TGCACCACGCCGCGCTCGTGCGCGTACGCCAGCGCGCGCGCGACGTCGCGCAGGATGCTCACCACTTCCGCGATGGGAATCGGACCGCGCGCGATGCGCGTGCGGAGGCTCTCCCCCTCGACGTACGGCATCGTGTAGTACGGCAGTCCATCCATCTCTCCGGCCGAGAGGACCGGAACGATGTTCGCCTGCTGCAGCGACGCGGCAACGCGGATCTCGCGCTCGAAGCGGGGGGCGGACATCGCCACCGAGAGCTCGGGCGAGAGCACCTTCACCACCACCTTGCGTCCGAGCGCTATCTCGTCGGCGACGAAGACGTGCGCCATCCCCCCGCCGCCGAGCTCGCGCTCGATGGCGTAGCTGCCGGAGAGGGAATCCTGAACGCGGGACCGGAGGTCCGTCATGAGTACTGTTCTCGCAATCGGTGGTGGTGGGGGCGCGAAAAATGTACTGCACGGCATGGGTCGTTGCCATGACGGCGGCGCTCGCTTCTGCTCGAACGGCGGGATCGGCGCGCCAGGAGAGAGCATGCTCTCTCCTGGCGCGCCGATCCCGCCGTTCGATGCGGGAACCGTGATCCGGTCTGCTCGTCTACATCCTAGACTGCCGATAGTACAGGGGCGGCGCCGATCTGCTCGAGCACGCCGTGCAAGTCGGACACGACCCAGCGCTCCACCAGCTTTCCCTCTTCCACACGATAGATGGCGACTCCCTTCATCGTGATCGTACGCCCGGTCGGTGCGATTCCCTGGAACTCGCCCTGGTGCGTTCCCAGCATCCTCCACCGCACCACCACCCTGTCGTCCTCCGCTATCAGGTCATCGACTTCGTACCGAGCGTCCGGTATCACGGAGCGGAAGAACGAGTAGTAGTCCCTGAACGCCTGCGGCCCGCTCCCCAGATCGTCGGGCCAGTCGTGCGACCTGAACCGGGGCGAGACGACCTCGTCCACCAGCTCCATGTTCCAGTCGACGTACACCTCACTGTAGAACCGGCGAAGCAGTTCCTTGTTTGCCGTGGCGGTAGTGTCTGTCATTTTCAGTTCCTCCCATTGGATCGACGGATGGAAGTTGCGCGCCGCCGCGGCATCGCTCCTGCACGGGCTTGATCGCCCTGGAACGGCTCTGACATTTTTTGTTCGAGCATTCGTCACGCGGTAGTGCGCGGCGACGCACTTCCGGGGGAGGACGCCATGCATCCAGACCATCAAGCCGCTTTGGGCAGGCGAGGCGAGCAGGATCGAAGCGGAAGAGACGGGGTCGAGCGTTCGTCGGCGGACTTGCCTGGTCGCTGGACGATAGTGCGACACGTGCGCGCGCAGGGCGGCGAGTATGTGGAGAGCCGGCACGGGGCGTTCGCCTCGCACCCTTCACACGTGCATACCTCGCCCACGATCGCGCTGCTGATGCGCGGCGCGCTCGAGTTGAAGTTCGCTTCGGGGCGGCGGCTCGCGGTCGACGCGCACGCTGCGGCGGGTGCGCTCGTGCTTCCACCAGGTCCGCCGCACTACGGTCGTGCCGGCGCCGATGGCGCACGCATGCTCTTCGTCATGCCCGAGGCGGAGCGGCTCGCGGCACTCGGAACGTCTGCCGCAGATCTGCTCGCGGACCCTTCGTGGTGGCGAACACCGCGTGTCGCGACGCTCGGCCGTGGCCTGTTGCGCGAGCTCGCCGTAGCCGACGACGCCGCCGCGCTCGCGCTCGAGGGACTCACGCTCGAGCTGCTCGGCGCGCTCGTCCGGCATCGAGATGAGTCGGCGCGTCCCGGCCCGCCACCCGCGTGGCTCCGGCGAGTGCGGGAATCTCTCGACGATCGTTACGCCGAGCGCGGTTTACGGCTCGCGGAGCTCGCCGAACTGGCCGGCGTGGACCCCGCGCACCTCGCGCGCACCTTCCGTGCGCACTACGGCACGACGGCCGGCGCGTACCTGCGTGAGCTCCGCGTTCGCCGCGCAGCGGACGCTCTGCTTCGCTCGTCCGCCCCGCTGGCGCAGATCGCATTCGACAACGGTTTCGCCGACCAGAGCCACTTCACGCGAGTGTTCCGGACGGTGTACGGAGT
>JBIQLU010000313.1:0-2068 GCA_044463985.1 Gemmatimonas aurantiaca | reverse complement strand
GATGCCGGGTGGGGCATCGGATGCGGACGGAAGAGAGATAGTCTGGTCAGTCTCCTTCGAATTCGTAGGCGAGGGCATCGGCCTGGCGGAAGTTCTCGAGGAATCCATCGAACTTCGCAGCGGCCGCACGAGTGGTTTCGGCGAACGGATCGAGCGTGATGTTGATCGCGCGCCAGGCGCCTTCGGGCCAGTCGGGCATCGAGAGGCCGGCCACGAGACGACGTATCGCGCCGCCGAATTGCGCGAGCACCGTCTCCGAGAGCGACGTGAGCTGCTCCAACGGAATGTGGAGATCTCTTGTCACGAGCTGGCCAGTGCTTTCGTCGCGCCAGGCGGCATCGCCTACCGCGCCTCGCTCCGGCCAGACTCCCAGGTGACGGAAGGCTCCATCGTCGTCGGCGGTGCTGCGGCACTCCAGCGCCGCGGCGATCGCCAGGGCGAGCGACTCCGCTCGGGGGGTGCCGTACAACGTTACGACATCCCTGGCCCTGCGCGCGGACGAGTGCTGCGCCGGGACGGAATCCACCCGTGCCAGAACCGGCGACTTCTCGGAGCCTTCCTCGAGCATGACGAGGAAGTTCATGATTCCTCCGGTTGGGGTGTGATCACCGACTAAGAAGGCCCCGCGCCTGCTCGCCGGTGGTCGAGCCTTACGACCGCTGGAAAAGCAAGAGCGGGGCCGTGTCTGGCATGGCACCGTTTACGACCGCAACATGCTATTCGACAGCGACTTCCGTGCGGTGGAACGATTTGAACGTCCACCATGCCGTGCAGGGAGTGTCTCGCTCCGGCGACAGCAGCGTGTAGCGATGCGACGGTCAGCTCCCGACCGCCGCCTCCCCCGCCCCGCGTCGTCCCACGCCGAGCTTCACCCCGAGTGCCAGCGACGCCGCCAGAACCAGATAGAAGACGCTCAGCTCCCACCGCGATAGCACACCCGCGAGTCCGGCGGGGTGCGAGCCCGGAAGTATTAGTCGATTGACGAGCCAGAACAGCAGAGCGTAAGCGATCGCCGCTCCGGCGAGACGAAGTCCGCGCAGCCGCGCCGCGAAGAGCGCGAAGATCACCCCTGCGATCGCGAGGACGATCAGATGCAGGACGATGGCGGCGGGTGTGACGATCCAGTCGAAGCCCTGCATCATGACGGCGCGCGTTCCGAAGAACGGATGGGCGATCGAGTTGAGTGGCTGCAGAACGGCGCCCCGCGCCCGCCCAAAGCCAATCAACACGCCGATCGTCGCCGCCCAGCTGACGATTCCGGCCTGCACTCCCCGTCTCACGCGCTCGGTCGCCACGCGGAAAGAATAGCGTCAGCGGCATCCTCCACAAAGGGGGACTTCTTGGCTGCAGCGTCCGGGGACGATAAGTTGGCGTCTATGCTCGAAGCTGGCGATGACGTTCCGACCGTGCTGGTCGTTGAAGACGACCCCGATCTGCTCACCGTGCTCACCCGCATCCTCACCGGCGAGGGCTACCAGCTCCTCACGGCCACGGACGGCGAGAGCGGTTTAGCCGAAGCGCTCGCGCGCGATCCCGACCTGATCATCCTCGATGTCGGCCTCCCCGTGAAGGACGGCGTGAGCGTCATCCGCGAGTTACGCGAGCGCGGCTTCCAGGCGCCTGCGCTGATGCTCACTGCGCGCGGTTCGCTCGCCGACCGCGTCACAGGTCTGGATGCCGGCGCCGACGATTATCTCCCCAAGCCGTTCGAGCTCCCCGAGCTCCTCGCGCGCGTGAAGGCACTGCTGCGTCGTGCGACCATCAATCTCGACAGCAGCATGCTCCGCGTGCGCGACATCGTGCTCGATCCGATCCGGCGGAGAGTCGAACGCGACGGCCAGGAAATCGACCTGAGCGGCCGCGAGTTCTCGCTCCTCGAGTACCTGATGCGCAACGAAGGCCGCGTGGTGAGCCGCCAGATGATCGGCGAACAGGCCTGGCACCAGCCCCCCGAACCCTCCACCAACGTCGTCGACGTCTACATCGCCTACCTCCGCAAGAAGCTCGGCCACTCCGCCAGGAACCCGATCATAGAGACGGTGAGGAAGACGGGGTATATGATGAGGGG
>JBIQLU010000312.1:0-2106 GCA_044463985.1 Gemmatimonas aurantiaca | reverse complement strand
GTGACCATCGAGGATCAGCTCACGCGGCGTACGATCCTTCAGAACACTTAGCGACTTGTCGAACCAGGCGGTCGCGGCGCGCTTGCTCGCGAAGAGGTCATCGAGCTCCTCGAGGAATGCCTCGACTGCCTCGAGGCGCTCGAGCCATACCGGGGTAGGCTCCCCGCCCGCGCCGCGACGCCAACGATGCAATGTTGGCTCGCTGGTGTTCAGCGTCTGAGCCAGCTGTGCGTAGGTGAAGCCGAATTCGGTATGCAGCCGCTCGATCGCATCGAGATCTCGGACCATAGTCGCCATTATGACCTCCTCGACAGGTAGTCCTGGCTAGAACATGATACTTTCATATGGAAGTCCCGGCATGTCGTTTTCACCGTTCCCAGAGGGGGCTAGAGGGCAACGCCATCGAACCGCCGCACGCCGGCGAGCATGTCGATCCCGGAGCAATCACCCCGAAGTGCGAATCGCGCGCACGGGGTCGATGTGTACCGAGCGCCACGACGGCGCCGCCGCTGCGACCACTGCCATGAGAACCGTCACCAGCAGGCCCGCCGCGATCGACATCGGATCGAATGGACCGACGCCATAGAGCAGCCGGCGAACCAGCGCTGCCGTCAGCCCGGCACCGAGGAGGCCCGCGGCAGCGCCAACTGCCACCGCCACGCCCGTATCGATGAGCACGACGGACAACACGTTCGCCGTCCGCGCTCCGAGCGCCATGCGAATGCCGATCTCCGTCGTTCGCCGTGACACCGCATAGGCAACCGTTCCATAGATGCCCACCGCTGCCACGCAGAGTGCGAGCAGCGAGAAGGCCGACAGGAGAGCGGCGCCGAACCGCTGTGGCATGAGCAGCGCGGCGACCTGTTCGGAGACCAGGCGCGCCGCGGGTCCCGAGGTGTTGCTTCCCACCTTCAGCTCGGGCGAGATCGCGGCCGCGGTGCGCCGAATGAGCGAGAGCACCGCGGGCGCGGCCGCCGCCGATCGGCCCCGCGCAATGAGCGTGATCGCGGCGCCGGGCGACTCCTCCTGCGCCAGTGGCACGTAGACGAACGGCACGTGGCTGTCCTGCAGCCCGGCGTACTTGGTGTCACGAACCACGCCGACCACCACGTACGTGAACCCAATCGGCCCGAACAACTGTCCGTGAACGAGCTTTCCAATTGGAGACTCGCCCGGCCAGAGCGCCCGCGCGGCAGATTCGTTCAGGATGGCGACGAGCTGCGAGCCGGGCCGGTCCTGTCGGGTGAACGTACGACCCTGCACCAGCGGAATTCCGAGCACGTCGAAGTAGTGCTCACTGACATGATTCCCACCGACGAGAACCGAGCCAGGGCTGCTCTCGCCGTTCGCCCCCTCGGCCTTGGGACCTGGGCCGAAAAGCCGTGTCCCGTACCGCGACAATGGAACGTGCGTCGCCGCGGCCGCGGCCGCGATACCCGGGTCTCCCTCGAGCGCGTCCACTACCGCCTCGTTCTCCCTGACGACATCCGCGTACTTGCCGTCGTATTCTCGCGCCATTGTGACCGCGGCGATGGGAGCCGGATCGAACCCGACGTCCGTGTCGAGACCCGCGCTGACGCTTCGAATAAGCAAGCCCGCGTTCACCGACAGCACCAATGAAATCGCGACCTGCAGCGCAATCAGCACTCCCCGTCGCCGTCCGCTTGGGCCCGCGCTCGTCCGATCGCGAATGATGTCCACGACATTCGTGCGCGCTGCACGCACGGCCGGCATGAGCCCGAACCCGAGCGCAGTCAGCAGTGACAGCCCGCAAGTGAACGCCAGCACCCGCAGATTCAGATGCAGGTTCAGGCGTCCCAGGTCGATGCTGCCCGGCAATGTGTAAGTCGAGAACACCCGCATCGCGAGGATCGCAACCGCGACACCCGCAACGCCCCCCGCCAGTGCCAGCATGACGCTTTCCGCCAGGAGCTGTCGGACGAGTCGGCTCGCACTCGCGCCAAGGGCGAGGCGCACACCGATCTCCCGTGAGCGCTCCCTTGCTCGCACGATGAGCAGATTCGCGACGTTCAAGCAGGCGAGGAGCAGAGTGAGCCCCGCGACAGCCACGAGAATCTGCAGAAACCGGAGCAGCGTTCCGCGATC
>JBIQLU010000311.1:0-2117 GCA_044463985.1 Gemmatimonas aurantiaca | reverse complement strand
GGAAGGGCTGGAGTCGTCCCATGTCGACGAGTTTCGCGGGTCGGTATGCATGAGTGAGATCGCGCGCGGACGCGACACGATCATCGAGAAGGTCCTCGCGGGTGGCGGTGAGATGGGCGAGCGGGTTCGGGCTTTCGATTGGGCGAACTCTCCGCTCGGTCCTGTGGAGTGCTGGCCGCGAATCCTGCTGACCACCGTGCAGATCCTGCTGGGTGCACGCTTCCCCATGTTCCTCTGGTGGGGACCGGAGCTCATTCAGTTCTACAACGACGACTACATCCCGAGTCTCGGTGCCGAGCGACACCCGTCCGCGCTCGGCGCGCGAGGGCGTGAGTGCTGGCCCGAGGTGTGGTCCACCATCGGTTCGCGCATCGAGCGGGTTCTGTCGACCGGAGTCGCGGAGTTCGACGAGAATCACTTCCTGCCTATAGTGCGCGACGGGCGGCTGGACGAGGCGTACTGGACCTACAGCTACAGCCCCGTACGCGACGATGCCGGCACGCCGGTCGGCGTTCTCGTGATCGTGCGCGAGACCACCGGACGTGTGCGTGCGGAGCGCAGTCTGGCCGTGAGCGAACGTCGCCTGCACAGCGCGTTCGAACACGCGGTCACGGGACTCGCGATCACGGAGCTCGACGGATCGTTCATCCAGGTGAATCCCGCGTACTGCCGCATCACCGGCTATTCACGCGAGGAGCTGGCGAGCATGGATATCCTCACGCTCGTGCATCCCGAGCACCGCGCCGAGCACGATGCGCGACTGAAGGCGATGTTCTCGGGCGAGAATCCGGGGTTCGTGATCGAGGAGCGCTACCGCCGCAAGGATGGGAGCGACATCTGGGTGCGGAAGTCGGTGTCGATCCTGCCCGGAGTGAGCGATCGCACGCCGCGAAGGGTGAACCTGGTCGAGGACATCGATGCCTCGCGCAAGGCCGAAGAGGAGCGCGCACGCCTCTATTTCGCGGAGCGGGCCGCGCGCAAGGCGGCGGAGGAAGCCGAGGCGCGAATGGCTACCGTCTTCCGGCAGACTCCCGCGTTCATCTGTCTGCTGCGCGGCCAGGACCACTTCGTGGAGATGGCCAACGACGCGTGTCGCGAACTGGTGGGGAGGCGCAAACTGGTGGGCCGTCCGCTCGCGGAAGCGGTTCCGGAAGTAGCCGATCGCGGCTACCTCGGGGTGCTGGACCGTGTGCTCGAGACGGGCGAGATGTACGTGGGTACCGAGGTTCCGATCGCGCTGCGCAACACGCCGGATGGGCCGCCCGCGCGGCATGTAGTGAATTTCGTGTTCCAGCCTCTCCTCGAAAACGATGGCTCGCGCTCCGGCGTGTTCGTGCACGGCGTCGACATGACGGAAGAGGTGCGTGCTCGCAGAGAGCTGGAGACGGTGCGGCTGGAGGCCGACGAAGCGAGACATCGCGCCGAGGAGGCGAACATGGCGCGCAGCCAGTTCCTCACGATGATGAGTCACGAGCTGCGAACGCCGCTCAACGCCATAGGCGGTTATGCGCAGCTACTCGATCTGGGTGTGCGCGGCCCCGTGACGCCCGACCAGAGGGCGGACCTCGCGCGCATCCAGGCGGCGCAGCAGCATCTCCTCGGGCTCATCAACTCGGTGCTCAACTTCGCGAAGCTCGAGGCGGGCCACGTGCACTACGACATCGCGGATGTCCCGCTGATGGCGTGTCTGGAGGGCGTGGAGATGCTGGTGGCTCCGCAGTTCCGCGTGCGCGGTCTGCAGTACGCGCTGCGCGCCGACCCGGCGATCGCCGGCGAAGTCGATGCGATCATGGTACGCGCCGACGAGGAGAAGCTGCGGCAGATCATGGTGAACCTGCTCACCAACGCCACGAAGTTCACGGAGCCGGGCGGCAGCGTGACCGTGACCGCCTCGAGTTGCGCGCCGCGTGATGATACTGACGTGGGCGATGCCCGCCCGATGGTGGCAGTGACTGTCGCCGACACCGGAATCGGCATCTCCGCGACCAGACTCGAGAGCATCTTCGAACCCTTCGTGCAGGTCAACCGCCGTCTCAGCTCCCCCGACGAGGGAGTCGGCCTCGGCCTCGCCATCAGCCGCGACCTCGCCCGCGCCATGGGCGGCGACCTCGTCGCCC
>JBIQLU010000310.1:0-2134 GCA_044463985.1 Gemmatimonas aurantiaca | reverse complement strand
TCATCTTGACAATCAACAGGAGTCGAGCTTATCCTCGTTCCGGTCACCTCACCGGAGCAGCCGTGGACCAGCCCAATACCGACGTCATTCAGGGCACGCTCGACATGCTCATCCTGAAGACGCTCTCGCTCGAGCCGCTGCACGGCTACGGCATCGCGCGCCGTATCGAGCAGATTTCGCGCGACGTCTTCAGGGTGAACCCGGGTTCGCTCCTCACCGCGCTGCAGCGGCTCGAGCGCGCCGGCCTGCTCGACGCCGAATGGCGTACGTCGGAGAACTCGCGGCGCGCCAGGTACTACTCGCTCACGCGCGGCGGCCGCAGGCGTCTCGAGGCCGAGGCCGCGGACTGGAAGCGCCGCGCCGCCGCCGTTACGCGCCTGCTGAACGCCGAGGGGTGACCGATGTCGCTCCTGCGCCAGTTGACGCGCGGCGTTCGCGCCATGCTGCACCGTGCCGACGCCGACCGCGATCTCGCGGACGAGGTGGAGCACTTTCTCGATGAATCGGCGGCGGCTCACGCCGCGCGCGGGCTCTCCCCCGACGCGGCACGCCGCATGGCGCGAATCGAGATGGGAAACCCCACCGTGGCGCGCGAGCGCGCGCGCTCGTACGGGTGGGAGAACATCGTTCAGGATGTGGTGGGAGACGTACGCTACGCCGCACGCCGTCTGCGCCGCGCTCCTGGGTTCACCACGGTGTGCGTGCTCACTCTCGCGCTCGGGATCGGCGCCGGCACCGCGATATTCGGCGCCGTCTATCCCGTTCTGCTGCAGCCGCTCCCCTATCCGGATGCGAGCCGCATCGTGCAGCTCTCCGACTACGGCTCCAGTGGCCAGCCGCTGGCGATCGCGTACGGTACGTTCCACGAAGTATCGCGGCGCAGCCGCTCGTTCTCCGAGCTCGCCGCTTCCGACCGCTGGCAGCCCGCACTCATGGGGCTGGCCCAGCCGGAGCGGCTCGCTGGTGAACTGGTCACGGCGCGTTTCTTCCGCGTGTACGGTGTCGCGCCAGCGATCGGTCGTGATTTCACCGCCGAGGACGACGAACGCGGTGCGCCGCGCGTGGCCATCGTGAGCGATGCACTCGCGCGGCGGCGGCTGGGCGGTGCACGTTCCGCGCTCGCGAAGGTCATCACGCTCGACGGCGATTCCTACACCATCGTAGGCGTGATGCCGCCGGGCTTCGCCGATGTTCTTTCGCCGTCCACGGAAGTCTGGTCTCCGCGGCGCTTCCGGCCCGACTCGCCCTTCGAGAGCGCGGAGTGGGGGCATCACATGCAGATGATCGCGCGTCTCGCTCCGGGCGTGAGCGTCGAACGAGCGAACCGCGAAGTTGCGGCGATCGGCGCGTCGCCGGCCGTCGACTTCCCGCGTCCAGCGTGGGCATCGCTGGAGCGCGGTCTCGATATCCGGCCGCTGCGCGACGCCGTTGCGCGCGACGTGCGACCGGCACTCTTCGCGATAGTCGCGGCCATGGCGTTGCTGCTCACCATAGCGTGCGTAAACGTCACGAATCTTCTTCTCGCGCGCGGGCTGCGGCGCGGCGACGAACTTGCCATGCGCGCCGCGCTCGGCGCGGGACGCGCTCGCATCGTGCGGCAGCTCCTCACCGAGACTCTTCTCCTGGCCATGCTGGGCGGCGCGCTCGGGCTGGCGGTCGGTGCGGTCGGGGTGCGTACGCTCGCGGCGCTCGCGCCTGCCGAGCTGCCGCGCACCGCCGAAATCGGTCTACGCTTTCCGATCGTCGCGTTCACCGTGCTGCTCACCACGCTCGTCGGCGTGGCGGTTGGACTGGTGCCGGCACTCCAGAGCACGCGCCGCGATTTGCGGAGCGGTGTCCAGAGCGGTGCCCGCACCACGGGCGGCGCGTCGCATCTGCTGCGACGGTCGCTGGTGGTGGTGGAAGTCGCGCTCGCACTCGTGCTTCTCGTGGGTGCGGGGCTGATGCTGCGCAGTCTCGCCCGCCTCTTCGATGTGGCGCCCGGCTTCGATGCATCCCGCGTGCTTACCATGCAGGTCGACGCGGCCGGACATCGCTACGACAGCGATGCTCCCACGCTCGCGTTCTTCCAGCAGGCGCTCGAGCGCGTGAGCCGGCTGCCCGGCGTCACGAGCGCGGCGTTCACGAGCCAGCT
>JBIQLU010000309.1:0-2166 GCA_044463985.1 Gemmatimonas aurantiaca | reverse complement strand
CTACGATTACAGCGTGGACCCACCGAGGGTGAACGACCTGGGGCTCTGAACGAACCGTCATCCCCGCGAAGGCGGGGATCCATTTTCGAAGTAGTCCACCGGCACCAGTACACTCACTCGCAGCGACATGACCGATAGAAATTCCGGTGAGGGAGGCCCAGTCTCCCGTTTCATCCGCCACAACTTCCGCCACTTCAATGCGGCCGCGCTCGTGGATGCGGCCGACGACTACGTCCGCCACCTCGATTCCGGCGGCTCGATGCTGGTTACCATCGCAGGCGCCATGAGCACCGCCGAGCTGGGGATCTCGCTCGCCGAGATGATCAGGCAGGGGAAGATCCACGCCATCGCGTGCACCGGCGCGAATCTCGAGGAGGACGTGTTCAACCTCGTGGCGCACGAGTACTACGAGCGCGTCCCTCACTATCGCGATCTCACGCCGCACGACGAGAAGGCGCTGCTCGACCGGCACATGAACCGCGTCACCGACACCTGCATCCCGGAGATGGAGGCGATGCGCCGCATCGAGGCCGTCGTACTCGAGGAATGGGTGGCGGCGGACCAGCGCGGCGAGCGGCTCTTCCCGCACGAGTTCATGTATCGCATCCTCCTCGGCGGCAAGCTGCGCGCTTCGTATTCGATCGATCCGAAGGATTCGTGGCTGCTGGCCGCGGCTGAAAGGAACCTCCCGATGGTGGTGCCCGGCTGGGAGGACTCCACGCTCGGCAACATGTACGCCGGCCACTGCATCACCGGCGACGTGAAGAACGTGCACACGGTGCGGACCGGCATCGAATACATGATGCGCCTCGCGGAGTGGTATCAGGAGACGGCGCCGAAATCCTCGATCGGATTCTTCCAGATAGCGGGGGGAATCGCCGGCGACTTCCCGATCTGCGTGGTGCCGATGCTGCATCAGGATCTGCAGCGCCCCGAGGTCCCGCTCTGGGGCTACTTCTGCCAGATCTCCGATTCCACCACGAGTTACGGGTCGTACTCCGGCGCGGTCCCCAACGAGAAGATCACGTGGGGCAAGCTCGGTATCGACACTCCCAAGCACATCATCGAGAGCGACGCGTCGATCGTGGCGCCGCTGGTGTTCGCGCTGGTGCTGGGTCAGTGAGTCGCGCCGACCGCGTTCTCGTGACGGGGGGCGCGGGCTTCATCGGCAGCGCGCTGGTGTGGGGTCTGAACCAGCGCGGCGTCGAGTCGATAGTCATCGCGGACAGGCTGGGCACCACGGACAAGTGGCGCAACCTGGCGCCGCTGTCGTTCGAGGACTACCTCGAGGCCGACGATCTGTTCGAGCGGCTGGAGAGCGGAGCGCTGGGAAAGTTCTCGCAAGTGCTGCACATGGGAGCGTGCTCCAGCACGCTCGAGCGCGATGCATCGTTCCTGGCGCGCAACAACTTCGAGTTCACGAAACGGCTCGCGACGTGGGCGCTCGCGCACGATGTCCGTTTCGTTTACGCATCATCCGCGGCGACGTACGGCGACGGGTCGGCCGGAATGAGCGACCAGGTGCGGAGCACGAGTGACCTCGCGGCGCTGCGCCCGCTCAACGCGTACGGCTACTCCAAGCAGCTCTTCGACCAGTACGCGCTCTCGCACGGGCTGCTCGACCGCATCGTGGGACTCAAGTACTTCAACGTCTTCGGGCCGAACGAGGGGCACAAGGGCGAGATGCGTTCGCTCGTGCACAAGGCGTACGAACAGATCCGCGACACGGGACGCGTGCGGCTGTTCAGGAGCTATCGCCCCGAGTACGGCGACGGCGAACAGTTGCGCGACTTCGTGTACGTGAAGGATGTGGTGCGGATGACGCTGCATCTCTCCGACGCGCGCGGAGCCGCGGGGCTGTACAACATCGGATCCGGTGAGGCGCATACGTGGATCCAGCTCGCGAACGCGCTCTTCGCGGCGATGAGGCGAGCTCCCGAAATCGAGTTCATCGAGATGCCCGAGTCGATGCGAAGCCGGTACCAGTACTACACGTGCGCCGACATCACGCGACTCCGCGCCACGGGTTACGATCAGCCGTCCACATCGCTCGACGCCGCGGTAGCGGACTACGTGACCCGCTACCTGGATAAAGACTCCCACCTGGGCGACCGCGACGGGGTCAGGTACTTTAAGTAGAGGCCCGGGGCGATTGCCCCGGGCCTC
>JBIQLU010000308.1:0-2194 GCA_044463985.1 Gemmatimonas aurantiaca | reverse complement strand
GGTGGATCCGGGCGAGCTCGAGGAGCTCCTCGAGGGTAAGGATCCGTAAACGGCGGGGTCAAACGACGGGGTCAGGCACCATATGTAGAGGTCCCGGCAGCAACGCTGCCGGGATCTCTACATCTGGTGCCTGACCCCACGGCTCCCATAGCTCTCCACCAGCTTCGGCAGGTACTCGGCCATCGGCGTATAGCCACAGCCGAAAACGGAAGCGGCGGAGGCGCCATCCACCTGCAGGCCGTCCGATATGAAGCGCGCTTCGTCCATCGGGAGGCGCGGACGACGACGCTCGATGCGGGCCAGCGGAGCGCCCACCGCGGCGAGCGTCAGCGCCGCGGCGCGCGGGAGTGGGAGCGGCCGTGACTTCGACGCGCCGACGATCCGCGAGATCGCCGAGAGGAGCGCGCGCTGTGAAGTGGCGGCGCCGCTGAAAGTGTACGCGCTGCCGCACTCGCCGCGCATCGCGGTCGACGCGAGTGCACGAGCAGCATCGTCCACCCAGATCCATCCGATCGGTGCGAGCGAAGCGAAGCGCCGGCGGCCCGCTACTCGCTCGGCCACTAGCCGGCCCGCCCAGCCGGGATCGTTCGGAGCGAGCACGATGGACGGGCGCGCCACGACGACGTCCATCCCCTTCCCGATGTAGCGAAGCGCGATCTCCTCCGCAGTCTTCATGGAGCGCGCGAACTCGGTGTTGGCGGGACGCGATCCGTGGCCGTTTCCATTGCCGTTGCCATTACCGTTGCCGGAGTGGCTCGCTGCCGTGAGCGCGGTGGAGCAGAACACCACGCGTTCGACCTCGGCCACCAGCGCCGATGTCATCACCGCCTCGGTACCGCGGATGTTGACGCCGAGGTAGGTGCTCGCGTCGGCCGCCCAGAAATCGAAGAAGTGCGCGAGGTGGAAGACGAGATCGCACCCCTCCATCGCTCCGATGAGCGAAGTGGGATGCAGCAGATCCTCGATCACGGGTTCCGCGCCCAGCTCGCGCAGCACGCCGATACCCG
This sequence comes from Gemmatimonas aurantiaca, assembly GCA_044463985.1. Taxonomy (GTDB): domain Bacteria; phylum Gemmatimonadota; class Gemmatimonadetes; order Gemmatimonadales; family Gemmatimonadaceae; genus JADGGM01. The sequence continues at coordinate 1,187 of JBIQLU010000308.1, read as the reverse complement.
AGCTGCGGCGGATCTGGCCCCTGACCGAGTGACCCTCGTCCACGAGGATGCGTGTGAGCGCCCGCCCGAGCGGGCTCGCTGCACCGGTTACGAAGATGCGCATTCCGATCGACCTCCTCGGCGTGCGGCGGTGCCTACGGCTTGCCGAAGGTTGGGGGCGGAAGCTCCACCGAACGACCGATGGAATCGAGCTTCGTGTCCATCCCGGTCATGACCTTGTTCCCCATCCGCTCCATGGTACGCGAGAGGCGCTGCGCCTGCGAGCGCGACGGGATCCGCGGCTGCCGTCTGGGACGCGGAGTGTCGTCGGTCCAGTCGGGGATCGCGGGTACACTGCTGCGCGCCGCCCCCGGTGCAGCGTGCGTCGCACCTGCGGCGGCACTCTGCGCGGCGATATCGCCGGACGATGGATCCGATTCGGGTGACGCGCTCCGCGAATCGTCGATCGATCCGCGCGAAGCCTGCTGAACCTGCGCGAGCGAGCTCGCCGTCTCCGCGCGGCCGCCACGGCCGATGGCGAAACCGGCCGCGCCGGCTCCCATGAATGCCAGGGCAGTGATTCCCAGGAACCAGCGCGCGCGGCGTCCCGTGAGGAAGGCGGGAATCGAGTCGACGAGCGACGATCTCTCGTCGTCCATCGCGGGCGCGTCGGCGATCTCGTCGCGCGGCACGATCACCGCCGGTATGTACTCGGCGTCGGTGACGGGAGAATCCTGGTATTCGGCGTTCGGGAATGCGGCGTCCTGACCCGATACGACGTCGTGGTGAATTTCGGGATCCGATGCTGCCTCGTTCGCATCCGCGGCGTGCCAGCGCGCGTACGCCGTGACCGCTGGCGGCGCGGGGAAATCGCCTTCGTGCGACGAGGCATCGGCCGCCGCGTGCGGCTCTGACGCGTCGCCGGATTCCGATTCCGCGTGCGCATCGTTTGCGGGGGTCGATGTCGACTGTACGTGTGACTCGGAATGTGGCTCGGAGGCCGGATCGGAGCCTGGCTCCGGCCGCGGCGCGGAGGATGGCTCGGCGGCCGAAGCATCGTGCAGCGCGGCAGCGCTCTGGAATCCCCACGCGACGTCGTCTGCCGCGTAGTAGTTGTGCAGCACGACGAGCGGCTCACCGTCGTCCGAGTTCGCCGCGCCAGCCGCCTCGACCACCTGCGCCGGCCCGTCGTGCTCCACCTGCAGCGG
>JBIQLU010000307.1:0-2211 GCA_044463985.1 Gemmatimonas aurantiaca | reverse complement strand
GGTCTATCGACATTCCGCTTCGATGGTGGCAGGCGGAGAGCAGCAGCATGCACGCCCCCAGGATTACCCGAGGCTTCAGGCAGTTCGGCAGCTCAGAGTTCCAGCACGGTATCCAGGCCACGGTGGACTCCCACGAGGGTCGACACTTTCCGGATCGCCAGCAGTGCGCCGTCGACATACGGGCGCGCGCTGCTTCCCGCATCATGTCGGATGGTGAGTCGCTGATCGGGCATCCCGAACACTATCTCCGCACCGATCACGAATCCGGGCAGCCGTACGGAATGAATTTGCGAGCCGGATACAGTGGCGCCCCGTGCGGCGCGCTCCCCCACGGTGTCCTCGACCCGTAGTGTCGGTTCCGGCCTCCGAACGCGCTCGAGGCGCGCCGCGAGTTCGCGCGCCGTGCCACTCGGCGCGTCCTTCTTGTCGCCGCGAGCGTAGTCGAGGATTTCCCATTCGGGGATGTAGCGGGCCGCGATCTCGGCGAACTTCTGAAGCAGGACCACGGTCAGCGCGAAGTTCCCGACTGCCAGTACGCCACGCTCCCTCGCGCGTGCGGCGACGTCGATCTCCGCGTAATCGTCTTCGCTCAGTCCCGAGGTGCCGACTACCACGTGTGCGCCGTGTTCCAGTGCGGCGAGCACGTTGCGCTTCGCGCTGTCCGGCTTCGTATACTCCACGAACACGCTGCAGTCGTGGCCGAGTGCCTCGGTCGCGGAGGCGTAAACCGGAGACGTTAGGCGCGGATCGGCGAGCACGTCACCCAGTATGCGCCCCGCGTGGGTACGCGACACCGCGGCAACGAGGTCGATGTCTTCGGCGGCAGCGATGCCGCGGGCCAGTTCGGAGCCAGCCCAGCCGGTAGCGCCGGCGAGGCATACGGTGATCGGCATCTATTCAGTCACTCCCAATTGCCATAATTCGGATAGTTCCAGTATACGGAACGCGGTCGGAGCCTCCAGGTCATCAGATCGAGCCCTCACCACCGGGCCATCACTGGAAGTGCCCTTCCAGCACGCTGGCTCCGTACGCACGAACATCCGGCTCCAGATCACGAGTCGAGGACAGGAGCGTGCGCAATACTCGATTGCCGTCCCGGTGACAGAGGTGACCAAGCCCATGAATCGCTGCGCACTGAGTGCCGGGATTGTCCGATCTCAACATGCGCACGAGTGCCTCGAACATGGCGTCCTGAACCCGTGCGTCCTCGGCGTCGTTGGCGGGGTCACGGTTATCGCAATAGTAGTCGTAAGCGATCATGTCCCACAGCATGAAAGCACACTCTTCGGTATCCCCCTCCTCTCGCTCGAACAACTCAGCGTAGAGATTCGGGATCGCCAGAATGCACGCACGACGTGCTGGCCACGGCACCTCGGCGCTCCACAGGCGCCTGACAAACTCGTCACCGCCGGCCGCGCCGAAGAGATACCCGAGGCCCTCCGCAATCTGACGCGTTGTGAACCTCGGGAGCAGTTCCCTGGGCGAGCCGCATAGGCGTGTCAGAAAACGGATCGCCTGCACCGGCTCGATCAGCACATCCTCGTCATCGCGCCAGTACCACTTGTCATCGACTTCGTCCGCGGGCCCATGATCGAAGACGAAGACGGCAATCTCCTCGTACGTCGCGCTTCTGAGGTCACGATTCATGGACACTTGACGCGATCTCCGCCGTCCTCTTCCTGATGGACCGCTCGCCCTGCCGCCGAACGGTCTCGGCAACGCCTTGTTCGCGATCGCAAGATGGGAGAAGCACGAAAGTCAGATCACCGCTCGCGATTCGGTCGCGCAGTTCAGCGTAGTCCGGGTGAATATCCGAGAAGTACGTCATGAATCCGAACGACAAGGCGACCACCGCATCGCATCGACCGCGCACGACCGCCGTATGAACCTCCAGATTTGCGCGCGCACGCCCTCGATGCCCGTATTTAGCAATGAATCGGTCGATGTCGACGTGCCGCTCTGCGAACCACCTATCGAGGTCGAGAAACGGGCGAACCAGCAAGTGCGCGAGGATTGGGCCAACCGTGCTCTTCCCCGCGCCACCAGGGCCGATCAGATGGATCGAGGTCACAGGACCACCCTCTCGATGAGAGAAGTCGACGCTCCTCCATAAGCTGGCCACGGAGCAGGCTCGCGGCAGTCCACCACCTTAGACATACACGCCGGGAGGCTCGATCGAGAAGCTCTCGTACAGCCGTGAGCTGTCGAAGA
>JBIQLU010000306.1:0-2267 GCA_044463985.1 Gemmatimonas aurantiaca | reverse complement strand
GGTTCCGGCAGCTTTGCTGCCGGAACCTCTACATGAAGTGCCTGACCCCGTCGTTCGAACATGGCGTGCAGTTCCTGCTGTCTGCTCCCTGCTGTCTGCTTTCTGCTTTCGGGCCCTCACCGCGCGTAGAACTCGACGATCATGGCTTCGCGGACGGGGAATGGGGTGTCGGAGCGGGAAGGGAGTGCGACGACGCCGCCCTGGCAGGGGTCGTTCGCGTTCTTCTCGAGGTAGCTCGGAAGTTTCAGTGCGGGTTCACAGGTCGAGCCGCGGCGCTCGGCGCTGGCGCGCGCCGAAGGGGTTAGCGAGATGACGTCGCCCAGGTCGATCTCGTAGCCGGCCTTGTCCACCACCTGTTCGCCGACGCGAACGTGGCCGTGCGCGATGAGCTGACGGGCGGCCGGGATCGTTGGCGCGAGGCCAAGGCGGAACACGACGTTGTCGAGCCGGCGCTCCAGGAGCGCGAGGAGATTCTCGCCCGTGGGACCGTTGGCGGCGCGCGCCCGTTCGACGTAGCGGCGCATCTGTCGCTCCGTCACGCCATAGTTGAAGCGCAGCTTCTGCTTCTCCTCGAGCCGCCGCCGGTATTCGCTCGGCCGGCGCCGCGAAGGTTTGGCGCCGTGCGCGCCCGGCGGCTGCGGCTTTTTGTCGGCACTCTTGCGCGTGAGGCCGGGAAGCTGCGTTCCCAGGCGGCGAATCTTCTTCAGTCTCGGTCCACGTACTGGCATGTCACTGGAAGCTCGAAGGTGATCTGCTGGTTCCCGATGAAACAGCAGGGAAAATTCGCGCCTGTAGCCCGGTAGAGTGTCAAGGGGTCCGTGTAACCGAACGCGCGCTAGCCGCGCGGAGCTCGCGGGCGAGCGCTCCCGCGCCCTCCATCCTTCCGCGCCCAGAGCGGATAGTCCAGCCCAGCGAGCCGGTTGATCGCGATCGCCTGCACGCAGAGCAGCACGACAGCCGCCATCAATACAGTGAGCTGCAGCGGCGTCCGCAGAAGACCGAGCGACACGATGAGCGTGGTGGCACCCGCCGGCGGGTGCGGCGCGCGGAAGAACACCATGAGTCCACTCGTGAGGCCCAGCGACAGCGCGGCGGCGCCAACGCGCGCCGCGGTCACGCCGCCGCCGACCGCCGGTCCCGCATGAAGGAGACCGAACGCCGCCAGACTCACCCAGCCAGCGAGCGCGCCGATGAGATGACCTATCACCGCGTTGCGCGGACTAGCAGCCGGCGCGAGTGGCGTGTAGAAGAACAGAAACGCCGTGGGTCCGAGCGATGGGAAAATGAACGGCTGACCGCTCAGCAGCGCCACCGTGGCGAGGAGCGCGATGGAGATGAAGCCGTTGACCAGGCTGAATACCGACAGCACCACCGTCGAGTCGTACCGCTCGGCGAGATGCGTGAACCGGAGCCGCACGAGCAGTCCGCGCAGCACGTAGATGAGCTGTCCGCCGATCGGACCCGTCGGCGGGGATGGCGGAAGTTCGTGGGGCTCCGGCATGCGTGAAGCTATCGTCGGCGCGACGTCCAGCGCAGCACCCGGAGCATCGCGAGGCCGCCGAGGAAGACGAGTCCCGACACGACTGCCGCCACCACAGTCCCCTTCCTGTCGCCGAGCAGGTAGAGATTGAAGGCGAGCGTGAGAAGCCAGAGCTGGATCGCCATCAGCACGATTCCCATGCTGAGACCGAGCATCACCAGTCCCAGGTGCCCCGGCGGCGGCGCGGTGGGCGCGGGAACGTTGGGCGCAGGCGACGCGAGCGCGTCGCCGCCGGTCATCCGGCCCGGTCCGCTCATGTGAGCGACTCGTTCACGGCGTAGAGCATCCCGTTTTCTTCGTGCAGCGCGATCTTCGGGAGCGGGCGCGGCGGCGGTCCGGCGAGCACGTCGCCCGTCTCGGGGTGGAAGACCCCTTCGTGGCACGGACAGAGGAGCCGGTCGCGCTCCTTGCTCCAGTACACGGCGCAGGAAAGGTGCGTGCACTTGTTGCTGAACGCCACGAAGCGACCCTCGCGGAGATGCAGCAGCACCGCGTGATCTTCTGGTCCCGGGTACGTGAAGTAGTGGGCTTCACCCACGGGTACATCGGCCGCCTTCACGATCGCCGCGAGAGAGCCGCGCCGACGCCCGCGCGTGAAGGAGAGTGCGGCGAGCAGTCCCGTGCTCGCGAAGAGCGCGCCAGACGCCCACACCGACCAGCGCAGAAGCTGGCGGCGCGAGACGAGGTCGTCGGCATCCCACTCGAAGGGAAACTCCACGTGCCAGCG
>JBIQLU010000305.1:0-2285 GCA_044463985.1 Gemmatimonas aurantiaca | reverse complement strand
CGCGCCCGCTCCCGCGCGCGCGCAGTTCAACCGCGAACCGGGCAAGTCCATCGGCAAGGTCACCACGCGCGGCGATCTGATCGTCCTCACGCTCGACGAGGACGCGCTCGGCCCGGAAAACCTCTTCGATCTGGACCACCGCACGCTGCGTTTCACCCCGGGGAAGGGAGGCTACCGCGTGGAGAACGTGGCGTTGAAGTGGGATCCGGACTACGGCGCGGCGATGCCGAACGATCGGGCAACGCTCACGAAGTTCGCGTTTCCCTTCTCGGGGAAGAGCTGGCGGACGTTCTCCGTAGGCGTCACGGGGTCGATGACGTTCGGCGAAGAGCCGGGCGGCCGCGGAGTGGTCGCGCAGAGCATCGGCGACAGCCGTAATCGCGGCGGCGGCCTCGCCGTCGATCGTTTCGCTCTCCTGCAGGAAGCTGCGTCCGAGTTGATGAACACCGAGCCGGCGATCAGCGCGTTCTTCAAGCCGCGCATGTACGGCACACGCTACCTCAAGGAGCTGGCGGACCGCGCTGTCGTGACGTGGGACCTCACGGAGCCGGTCGGCGGCATCCAGGACATGACCTGGAAACCGACCGTGAATCGTATCCAGGCGGTGCTCCACTCCAATGGAACCATCGAACTCTCGTACAATGACGTGCATGCGCAGGATGCCATCATCGGTGTGTATCCGATGGTGACGTCGGGGAGCGAGAAGTCGATAGCGAGCGCCTCCGACGCACCGGATGCTGCAGTGGATGCCGCCCTCGACATAACGGGCGTCAGGCTGTCGGCGGTGGATGGCGTGTTCCTGAAGGCCACGCTGACCACGCGCGGCGCCGTGCTCCCCGACGGCGACGCGGGTATCACAGGCACCAGCTATCGCGTGTGCCTGAGCGCGTCGAAGCCGGCGACCGACTGCTCGTCGGCGTCGGATGCTTCCGTGGTATGGACTGTGGTGGGAGCGCCGGCGCGCGGCCGCGGTGCTTCGCGTGCACCGCGCTACATCGCGTTCGGTTCGGGCGTGCGACCCGCGATCACGGTTAGTGGCCGCAGCATCTCGGTGGAGGGAACGCTCCCCGATGAGCTTCGTGGAACGGGGCAGCTCTGGCTTTCCGCTTCCGCGGAGCACGTCGCGCCACAGCGCTCGGCGGGTCAGGGACCGCCGTCCGCCGGTGCCGATGCATCCACCACCGGCGATCACACGGCGGCTACGCAGGTGAAGCTCGCTGGCCTCATGAATCCCGCGCTCGACTTCTCATCCGTGAAGAAGTCCGATGGTCCGTTCCCGATCGCGTACGAGAGCTTCCACTATGTACGCTCGCCACGCTCGATGGATCTCACCTGCTCCGTGATCAACGGGCTCGGTGACAACTTCGACATGCTCGCCTACTACTCGGACTTCCGGATCGACAATCCGGAGGCCGGTACGCCGAGCACGGGTCCGCTCGGCGGTGGTCCGAATGGCGGGAAGGTTACGGGGATAGGTGCCGAGCAGAGAAACCTTGCCGGCTACTGCACGAAGGGGCGCTTCCAGTGGCAGTTCGTGCAGCCCGTGTACGTCGGCGCGAACCAGATGGCCGAGTATCCGCCCGATGGCGTGACCGACACGAACCGCCACAACATCGCGGCCTACACGCATCAGCTCGCACAGCGTACCACGAACGGGAAGATTCCGCCGTACGACTATGCGATCACGCAGATCGGGCACGAGATGGGGCATCGCTGGTCGGCGTTCGTCTCCGCGAAGGTGGGCAACGACACGATAGTGCTCGGCCCCACGCACTGGGATCGCGGTCTGCAGGCGCCGGTCCCGTTCCCGTATCAGCGGCCCACCGAGGCATCCGCGATGGGTGGCGGCGTGTGGCAGGACAACTTCGACGGCACCTTCACGCAGCTCGACGACAACTACTACGTGCCGGCGACGGGATGGTCGTATCTCGATCTGTATCTCATGGGACTCGTGGCGCCGAGCGAGGTGCCGGACTTCTTCATCCTGCGCAACCTCGAGCGCACCGGCGATGATGCGAACGGCAATCCGATCTTCAAGGCGCAGCGAACGAAGGTGACGATCCAGGATGTCATCGCCGTGGAAGGCCCGCGCGAGCCCGATGTCGATCACTCGCAGAGGGACTTCAACACCGGCATGGTGCTGGTGGTCGAGCACGGGAAGGAGCCGAGCGCGGAGCTGATCGAGAAGGTCGAAGGGATAAGAAAGGAGTGGATCGACTACTGGCACATCAGCACCGGTAATCGATCGCGGATGACGGCGAACCCGAAGCCGTAACGATGGGGTC
>JBIQLU010000304.1:0-2312 GCA_044463985.1 Gemmatimonas aurantiaca | reverse complement strand
CGCTGCCGCGCGGTACGGGTGCACTCGGCTTCTACGCCACGCCCGCCGAGCGTACTCCGATCACGAGCATCCGGGTGGGCTCCGATCTCCCGGCTGCCGAGCGCGCGCCGCTGGAAGCGCTGCGCACCGGGAGCGGCACGTTCCAGAAAGTGATCGAGTCACGGCGATTTCGGCGCGAGGAGTGGTTCGTACAACCGACCGGACGCATCAACGTGTGCAACGTGCCGCTGCCGGTGCGCGCGATGAGCACGCGCTGAGAACGTGGCGGCCGCGAGCAGGTGGAGGTCGTCCTCTCGCTACGAGGACGGCGTGGGCCACGGACTCACGAACTCGAACTTCAGCCCGCGCGCAATCCGGGTGAAATCGCGGACGTTCTCCGTCACCAGCGTCACACCCGCTTCCCGGCATGTGACTGCCAACAGTACGTCATTCACGAAACGGCGCGAGACGGACCGGAGCTGAAGACCCTCGGCATCGACGAGTCGCGCCAGAACGGCGCCTGCCTCCTTCCACGCCGCGTAGCTGGGCGTCAGCACTCTGCCGCGACGCTCGAATGGCGCGAAGACGTTCTCCTGAAGTCGCTCCGCCTGCCTGGACGTCGCCCCGGCGCGCAGCTCCTGGACGACGACGGCGGTGAGGTACTCGAACGGCGCGAACACCGAATGAAACGCCTCCAGCGCCGCATTCGCGTCGCGATCCCGGAAGGCGCGGATGAATAGCTGCGTGTCCAGCGTGTACTTCCGTTCCCGCCGCGGCGTCACTCGTGCGGCGGCCGCAGCTCGGTGCCGAGCATGGCACGCGTGCCGTCGATCAGCTCCTGCCGGAAGACGACCATGTCCAGCGCCGTCTCGATGGCTTCGGTAGCGGTCGCGGCGCCGAGGATCTCCTGCGCAGCCGCGATGGTGCGCTCGTCGAGGCGGTAGGTCTTGGGGGTCTTTGTGCCTCGCCGCTTGTGAGCGTTCCGTGGTGCGGCAGTCTTCGAACTGCCAGGTTTGGTCGCCATGACTCCTCCTGTATGTACACACTCAATATATGTACATACATAGCTGGAGAGCAAGAGTGCCGCTTTTCGGACATGTCCCTGCGTGCCGTCCGTACTCCGCTACGGCGTCTGGCAGCCCTGCAGGGCGATCTGCATCTTGTCAGTTGGCGACTATCCGCGGGCCTTTCCACCCTGCCGTTTGCGTTCATCGGGATAGTCTTCATCATCGCGGTTACCAAGGCCATCCCCGGATCGGGGCGGGGCTGGAAATTCACCGGAGGCAACGTGCATCGCGCATCCATCCTCGCGATCGCGGCTCTTCTGATTCCTGCCGCGGTCGTTTCGCAGACCGATACGTCGGTCGGCATCGACTCCATGGGATTGGTGTTTCGCGGCACCATCGATTCCGTCGCCGCCGTGGCGGGCCATGGCTCATTGCGCGATCGCCAGCTTCCGCGCGGCACACTGCGCGAAGTGCGGGTGTACATCGGCTTCGGCATTGGATATCCGCAGAAGGCCGTGATGATCCGTGAGGACTCGATCGGCGTTCACGGATGGCTCGGTCTCTGGTGGCCCGGCGCTATCGCTGAGGCACCGATGCCGGCCCCGATGAGCGCGCCCAGGTAGTGCGGATGCGGCGCGACTCACACACGATTACCAGCGGAAGTAAAAGGAGAGACGATGCTCTGCCAGAAATGTGGGCTGCGCGAGGCGACTGATCATCTCCTCACGATTCGCCTGGTGGAAAATGGGGAAGTGCCGCCACCGCCGCCCGACCTCCCGGTGGAGTTCGAGGAGCCGCGCGCTCCGGCGCACGCCGCGCCGAACGTATGCGCCGAGTGTCTGGCCGTTGCTGCTCCGGCCAGAGAATTCCTGATGACGGTCCTGCGCGAACGTGAAGAGGCGGTCGCAGCCCGGCTGCGGGGTGTTCCCATGGGACCACCCTCGCCCACGGCGCTCGAGCTCACCGAGGCCGTCATGGTTGCGAGCACTGCTGAACCTCTCGATCTCGCAGATGTGAAGGCGAGTATGATAGCGCTGTCCGAGTTCCTCGCGACCGCGGCGGGTCGCACGCACGCCAACTGCGTGGCGGTGTCGCAGCTCCTTGGCCGGGTGGATGGCTGGCGGCGGGTGAATCGCAATCGAGCGCGTTGCCAGTATCTGCCAGAGGAGTACCGGGAGACGCTGGTCGGATTCGAAGGTCTCGACATGACGTTCGCCGATCCGGAACTCGCCACTGACATGGAGACGACGCCCGAGCAGCTCCTCGCGGCAGCGCGGGCGCTGCGGGTAGACGACGAGTCGGCTGCGAGATCATGATGAAGTGGCG
>JBIQLU010000303.1:0-2345 GCA_044463985.1 Gemmatimonas aurantiaca | reverse complement strand
GAAAGACCGCCGTCGCGCACGAGCTGGTCGAGGTACGAGCGCACCACCGGGAACGCGGCGGGCCATACCACCTTCGGCTGGCTCTGCGGGTTGTACTGCTCGAACTTCACCAGCTTCGCGGCCGCGATCTCGTTGGCCGAGAGCTTGTCGCTCGGCAGCAGCTCCAGTATGTCGAAGCCGCGATCGAGCTCGGAGGAGTAGATCAGACCGTTCCACCAGTAGGCGCCCCATGAGCCGCCGATCGTGCCGCGCGTGCGGCGGCCGTCGGTCGTCTCCGTCGCGGCCACTTCGCCCGAGGGCGGCGGATCGATCGGGCCGCGATCGTAGTAGGCGAGCTCCGTCGGATGATCGGGATCGGTGAACTCCATCACGCTGATTCCACCCTGATACCACCCCTGCACCATGATGTCGCGACCGGGCACCGGCACGAGACCGCCGTTGTGCGACACGCAGTTCTCCTGCGCCGTCTGTGCCGTCGGGATCTTGAAGTAGCTGTGCTGCGTGTACTTCCGCTTCGAGTCGATGGTGAGGACCGTGTTGCCGCCCATCTCCATCATCGAGGTGGCCTGGCACATCGGGCCCGTGCCGCCGCCCCACTCGTCGGTGAACACGACCTTCTTGCCGTCGTTGCTGAACACGGCCGTGTGCCAGAGCGAGAAGTTCGTGTCGGCGCGCGCGTCGAGACGAACGGGCTTCAGCGGATTGGAGATGTCCACGAGGAGTCCGTAGCTGGCGCACGCGCCGGCGAGCAGGTTCTCGGCGGGGTACGCCGTCACGTCGTGGCAGTTGCGCGGTCCGGTCGGAACCGACGGCCCGCCACGGCGTGCGCGCTGCGGCCGGCCGGCCGCATGCGGCGCGGGGCCGAGGCCGGTGAAGATGCGCGCACCGGTGACGACCTCCGACTGCTCCGGATGCGCGAGCGGCACCCTGATCACATCGAGGCGGAAGAGCGAGTTGTTCGGATCGGCGGGATCGGTGCCGTTGTTGCAGCCGGCCAGCTCCGTATCCGGACGCGCTCCCTGGTTGCCCGACACGTAAAGGTAGATCACGCCCTTGTCCTTCGGGTCGGGCACGATCGTGTGCGTGTGCGAGCCCTTGCACGTCTGCACGTTCTTGATCAGCCGCGGCGCCGCTGGATTGGAGACGTCGTAGATGCGCACGCCGGTCATGTGATCCTTGGGATCCTTCACGCCGCCCTTGGCGCAGTCGTTACGGTTGCCGGCGCCCTCGGCCGAGATGAAGAGCAGATTCCCGTAGATCGAGGGATCGCCCTGCGAGGTGATGCACGACACCACCGATACGATCTTCGGCTTCGCCGGATTGCTCACATCCCACGTGGTGAATCCCGCGAAGTTCCCCTGGAAGACGTACTTGCCGCTGAAGGCGAGGTCGGAGTTGATGAAAGTGAGCCCGCTCGCCGTGTCGAACTCCGCAGGCTTATGCGAGAACGACACGAGGCGCATGTTGCTCGCGGCGACGCCGGCGTCGAACCGGCCCGGCTTCAGATCGTTGCGCGGATCGTTGGCGCTGGGATACGTCTGCGCGGCGAGGAACGACGGAACTACGGTGAGGGCCGCGACGAGCGCGAACACCCTGCGTGAAAGGTGCATCGGGTAATACTCCTGGTGGCGGCTGGTAGGACTTACTTGTCGGACATCTGGGAGAGCATTCGCTGCATCGCGCCGATCTCGGCGGTCTGCACCGTGACCACATCGTTCGCGAAGACGTTGACGTTCACGTCCTGACCCGCGAGCGGAGTGGCGAAGAGATCGTCAACCATCTTCAACGCACCCTCGTGGTGCTGGATCATTCCCTCGAGGTACGTGCGGTCGAAGTCGGCACCGGTGGACGCGTCGAGCTCCTTCAACTGCTCGTCGGTCAGCATCCCGTCCATCTTCATGGTGCGCCAGGACGAAGTGTCGGGAACCATCTGACCGTTACGGCGGAGCCAGTCCTGCATGATGGCGATCTCCGCCACCTGCGACTGGTCGATCTTCTGCGCGAGCTTCAGGAGATGCGGGCTGGCATGATGCGCCGCCGCCATCCGCGACATGTAGATGGCCTGCGCGTGGTGCGCGATCATCCCCTGCATGAACTGGACGTCGGCCACCGTATAGATGGCGTCATCGGGGATGGTGATGTGCGTGTGCCCGCTCATCCCCGCCATGGAGTGCTGCGCCTGAACGGCGGCGGGATGAGCCAGCGTCAGTGCCAGAGAGGCAAAGGCCGCGGCGAGCGCGGAACGGCTGATGTTCTTCACTGATCTACGAGGCTGCCATGCTGTGGAAGCGTACACGTGGGTATCACTGAAGTACGCTACGAGGCTGTACTACGTTGAGTCAACC
>JBIQLU010000302.1:0-2358 GCA_044463985.1 Gemmatimonas aurantiaca | reverse complement strand
ACGCTCAACTTCGACATGGAAGGGATCCGCATCGCGCAGAGCCGGAGCTACTGGGTGCTGCAGCGCACGCCCGACACGTTCCCGTCGTACATCAACGACATCGCGCAGAGCATGATGGAGTACATCGCCGACATCTCGCGCGAGCGCGTGCGCTTCCGCCGGTCGATCACCGGCTACGCGCCGAGCCAGCCGGTGGAGGCGATCCACGGCAGCAAGGACGCCTTCTACATCAAGATCGACAAGCACTACGGCGCCAGCGATCACGTGACGTACATGCAGCACGGCATACCGGCTGTCATGTTCATCACCTGGCCCGACATGTGGTATCACTCGTCGGAGGACACGCCGGACAAGCAGGACCCCACGCAGTACAAGCGTGCCGGCGCCGTTGGACTCGGCTCGCTGGCCGTGCTCGCGACAGGTACGCCCGAGATGGCGGCGCGCGTGCTGAACGAGAATCTGGGCCGCGGACTCGCGCGCATGGGCGAGTCGCACACCAAGGGGCTCGGCTATCTCGCCGATGCATCCGACGCACCTGCGCTGACCGTGGCGTACAAGGAAGCGCGGAACGCCATCGAGCACCAGGCGAAAGTCGAGAAGGGCGTCGTGCGCTCGGCTGGCGTGCTCTGGACCGACGCGGCCGAGGGGAAGAAGCGGACGGCGGCGTTCGAGCCGCTCATCGAGCAGCGCGCGAAGGTGCTGCTCGACGAAGTGAAGGCGGCGTATCAGCTCCAGGCCGCGCAGCGCGGAGTGCGTGCCGTGGAGCCGTCGCAGACCGCGGCCGAGCGCGAGGCGGCGAGGGTGGTGGTCGACGTCGTTCCACCGCCGCCGGGGCAGCGCGGATTCTTCAGGCGCGGAGCGACGAGCAGCCCGTCACTTCCCGACGAGTTCAACGCGGAGCTCTCGCTCCTGCTGCCGAAGAAGATGACGGCGCTGGAGATTCGCGACTTCCTTTCGGGCGAGTTCACGCCGCTGCCCATGGAAGAAGTGATGGCGGTGCTGCGCGCGCGCGAAGCCGCCGGTCAGGTGAAGCTGACGTCCGCGGGAGGGAAGTAGCGGATCAGATAGTGAGCCCCCAGCGGTCCTCGAGAAATTTCAGCGTCACCTTGACGACCGCCTCGGCGAAGCGTTCGACATTCTCGTCGGAGTCGCGCACGCCGATGCGGTTGGCTTCGACCTGGATCGCGCAGATCTCGCCGCCGTCCACGCATCCGTGGCGGCGAGAATTGTAGCCGCCGTTGAAGTAGTCGGTGCCGAGCGGCATGGTGTCGGTGGGGCTCGGAATGGACGGATAGCCTTCGGCGGCGAAGAGCGCACCGAGGCTTTCAGGGCCGCGAATCAGCTCCGCGAACGTCGTGCTGGAATCGTCGATCGAGAGCTGTCGCACGCTGCTGGAATTTTCGCGGGACTCGAGGAGCGAGTCCGGCTCATCCAGCTCGGCTTTCGTGATGAGGTAGCCGAGCTCCAGGCGCTGAATGGCGTGACCGTGGCCGTGCAGGTCCTCCAGCCAGCCGCGTCCCGACGAAGCGACGGCGCTGGATTTCGCGATGTCGATGAACGCGTGCCACTCCTGCCATGCGACCCTCGCCGCCGCATTGCCGCAGGAAGCCTCGTCGATTTCGCGATTGGCATCGAGGCGCGAACGTGCGAGACGGTTGATGATGACGTGTGGATACTTGCCGGTGCGCGCGTGGAACACTGCGCTGATCTTCCGCGCGAGCTCCTGGGTCTCGAGGTCGCGCGCGATGATGCCGCAGGTGCGTTCGGGAATTTCGGAGGGAGTGAGCGTTCCACCGTGCGGAGCGGTGAAGATCACGGGCGCATTGCCGGCGATGTACTCGATGTAGTTGCTCCGTCCGAAGTACGACTGGCCGGGAATGAACGGGCCGTCGGGGACGGCGGCTACCGGCGGAGCGGGGGGCGGGCTTGTTGGCGAGTGCTCACGTGAACCCGATCCGCATGCAACGGCCGACCACACCACGAGCGCTCGCGCGAGTCGAAGCCACCCGCGGCAAGCGACGAGAGTGGCCGGCTTCGTGGTGTTCGCTCGCAACGGTGTCACTTCGCGGTCGCAGAGTCGGCCGCGGTGTAGACGACCTTCCCGCCCACGATCGTGTAGAGCACCTTCGTTCCGAGGATCGAATCGGCCGGGACGGTCATGATGTCGCGTGAGAGCACGACGATGTCGGCCCATTTCCCCGGCGTGAGAGATCCGTTCTCTTTCTCCTGAAATGCCACATAGGCGCCGTTGATCGTGTACGTCTGCAGCGCCTGCTCGCGGCTGAGCTTCTGGTCCGGGAAGAACGCCGAGTCGGTGCCCACCATGTCGCGCGTGACGTTGCAGTGGAAGGAAGCGAT
>JBIQLU010000301.1:0-2368 GCA_044463985.1 Gemmatimonas aurantiaca | reverse complement strand
GGTGGCGAACACGTTCACGAGCTCCCACCCCGCCGAACCGGCTTCGTCGAGCCGCGCGGTGAGCTCGTCGGGATCGATCTTCCCGCCAAGGAAGCCGCCCGCCGGGAGGGCAACGGTCATGTATTCCCACTTCATTGTGGTCGCTCCGCG
This sequence comes from Gemmatimonas aurantiaca, assembly GCA_044463985.1. Taxonomy (GTDB): domain Bacteria; phylum Gemmatimonadota; class Gemmatimonadetes; order Gemmatimonadales; family Gemmatimonadaceae; genus JADGGM01. The sequence goes on along the minus strand of JBIQLU010000301.1, from coordinate 2,218 downwards.
ACTGGGGGAATCGGCGCGTCGGCCTCCCGCAGGAGGCCGACGCAGGATCCCTTCAAGCTACCACAGACCCGCCTTCACTCCAGCATACAGACTGCGATACTCGCCCGGGTTCGCCGTCCACGGAATGGGGCCGTACCCGGTGAACGCCTCTACAGCGTACGTCTCATCGGTCACGTTCATCACGCGAACGAACAGCTCTGCGTGATCGGCGACCACCCAGCTCGCGCGCACGTTGAGCACGTCGTAGCCATCGAAGCGGAAGCTCGCCGTGGGATCGAGCAGGTAGCTGCCCATTCCCATCCACTCGAGCTGCACGCGGCCGCCGTTCATCACGCGCGGCTCCCAGGTGAGCGTGCCGTTCACCATCCGGCGCGGTGCCGCGTTCATCTCCTTGCCGGAGAAGTCGAGCTCCGACGATGGGCGCCACTTCTCGTACTGGTGCCGCGCGAAGGTCAGCGCGACGTCGGCGCGGAGCTCGCTGGTAATCGCCAGGCCGCCCGAGATCTCGATGCCGCGGTGCGACGACTCGCCGTTGTTCGTCAGCGCGCTCACGCCGCTCGTGGCGCGGTAGCTGAGGATGTCGTTGTGCAGCTCCATGTAGTACGCCGCGATCTCGATACGCGCGCGGCTGTTGCCGGTGCGCACGCCCACTTCCGCCGCTTCGACTTCCACCGGTTGTATGGTGACGGTGCTCGCCGAGCTTCCCTGCGAGAATAGCTGGTCCTCCGTGGGAACTCTGTAGCCGCGACGGTACGACGCGTACACTTTGCTCTCGTCGCTGATCGAGTAGGTGAGCCCCAGCTTCGGCGTGAGCTTGCGATATTGCAGCGTGGTATCGGCCGGACGTCGGAAGTCGCCGGTCTGCACGGCGGGGAGCCGCGTATGATAGTCGTAGCCCGCGATGTCGAATCTCAACCCGGCCGACACTCGTAGCCTGGGCACCGGATCGAACTCGAGCTGTCCGTACGCGGCGGCGCCGCTGTACGTCGCACGATAGTCGTAGTGCGGCTCGCCCGCCGTCGACATGGCGACCCACTGGCCGTTCTCCTCCACCGGCACGACTACCGGTACGCGCCGGTCGAGCGGGGAGTAGTCTCCATCGAGTCCCGCGGTGAGCTCTCCGTTCAGAGCGCCGAGCTCGCGGCGGAACTGGGCGAGCAGCCCGACGGACTTGAAGTCCACGTCCCAGATGACCGGATCGTAGCTCAGCATCCACGACGGCACGCGGTCGCTGTTCTGATAGCGGAAGTATGGCGTGACGCTGAACGAGTTGCGCCCGACGCTCTGCTGGTACGATGTCGACGCGCGGAAGTTGCGCCAGCGGTCGTACGCCACAGGATACGGATTGAAGAAGACGCGGTTCGCGAACTGGTCGGGATCCTGGCCACTCGCCATCCGCGCGTCGCGGCGGTTGTAGCTCACGATCGTTCTGAGCAGCGCGCCGTTACCCGGGTCGGTGTCCCAGCGCACGCTCCCGCTCACGCGCCGGTTCGGATCGGAGTTGCGACCGTCGGTGTCGGCGTAGCCGCCCGTCACTCGCAGCCCGTGACGACCGAACGTGCCGCCCGCGGAAAGCATGGCGCGGCGGTATTCGTGCGGGCCGCCTTCGAGCGTGACGTCGGCCTTCGGTGTAAGCGACGGTGCGGCGGTCATGAAGTTCAACACGCCGGTAACGGCATCCATCCCGTACGCGGCGGTGCCAGGCCCCTTCATCGCCTCCACTCTTCCAGTGCTCGCGAAGTCCACCGCGCCGATGAGCGCGGGCACGTAGAACGACGGTGGCGCGAACGGAATCCCGTCTTCCATCAACAGAAAGGTGGCCTTGTAGCCGAGCGGGTAGCGTACGGCGTTGTGCGAGTCGGCGCCATCGAAGGCCACCACGTGTACTCCCGCCAGCCGGTTCAGCGACTCGGCGATGTGCGTCGGCCGCATCTCCGCGATCTCCTCGCCGGTGAGCACGCTCACCGTGGCGGGAAGGTCTTTCAGCTTCTCTTCCCTGCCGCGGCTGGCCGTGACGGTGGTGCCCTCGATCAGCGCGGCCTCCTCGCTCAGCGTGATATCGAGCTGTCGCGTCACGCCAGCGGCGACGGAGACATCGCCGGACCACCGGCGATAGCCGATGCGCTGCACGACCAGCGAGTGCGTGCCGGCCGGGACGCCCGTGAGCCTGAAGCGCCCGCGCGCGTCGGTCATGGCGCCGTGCATCTGCCCTTCGAGA
>JBIQLU010000300.1:0-2375 GCA_044463985.1 Gemmatimonas aurantiaca | reverse complement strand
GACCGTCTACGTCCACGGCTACCAGGGAAGTGCTTTCACTGGACACGAAATCGACAACGAGTGTCTCGATCCCACTAGGCCGGGGGGCAGTCGCGTCGCCACAAGCCGCAGACGCCGCCACTAGCGCGACGGCGGCCACGATCGCCGGCCTCCGCCGCATAGGGCGCGCGCTGTCGCAGGTTTCCGATAGCTTCATGATTCTCTCCGTATCGCTCCCCATATGCTGAGATGACACCGAGCTTGACCGGTCACCCCAGCTGGCGCTGGCACTCCGAGTATATGCCGAAGCGCGTACGTCTGTCTCGGAGAAAGTTTACGCAGTCTCTCGTTTCTCTCTCGCGCCAACAGGCCGCCGGATCCCCGCGTACCTCGTGACATTCCGGCCCTCTTGCGCGTTTATACTTTGTATTTTAAAGTTCTTCGCACAACTTAACCAGAGCCTTCATGTCCGACTCCGATTCGGCGACTGCCACCCAGACGCCGGCGCCACCTACTCCAGCTACGCCGTCTCCACGTGCATGCTTCGCGCGTGACGCGCTCATCGCCGCCGTTCTCCTCGGGCTCGTCGCGGACCCGCTCCTCCGCAACGGACTGAACGGGCTGGGGCTGGTCATCTGGATGCTCCAGCTTGCCGTCGCCGTCGTGGTTCTCACCCGGCAGAACGGCCACGCGCTCTCCCGCGAGGCCGGCATCTGGCTCGCGGTCGCGGTGTTCTTCTCCGGCGGACTCGCCTGGCGCGATGCGGATCTGCTGCAGTTCTTCGACGTGCTCGCGATGCTCGGAGCGCTCACGCTGCTCGCGATGAGCATGAACGGCATTCCCGTTTCCTCCCTCGGCGTCGCTCGCGTTCGCGATCTCATCAGAGGTGCCTTCGGGACCGGTCTGTCCGTCGCGAGCGGCGCGCCGGGTCTCCTCCTGCGCGACGCCGAGCTTCGTGGCGAGCGGCAGGGTTCCGGCGACTGGACCATCGCTCGGGTCGCGAAAGCCGTGGCGATCGCCGCGCCGATCTTTCTCGTCTTCGCGCTCCTGCTCATCAATGCGGATCCCGTCTTCGGATCGCTGGTGACTCTGCCGGATGTCGACTTCGATGTCGTGGCCTCGCACTTCCTCGTCGCCGGCTTTTTCACCTGGGTGGTTGCCGGCTGGCTGCGGCGCTCCTTCCTCGCGCGACCCGATTCGGCGACGACTGTCGACACTCCGCTTCCCCTCACTTTCGGTGCGGCGGAGACGGTCATCACGCTCGGCACACTCGCCGTGCTCTTCGCGGCTTTCGTGATAGTTCAGATGGGGTGGCTTTTCGGCGGCGAAGCGCTGGTGCTCCGCACCACGGGGCTCGGCTACGCCCAGTACGCGCGACGCGGCTTCTTCGAGCTGGTGTGGGTGGCCGTGCTGCTCCTCCCCGTACTGCTCGGCACGCACGCGCTGATTCCTGCGGACGACGCGCGCACTCTGCGTTTGTATCGACGACTCGCGCTGCCGCTCGTGGGACTGCTCGGCGCGATCCTCATCTCGGCAGGCGCGAGGATGCGCCTGTACATCCACTACTACGGCATCTCCACCGACAGGTTGTACGCCACCGCGTTCATGATCTGGCTAGCGGTGGTGTTCGCGTGGCTCGCGCTCACGGTGTTGCGCGCGCGGCCGCGAACGTTCGCCCTGGGGATGGTGGCGAGCGCGTACGCAGTGCTCTTCGCGCTCAACGTAGCGAGCCCCGATGCACTCGTCGCGAGTGCGAATCTCGCGCGTGCCAGTGCGGTGCGCGCAGAGACTTCATCTGCAGGCACCACGGCGACCCCGCGCGTGGCGGGCGCCGACCCGGAGTACATCGCGTACCTCGGAGGCGACGCGATCCCGCTGCTCGTGTCGGCGTTGACCTCGGGCGACGACGCAGTTGCCGGCGCGCCTCTGAAGGAGCGCTGTGCCGCTGCACGGATACTGCTCGAGAGATGGTCCGAGCCGGGCGGTTCCAGGAGGATGCGAGGCTGGACGCAGTGGAACCTGGCGCGGAGCAGGGCACTGCACGCCGTGCAGGCGCACGACGCGGAGCTGACACGGCTCGCCTGTCCCGAAGCAAGGGAGAAGTAGAACAGGTCGGGGCCCGGGGCGAAACTTCGGGCCCACTGGATTCGTATCGAGGCACGTATCCTCCTGCCCAGCCGCGCACGCTCCCTCGCACTTCGAACCACACATGAGGCATCTCGTTGCCCCCGCGAGAGTGGTACCGCACGTCAATCTCCGCCGTCGTGGGAAAGACAGCGGCGCGACGGTACGACGGGGTCTGACCCCATTTCCACTCATCGCGATGCTCGCTGCGATGACGCTGGCCTGCAACGCCGAAACCCGCGTCGCGAAGCAGTTGACTTCGGAGTGCGCCG
>JBIQLU010000299.1:0-2386 GCA_044463985.1 Gemmatimonas aurantiaca | reverse complement strand
GTAGAGGGCCCGGCAGCTTGCTGCCGACAATCGGAGCGACGGGGTCAGGTACTTTGTGTAGAGGTTGAGGCAGCGTCGCTGCCTCAACCTCTACATAAAGTACCTGACCCCGTCGTCGACCCCGTCGTCGACCCCGTCGTCCACCCCTTGACGTTCTATGGGAAAGTCCATATCCTCCCCCATAGACATCTTATGGGAGCTGACGTGCCCGCATCCGACTCGCTGGATCTCCTGCAGGGGACGCTCGACGTCCTCATCCTCAAGACGCTCTCCTGGGGCGAGACCCACGGCTACGGCATCGCGCGCTGGATCCAGCAGGCCACCGACGACGCGCTGCGCGTGGAGGAAGGTTCGCTCTACCCCGCGCTCCACAGGCTCGAAAAGCGCGGCTACGTGCAGTCGAGCTGGGGACTCTCGGAGAACAATCGGCGCGCGAAGTTCTACCGCATCACCGCACGCGGCCGACAGCAGCTCCGCCGCGAAACGGGAAGCTGGGCCGCGTTCACCGAGGCCGTGGCGAAGGTGCTCGAAGGCACCGAGCGTCCGGAGTGGGCATGAGCTCGCCCAATCCGCTCTGGCACCGCTACCTCCGCTTCTGGCGGCGCGACCCGCGCGCGGACCTGGAAGTGGAGCTGGGCCATCACCTCCAGGCGCGCATCGATGAGTACACCGCGGCCGGGATGGATGACGACGCAGCGCGCGCCGAGGCGGAGCAGCGGCTCGGCGATCTGCGACGCGTGCGCGCCGAGTGCACGCGCATCGATGGCCAGCTCGAGAGGAAGCGATCGTTCTCCGACGCCGCGCAGGGATTCCTGATGGACATCCGCGTGGCGCTCCGTCAGATCCGCCGTCAGCCGGCGTTCACCGCCACCGCCGTCATCTGCCTCGCGCTGGGCATCGGCGCGAACACGGCGATCCTCTCGGTGGCCGACGCTGTGCTCTTTCGTCCGTTGCCCTTTCACGAACCCGACCGGCTCGTGCTGGTGGGCGAAGGGCTCCCCGCGATCGGCGACGTGAACTTCGGCGCCATCTCGGCGCCTGACTTCATCGACTACGGCACACTCGACGGATCGGTGTTCGCATCGTCGGCGCTGTTCGAGGTCGAGTCGGCGGCGCTCACCGGCGACGCCGCGCCCGAACGCGTGACCGGTCTCCGCGCGTCGGCTTCGATCTTCCGCGTCCTGGGCGTGCATCCCGCGCTCGGGAGCGACTTCCGAGCCGACGCGGATGCCGTGGGCTCTCCGAATGCGGTCATCATCTCCGATGCGCTCTGGCAGCGGCGCTTCGGCGGTGATCCCTCGGTGATCGGCCGCGCGATCACGCTCGACGGAGAGCCGTGGACCGTGATCGGCGTCATGCCGGCCGGCTTCGCGTTCCCGCTCCCCGGGCTGCACGCCGATCCCGCCGACTACTTCATCCCCTTCAGGATGACGTCCACGGTGTTGGGGCAGCGCGGGAACTCGTACGACGCGTACCTCGTCGCGCGTCTCGCGCCCGGCGTGGAGCTGGAGCGCGCGAAAGCAGCGGTGAACGCGATCGCGGGGCGCATCCCGGCGACGTATCCCGATGTGTACCGCAGCGACTTTCGCGTAGTGGCCGACGCGGTGCCGCTTCGCGAGCGACTCGTATCCGATGTGCGTCGATCGCTGCTGGTTCTGCAGGGAGCGGCCGGGCTCGTGCTTCTCATCGCGTGCATCAACGTGTCGGGACTTCTTCTCGCGCGCGGCGCGACGCGGCGGCGCGAGATCTCCGTTCGCAACGCGCTCGGCGCCACGCGCGGCCGGCTGGCGAGGCAGCTTCTGGCCGAGAGCGCAGTGCTCGTGGCGATCGGCTCGGCGGGCGGGCTGCTGCTAGCGCACTGGGGCGCACGGGCGCTCACGGCGCTCGCACCCGAGGGGCTGCTCGGTGGCTATCAGGTGGGTGTGGACGGTCGCGTACTCGCCGCGACGCTCGTGATCGCCGTGTTTGCGACGGTGGCGTTCGCGCTCGCGCCGGTGTTGCAGTGGAGCGCTCGCGCACTCCCCGCACAACTCCGTGATGAGGGACGTGGAGCGAGCGCCGGACGCACGCGCCAGCGCAGCAGGCGCGTCATGGTGACTACCCAGATAGCGCTGGCGCTGATACTCGCTTCGGGAGCCGGGCTGCTGGTGCGAAGCTTCGCCAACGCGATGCGTGTGGAACCCGGTTTCGAACCGGCGCGGCTTCTCACTTTCCAGGTGGCGCTTCCAGAACTTCGCTATCCGGACGGAGCGAGCGTCACGCGGGCCGAGCAGCGACTCGTGGATGCACTTGCCGGCATCCCCGGCGTGACACGCGCGAGTGCCGCGACGTACCTCCCGACCACCACCTACTGGCAGATCGCCGTCTCACCGGAGGGCGTGGATCT
>JBIQLU010000298.1:0-2392 GCA_044463985.1 Gemmatimonas aurantiaca | reverse complement strand
GACCCGTGCGCGCGCGGATCGACCCAGAGATGCTCGATCTGCCAGTGATCGCCACGGTCCTCGAGTGAGCAGACGCCGAGTATCGGTGGCTGCGCCGCGGGTGACTCGGCGACGAGCACGGCGTGCGAGTCGATGTACTCCGGCGTGATCGTGAGGCCGCTGCGCCACGCTTCGAGCCACGCTGCCGGATATCCCCAATGCGCTTTCGCCGCGAGCGCCAGTGCCGTGAGGCTCGACGCTTCCTCGGGGGTCGCGGGTCGGATGGTCAGATTCATGACACCGTGGTCGGTGGTCGAAGCACGATCATCGCCGGTCGGCTCGGAGTCATCGCGATGCGGAAGACATGCCGATCACTCCGCATGCTCCGCTCCGTTGCGGAGGAGCACTGACCAGAGCAGTAGCGCGAGCCCGATGAGCTCGACGATGAATCCCGCGGCGTGCCCGTACTCCCAGCGCGCGCGCAATACGATCCAGAGCTGTGGAAGGGAGGCAGGATTTCGCGCGGCGGCCGCCGCCACGGTTCGGTTGACCGGTTCGACCACGGCGAGCCAGATGCCGAAGGCAAGGTAGTAGGCGGCTATGCCGGCGAGCGTCCAGCCGAAGCCGGGCTGTTTGCGCACGGCGATCACCAGAGCGGCTCCGGCAATCAGCGTGAGGACCGTGAGCGCTCCGCCGACGATGGCGAAGTAGCGATATAGCGTGGAGTTGACCGCGGCGTAGAGCGTGGGCTCGTAGCTCATCTTCTGCGGCAGCTCGAGAACGTGGGCGGCCTCCATGGTGAGCGTCAGCGCCGCGAGCAGCAGCACCGCGAATCGTAGTCGACGAAATGGCATCACACTCTCCGCGTTGGCGCGCGGGGTGGGCGCACCGTTCGCGGCGCAGAGCTGCATCTTCCTTGCTAGCGTACGCGCCGTGCGGGGCAGCGGGGTCCGGTCGCTCCAGCCCGCCGTCACAGCCAGCGCCGTACGCGTATCTGATAGTCGCGGTACTCCTGGCCGAACTTCGCCTCGAGATAGCGCTCTTCGCGCCGCACCACGCCGCGCTGGATGATCACGAGAACCACCGGAAGCAGGATGAGTGGCCACCAACTGTTCGCCACGATCGCGATCCCGGAGTACAGAAGAGCCTGGCCTACGTAGTCGGGGTTGCGGGTGTAGCGATAGGGGCCGGTACGCACGAAGCGGGTCGTCTCCCGATACGGCGAGAGCTGCGTTCCCGCTCTCGCGAAGACGCGTACCACGGCGATGCTGAGCGTGAGACCGATCGCGATGAGCGCGAGGCCAGCCAGGTGAAGCACGATCGTGGCGGTCGAGAGAATGTGCATAGGATGCAGGAAGTGCAGGGCGACGGCCACGATGAGCGCCGCGCCGAAGATGAACGGCGGTGCGGCGACAACCCCAGCCGTCTCTCGCTGTGTGCCGTAGCGAACTCTCTTCGTGGTGCCTGACATGCGCTCCTCTCCGCGAGGTCGCGAGAGCTTCGGCTCCCCGCTGCATCGCGCCGCGCCCCGCGACCGTACTGTATGGTAGGCCGGCGGTGGTTTGTCGATCGACGTATCCGGGATCGCGCCCCGCATCGCCTCCGCAGTGCACGTAGTCCGACCATTCACCGACAGACCGATGCCCCACCACACGATCGAGCTCGACACGCAGGATGGCCGCTGCCCCACACACGTCTTCCACCCCGAGGGCGACGGCCCGTGGCCGGGGCTGCTCTTCTTCATGGACGGAATCGGCATCCGCCCCGCGCTCTTCGACATGGCCGAGCGCATGACGAGCGGGGGCTACTACGTGCTACTTCCGGACCTGTTCTACAGGATCGGCCCGACTTCATTCGACGCGAAGACGCTCTTCACCGATCCCGCGCAGCGGGAGTTCTTCACGAAGCAGGTTCTGCCGAAGGCGACGATCGCCAACATCATGCGCGATACGACGGCGTTCCTCTCGTACCTGGATGCGGAACCGCGGGTAAGCGGCGGGAAGATCGGCGTGACCGGCTACTGCATGGGCGGCCGGATGTCGTTCGCCGCGGCGGGCCACTTCCCCGATCGCATCGCGGCTTCGGCGTCGTACCACCCGAGCGGGCTCGCCACCGATGCGCCCGACAGCCCGCACCTGCTCGCCTCCCGGATCACGGCGCGGGTCTACGTTGGTGGCGCCAAGGAAGATCGCGGCTTCGATGACGCGCAGAAGGAGCGGCTCGACAACGCGCTCACCGATGCGGGCGTTGCGCACACGATCGAGACGTACGACGCGCGGCACGGCTGGGTACCTTCGGACACACCGGTGCACGACCCCGAAGAGGCCGAGCGGCACTGGCGCACGCTCTTCGCGCTGCTCGGCGGGACGCTCGGCGGGACGCTCGGCGGGACGCTCGGCGGGACGCTCGGCGG
>JBIQLU010000297.1:0-2402 GCA_044463985.1 Gemmatimonas aurantiaca | reverse complement strand
GCTTCACTCCGTGCGCAGCGCCTCCACCGGGTCCACGCCGACGGCGCGCCTCACCGGACCCGCGCACGCGACGACCGCGACCACGGTGAGAAGCGGCGGAACGAGGGCGAAGGTGACGATGTCGATGCGGCCGATGCCGTAGAGGATGTGTGACAGGACGATGGACGCCACGACTCCCGCGCCCACACCGACGAGTGCGCCGGCGAGCGCCACGATTCCCGTGTGTCCGAGCACGTGGAGGGTCAGCCTGCGCGCCGATGCGCCGAGCGCGATGCGGATGCCCATCTCGCGCGTGCGCTGCTCCACCTGGAAGGCGAGCACGCCGTACACGCCGATCGCGGCCAGTAGAAGCCCGGCCGCGGCGAAGAGCGCGACGATCGCCGTGAGGCTCCGCAATGACGCCTGCATCGCATGCACGGCGGTGGACAGCGGCATCGCGCCCTCCACGGCCACGTCGGGATCCAGAGCGCCGGCGACGCGCCGGAGTTGCGCGGTGAGAGCATCGGGCGCGAGCGTCCCGCGGACGTGCACCACCATGCTGCCGGAATAGTGCTGCGCCATGGGGAAGAAGGCGAAGCCGCGTGGACTCTTGCCGGAGAGCGACCAGCGTCCATCGTGCACCACGCCTACTACCTCCGCCTCTCCCTCGAAGCTCTTCACGCGGCGGCCCACCGGGTTCTCGCCCGGCCAGAATTGCCTCGCCAGCGTCTCGTTCACCACCACCACCGGCGGCGCGCCCGGACCGTCGACGGCGGTGAAGCCGCGCCCGGCCACGAACTGAAGCTTCATCATGGAGAAAAAGGCGGTGTCCACGATGTTCTGCGGAACGCCGGGCTCGTAACGTTGCTCGCGTCCGGAGCCCGGTGCGGCTTTCGCATTTCCATCCACCGTTCTCATGTCGTTGCTCATGGATGCCCCACCGAGGAGCGCGGAGCGGGCGAGCGATACACGCTCCACTCCGGGCGTGGCTCGGAGGCGCGCGACGAGCTGGCCGTAGAACACTCGGCCGCTGTCGCTGTCGTAGCCGATCTGGCCGGGGTTCACCGTGGCGATGATCGTGCTCGATGGATCGTAGCCGAGCTCCACGGCCAGTGTGCGCTCGAGCGATCGGAGAAAGAGTCCGCCGAGCACGAGGAGAAAGACGGCAAGCGCGAGCTGTCCGCCCACGAAGATCATCCGTCCTCGCGCATGTGCTCCGCTCGCGCCGCCTCCGCCATCGCGCAGCGCGGAGAGGAGCGAGCCCCGCGTTCCCTGAAGCGCCGGAAACATTCCGAAGAGCAGAATGGTGAGTCCCGTGGTGAGCAGCGCGGCCAGCAGCACGCGGTGGTCGGGCGCGAGCCCCAAGGCCGCGTCGGAGGTGAAGGGGATCGACACCCTTCGCGCGAGCTGACCGCTCCCGACGATTCCCAGCAGCACGCCGATCGCCCCGCCGCCGAGTCCGAGCAGCGCGCTCTCGGTGAGGAGTTGCCGCACGAGGCGTCCGCGTCCGGCGCCGATCGCGAGCCGCATGCCGACTTCGCGACGTCGGGCCACGCCGCGCGCCAGCAGCATTCCGGCAACGTTGGCGCTCGCGATGAGTAGGACGAGAAGCGCGGTACCGGAGAGCATCGTGAGTAGTTGGCTCGTCTCGCGCCTGATGCCGCCACGGAGGATGCCAGCCATCGCTTCGAGGCTCGCGCCGCGCACTCGCGTCTGAGGCTCGCCCGGCGGGATTTGCCGCGCTACCTCATCCGCGCGTGCGCCGGCGCGTGCGACATCCACGCCGGGCCGGAGTCGTCCGAAGGGCGCGAGCCACGGCAACGACGATTCGCCTCCCGCGCCATCGTGTATCGCCACCACGGGCACCCAGATATCGGAGTCGATTCCGGGCGCCGTGCCCTCGAAACCCATCGGCGCGATGCCCGCGATCGTGAGCAGCTTGCCGTCCAGGTACACCGGCCGGCCGATGGCGCTCGAGTCGCCGGCCATCCGCGTTCGCCAGAAGTGGTATGAAATGACCACCTGCCGATCGTCGGCGCGGGTGAAGAAGCGTCCGCGTGCCGGCCGGATGCCAAGCACCTCGAAGTAGTTGCCGGACGTCAGCGTGCCGCGTACCGGTACCGCGTTGCCGAGCGCGCGCAGCGAGAAGGAAGTCCACTTCTGCGCGGCGAGCCCGGAGAAGACATTGGAGGTGGCATCGCGGTATTCCAGATACCGATCGTAGGGAACGTCGACGCCTTCCAGTCCCTGGGAGAAAGCTCCCGTCCTGTGCTCCATGATCGCGACCAGCCGATCCGGCTCCGGCACGGGTAGAGGGCGGAAGAGCACAGCGTTTGCGAGCGTGAACACCGTGGTGGTGGCGCCGATCCCCACCGCGATCGTGAGCAGCGCCATGATCGCGAAGCCCGGCCGCCTCGCCATGG
>JBIQLU010000296.1:0-2451 GCA_044463985.1 Gemmatimonas aurantiaca | reverse complement strand
GCGAAGCGAAAGGGGTCGGCCGCTCCGTTGCGCGACGCGTCGCCGTTGAACGCCACCATGGCGCGCGCCACCACGGGATCGCCGCGGCCGTCGGGACCGCACAGCGCGACCGGCTCCACGCCCGCGTCGCGCCACGCGGGGTTGGTGGATGTCACCTGGAAGAGCTGCAGCGCGATCGAGATGTCGTTGCGTATCCGGGCCCACGACGGACCCGCCAGTAGTGCGGGCCGCTCCCAGCGATGCGAGTATGTCACGTGTCCGCGGGTTGAGGGTGTGGTGCGCCACGCTTCGCCAGCATAATATGCAAATCGACAGCGGGTGCCAGCGCCCGCCCAGCTCCGCCACCGGCGGCTACTGGCTCCGGGGGCGTACCCGTGGTTATTTTCTCCTCTCCAGGGGCGATGGCCGGCGGGAGGGCCGGCGGCGCCTGAAATCATCAGCACGAGGCATCTTGATAAATGGCTAACCACCGCAGACACGGGATCGCGCTCGGTATTTGCTGGCTGCTCTCGGCCGCGCTCTTCGTGTTCCTCTTCTTCACGTATCACAACACGAAGCTGTCGTACCAGATGTCCTTCCCAGGGATGCCTCTGTACGGCGCGATGACCTGGTGGTTCTTCTTCACGATCCCCGTGATAGGATGGACGTGGGGCTACTTCAACGATCTGAAGGATCCGCAGGAGCTGGAGCCGCGTTACGATCCCGACCACAAGAAGGAAGGGCACAAATAGATAGCCGCCGCAGCGGCTGTCCTGCCCCGGGGGCGATGCGCAACAGGCGCGTCGCCCCCTTTTCACGTCCGGCAGCCGCCCTGCACGAGACCTTCCCGCGGTCGCGGGCCTGCGCCGCTATTGCGCATCCCCGCGCCGGTCCGTATTCTGGCGACAAAACAGTATACCAAAAGAGGCGCGGAATGGCGAGAATGCAGGCACGAGCACGTTTCTGGGCACCCGCGATCGCGGCCGCGATCGTCTCCCTCACGGCTGGCGCGGCCGCTCAGGCGCCGCGGAAGGCGAACGGCGCTACGCTCGAGGAGCGCGTTCGAAGTATCGTCGAACGCCCGGAGTTCGCTCACTCGGCCTGGGGCGTGGAATTCTACTCGCTCGACTCGGAGAAGACCGTTTTCTCCATCAACGGCGATCGCTTCTTCGTCCCCGGCTCCACCACGAAGCTGCTCACCATGGGAAGCGCCATGGGACTGCTCGGCGCCGACTACCGCTTCCACACTCGCGTGTACCGCACGGGCCCCGTGAAGAGCGACGGCACGCTCGACGGCGACCTCGTGCTCGTGGCGAGCGGTGACCCCAACCTGTCGGGCCGCATCCAGAAGGACGGCACTCTCGCCTTCGAGAACGAGGACCACTCGTACGACGGAAGTCCCGACACGAAGGCAGTGCCGGGTGATCCGCTGCTCGTCATTCGCGACATCGCTGCACAGGTGCGCGCGCACGGGATCAAGCGCATCGCTGGCCGCGTTCTCATCGACGCTTCGCTCTTCCCCGAGGGCGAACGCGAGCTCGGCACGGGCGTCGTGATCTCGCCCATCGTCGTGAACGACAACCTCGTGGATGTCACCATATCGCCGGGCGCGAGCAAGGGCGCTCCGGCTTCGCTCGCGGTTTCCCCGGTCACGCCGTACGTGCACTTCGTGAACGAGGCCACCACGTCCGTTGCCGACTCGCAGCCGCACATCCGCTGGTCCAGGGATGTCACCAACCCCGATGGCTCCCACACGGTCACGGTGACGGGTACGATGCCGGCCGGGAAGCCGGCGGTTCTCTTCAGCTACGCGGTGCCGGAGCCGAGCCGCTACGCGCAGGTCGCGCTGGTGATGGCGCTCGACGAGAAGGGAGTGCGCGCCGCGCTCCCGCAGCCCGCTGTGAAGCCCGACTTCGCGGCGCTCAGGTCATCGTACACCGATGCCAACGTGGTCGCCGAGCACGTCTCGCCTCCTTTCTCGGAGGAAGTGAAGGTGACGCTCAAGGTGAGCCAGAATCTGCACGCGAGCACTGCGCCGTACGTGCTGGGCGCCGTGTTGGCGAAGGAAGGATCGGCGCGCGCCGGGTTCGCGATGGAGCGCGGCTTCCTGAAGGACTCGCTTGGCCTCGACGTGTCCGGCGCCTCGCAGGCCGACGGCGCGGGCGGCTCGGCGCACTTCACTCCCTCCTTCATGGTGCGCTACCTGGCCGCCATGGCGAAGCGCCCCGACTTCCAGAAGTACTTCACGGCGCTCCCGGTGCTCGGCCGCGACGGCACGCTCTGGAACATCCAGACGGAGTCGCCCGCCGCGGGGAACGTGCACGCGAAGACCGGAACCTACGTGGAAGAGGATCTGCTGAATGACGGCATGATGGTCGACGGGAAGGGACTCGCCGGCTACATGACCACGGCCGACGGGCGCCGGCTCGCCTTCGCGATCTACGCGAACAACGTTCCGGTTTCGCTGGACCC
>JBIQLU010000295.1:0-2470 GCA_044463985.1 Gemmatimonas aurantiaca | reverse complement strand
GGCACCATCGGTGCCGAGCTCGTACGCCTGCTCTCCGAAGCCGAGGCGCCGGTGCGCGCAGTGCTCCGCGACTTCAGCCGCGCCCGCGTGCTCGCACGCGTTACCTGGCTCCAGGCCGATCTTCGCGATGAGAGCCTGCTCGAGCCCGCGCTCGCCGGCACACGCCAGCTCTTTCTGCTCACCGGCAACCAGCCCGGCTTCGGCGAGACCCAGGTCGGTGTCATCCGCGCCGCCGGGCGCCTCGGCGTGGAGCACGTAGTGAAGCTCTCAGCGCTCGGCGCTTCGCCGCGGACCAGATCACCCCTCGCCCGCGAGCACTGGGAAGTCGAGCAGGCGCTCGAGGCGTCGTCGATGTCGTGGACCATCCTCCGGCCGCACGTCTTCATGCAGAACTGGCTCGGCGACGTCGCGGAAAGCGTGCGCGACGAGGGCGTCGTCTACGCGGCGATCGGCGATGGGCGGGTGCCGTTCATCGATGCGCGCGACATCGCCGCGGTCGCGGCGGAAGCGCTGCTGCATCCCGAGGCGCACGCCGGCCAGCGCTATGTGCTCACCGGCGGCGAGGCCGTCGGGTATGCCGCGCTCGCCAGCGCGCTGTCGGAGGCGACCGGTGCGCCGGTCAGCTATCGCGCGCTCTCGATGGAAGAGATGCGTGGCCGCCTCGAGCGGCAGGGTATGGCCCCGATGATGATCGACTCGTTCCTCGCACTCGCCGCCTATCAGAAGGCGGGCGGAGCGACCGAGCGTGTATCCGACAGCGTGCAACGGATCCTCGGTCGCGCGCCGCGCAGCGTTCGGGATTTCGCGCGCGATCATGCGGAGCATTTCGTGCGGACGCGGTGATGATTCGGCCGGGTGATCGCCCGGCCTTCTCCCGCTATACTGCCTGCTAGCCTTCTGCCGGCGCGCGCTCCGATGGCCCGGCCGCCGTCGTCAGCCTCCCTCGTGGCGGTGGTGGACAACGACATCCTCCCGCGACTACTCTTGACCTCGTTTCGCTCGGTCTCCAGAATCGCCAACCCACCCGAGCCTCAGAGGAGATGAGATGGAGGAAGGAAGTGCCGAAGCCTCGTACGGGAGAGCGAAACTCCTCGGCCTGATCATCGGCGGCGCGCTGTTCGTCGTGATGCTCGTCGCGCCGCCGCCGGAAGGATTGAGCATGGCGGGATGGCGAACGGCCGCGGTGTCGCTGCTCATGGCCGTCTGGTGGGTGACGGAGGCCATCCCGATTCCCGCGACCGCGCTTCTGCCGCTCGCGCTGTTTCCGACACTCGGCGTGCTGAACGCAGGCGATGCGGCGGCGCCGTACGCGAACGATCTGATCTATCTCTTCATGGGCGGCTTCCTGCTCGCCGTGACCATGGAGCGCTGGGGACTCCACAAGCGGATCGCACTTCGCATCATGACGTGGGTGGGTACGAGTCCGAACCGTCTCGTGCTCGGCTTCATGGTGGCGACGGCCTTCATCTCGATGTGGATCTCGAACACAGCCACGGCCGCGATGATGCTCCCGATAGCGCTCGCTGTGGGGGAGATGTTCCGCCCGCAGGATCAGGAGGGCCCGTACGAATTCGGAATCGCGCTCATGCTCGGCGTGGCCTTCGCATCGTCGATTGGCGGGATCGCGACGCTCATCGGCACGCCGCCGAACGCGGTGCTGGCCGGCGCGGTGAGCGAGATGTTCCACCGTCAGATCGGCTTTCTGCAGTGGATGGCCGTGGGCTTCCCGGTGGCGGCAGTGATGCTGCCGCTCGCGTGGATCGTGCTGGTTCGCTTCATGTATCCGCCGGGCAAACTCTCCGGCGACGCGTCGGCGATCATCGCGGGCGAGCGCGCGAAACTCGGGACGCCGAACCGAGGGGAGAAGCTCACGGGGATCGTGTTCTCGCTCACAGCGGCGGCGTGGGTGCTGCGCTCTCCGAAGGAGTTCGGGAGCGTGACCATCCCCGGCATCCAGAGCTGGGCGCCATCGGTGAGCGATTCGACGATCGCGATGCTGGCGGCGATGGCTCTCTTTCTTCTGCCGGTGAACCTGAAGCGCGGCGAGTTCGTGCTCGACTGGAAGACGGCGAAGAAGATTCCGTGGGGCGTGCTCGTTCTCTTCGGCGGCGGGCTCTCGATGGCGCGCGCGATGGACAGGTCGGGCCTCGCCGAGTGGATCGGGAGCGCGGTGTCGGGGCTCGGCGCCATCCCCACGGTGCTGATCATCGCCATCGTAGTCGCGCTCTTCGCGCTGCTCACCGAATTCACGTCGAACACGGCGACCGCCACGATGGCGATGCCGATCATGGCCGGCGCCGCGCTGGGACTGGGCATCGACCCGGTCACGCTGATGACGACGGCGTGTCTGGCCACGTCGATGGCGTTCATGCTGCCGGCCGCGACGCCTCCGAACGCGATCGTTTTCAGCTCGGGTTATCTGACGGTTTCGCAGATGTTGAAGGCGGGGATCGTACTCGACATACTGGCC
>JBIQLU010000294.1:0-2487 GCA_044463985.1 Gemmatimonas aurantiaca | reverse complement strand
GGGCAGGCGCGGTCATGTTCCCAATATCGCCGTGGCGGAAGGCGCGCTGCAACGGTGCAGGTGGCGTCATTACGAGCCAGCGAGACCGAAACGTCGAAGTGGGGCGACGATAATCCGTCGCCCCACTCGTCGCGCGTTGGGAAGGCCACACTCAGGTCGTTTAGCGGTCAGCCAGTTCGTCCCGCCTCGCGTATCGCTGGAGCACGTACTACTGTGTCGCCGCTCACGATTGTGACGCGCGTGAACCCATCACGCGTTTCGACGACCTCGCCGCGCGAAGGACCGCGCTGGCGATTGATCGTCTCCAGGAACTCCCGCCGCGATTGTTCAAGTCGCTCCCGACGGCGCGCGATTTCCTGCTGCTGCGCTGTGGGGCCTTTCTGGGTCGTCGTTGCGTCCATGACTATCCTCAGACGGGTATAAGGTGCGCGACGTACACCAAAGCTAACGTGACAAATCTTGCCTCGCCACGGGGAGAATGGGCATTGCAACAGCTACACCACCGCGCCCGAAGGGACGCGCAACAGCGGCGTCCGTCACGATTGCCGACGTTCCACTGTATCCGCACCATCCCTGCCGCCAGTCGGCACGTCTGAAACATTCGAAATGCTCTGCCGCGAACCTGCCGCGTCTGCCGACCCGTCTAACATGGATATCGCGGCCGTCGGAGTACCGTTGCCCTCGTCCCCTGGGGGCACGAGATCGGTAGCGTGCGACATCGGTGCCTGACTTGATACCCCAGCCGGGTTCGACTGGTTCTCGTTCGGTGTCGCGGCTGCCCCCAAATCGCGTACCGCGGTACCGTTCATACGTCGGAGATGCTCCGGCTCACTCGCCAGTTGATGCTCCGCCCACCGTCGGTGCTCGATGAGGCCGGCCAATGGGTACAGAAGCGCGCGCAGAAACGGCGCGATTACGAGAACATGCCGGTTCGGAGCAACCGCGACACCGACCAAGCGCTCCTCTCGGAGGAGATCGCTCGTGCTACAGTTGATATTGACGACACCTATGGGTGGCCGGGCCCCGATGACGCTGCCATGCTCGCTCACGTCCTCCGGCGCGACTAGCGCGGTCGACAGGAAGCTCTTGATGTGCTTAACGGCCGGGGACCGAAAATGGGCATCGATGGCGTCGGCGACAGTCGATGTGGCGCAGTGGTCATTCAGAACATGCTCCTTCAGCTGGCGCACGTCCTCATAGTGGAGGAAGTCGCCTCCCAGCTGCCATGCTCGCGGTGCGCCAGGCAATGCCGTCGTTGCGTCGGCTACGCGCCACTCGGGCACCGGTAGCACTAGCCCTGGCACCATCGAATCCTTGATCTGTTGCTCCCTATCGTCGGAGTCAGCGATGGCAGACCACTCGGGATGGAGAGCGAGCACACCGGCCAGACGATCGATGCTTACGCCGTCCTCGATGCACCGTAGTTCCGCCTCGAGGGCACGCCGCGCCTCGACCGATGTTGATGCGATCTGGTAGTGGAGCATCACATTGGCGGAGTACGTGGCATCCGTAGCTGCCCCCGGGCGCACCGTTTGGTCATACGCGCGGACGAACTGCAGTATCGACCAGAGCACCTCCCGTATCGCTTCGTCCACGAAGTCGAGCATGCCATCCGTCGGGGGAAGAAGGCGCGGGTCGCGGGCGCTTTCGACGGCCACGTGCACCTGCCGTGCGGTATCGCGGAAAGCCAGCGAGAGTCGCGCAGTGGGCAACGTCTCGTGCGTTGCCTGCTGGTCAGCCACGATGGTTCTCAGCATCTCGACCTGAAGCTCCCTGGCGCGGCGATGCTCATCGTTCCCGCGGGCGAACTCATAGTTCGCGACCGCTTGGCGGTGTCGTGACGCGGCACGATCGTTCTCGGCCGCAGTCTGTTCGTGGGCGCTCCATCCTACGTAGAGAAGTTGCACGACTCCGAGACCTATCAGGATCCACGTAGGCCAATACGGAACGCCAGTCCAGCGCCAGAAGGCAAGCGATTGAATGATGCCGCCTTGGTTGCTCGCCACGCCAATCATGAGCACGAGGACTACCGTCGCGACGATGCCGCCACCCTGGTTTGGCGCGAGCCATGGCGACCTGCGTTGGAGCAATCGATAGAGTCCGTCCGCAAAGGGCGTCTTCGGGGCTGGCGCCTCGCCTGGATGCGCGACCAGTTCGCCGCCGGTAGTTGGTATCGCCGGCGGCCGGATGGAAAGTGGTTTCTCGAGAATGGGGACGGCCGTTCCTGGGTCTGACATCGGAGCGGGCGATGAGCAAGTCGGCGCGGGACGCCGTGGATTCGTGCTTGCAGAGCAGCCTTCGACGATGAAGATGCTCGGAACGGGTGAGCTGCGCCAGCTTCTCCGATACCCGGTGGCCCGGCTCGCAGAGCCAGCTGCAACCACCCCTTACCGGAGTAGTCGCCGCCGCGTGATCCGAAGGCTTGCCTGACTGCTCAGAACTCTATCTGCGCTCCCAGTTCCACCACGCGGTTCGGCGGCAGCCCGA
>JBIQLU010000293.1:0-2523 GCA_044463985.1 Gemmatimonas aurantiaca | reverse complement strand
GGGGTCAGGCACTTCATGTAGAGGACTCGTGAGCGACGCTCACGAGTCCTCTACATGAAGTGCCTGACCCCGTCGTTTGCTCCAGCCGGCTGCTGCTGCGACAGACAGTGCAGCGTTCCCAGCCCCCACACGAGGTCGACCGCGTGGATGCCGGTCACCTCGCGGCCGGGGAAGAGTTCCGCGAGCGTGCCGAGCGCTACCCGGTCGTTGGGGTCGTTGAACGTCGGTACTATCACGACGCCGTTTGCTATGTAGAAATTCGCGTAGCTCGCGGGGAGGCGCTCGCCGTCCATCATGACGGGGCGCGGGAAGGGGAGCTTCACCACCCTGAGTCCGCCCGGGAACGAGCGCGCGGCCAGCTCCAGTCGCCGCAGGTTGTCGACGGAGCGCTCGTAATTCTCGTCGTCGGGGTCTTCCTCGAACGCGAGGGCGATGGTGTGCGCGTCGGTGAAGCGGGCGATGTCGTCCACATGGCCGTGCGTATCGTCGCCCACGCAACCTTCGCCCAGCCAGATCGTGCGCTCCGTTCCGAGATACCTGGCGAATGCACGCTCGTACCCCGCGCGGTCGAGACCCGGGTTGCGAACCTGCACGTCCGAGAGGAGCCACTCTTCCGTTACCACCATCGTCCCGGCGCCATCCGTCTCGATCCCGCCACCCTCGAGCACCAGCGGCGAACCGTCATCAGGACGCACCGCCTCCTCCCGGCGGAGCCCGCTGATCTCCGCAACGCGTTCCGGAACGAGCTGGTCGCGCGTGTGGTTCGGGTACTTGGCCCAGCCGTCGAAGCGCCACTGCACCCAGTGCACCTCGCCTTCGGGCGACACGACGGCCGTCGGACCGGAGTCGCGCAGCCACACGCGATCTGTGGCCACGATGTGCAGCCCCACGCGCGAGAGGTCGACCGCGTGCGATCGCAGGAGCCGCTGCGCCTCCTCGCGCACTCCCTCATCGTGACAGAGCACCTGCACTCGCTCGTGCACGTGCAGCGCGCGCACGATCTCGGCGTACACCCACGGGATGGGCTCGAACTTGCCCGGCCAGTCGGGAGCGTGATGCGGCCACCCTATCCAGGTGGCCGCGTGCGGCTCCCACTCGGCGGGCATCCGACGCTTCGATGTCGAAGTATCGGAAGCGGCGGCGCTCACCCGATGTAGCGGTTCAGGATGGGCCCGTACGCGTCGATTCTGCGGTCGCGCAGGAATGGCCAGTTGCGGCGCGTGTACTCGATGAGCGCCGGATCGCACGTGGCCGTGAGGATCGCCGGTTCCGACCCGGCCTCGGCGATGGTTCTCCCGAACGGGTCGCAGATGAACGAGTGGCCGAAGAACTCGATGCCGTCGGTGCCCGGCTCGGCCTCGAAGCCGACGCGATTCACCGCGGCCACGAATACCCCGTTCGCGATGGCGTGCGCGCGCTGTGCCGTGCGCCATGCATCCGCCTGCGCCGCGCCCCACTCCTCCTTCTCCTTCGGATGCCAGCCGATGGCGGTGGGATAGAAGAGGATCTCGGCACCCATGAGACTCGTGATTCGCGCGGCTTCCGGATACCACTGATCCCAGCAGATCAGCACCCCGATGGTCGCGTAACGCGTGCGAAAAACGCGGAAGCCCGACGGCGGCTTCGATTCGTCGTGCTGGTAGATCTCGCCCGGCGTGAAGTAGTACTTCTCGTGGTAGAGCGGGTCGTCGGGGATGTGCATCTTGCGATATGTGCCGAGCATCGACCCGTCGGCGTCGACCACCGCCGCCGAGTTGTGGTACACGCCCGCGCCGCGCCGCTCGAAGATGGGTACGATGATCACCACCTCCAGTTCCGCCGCCAGTCGCTGCATCCGCTCGACCGTGGGACCGGGAATGGACTCGGCGAGGTCGAAGCGTTCCGCGTCGGTCACCTTGCAGAAGTACGGAGCGTTGAACAGCTCCTGCAGGCAGATGATCTGCGCTCCGCGGCCGGCAGCGTCGCGGATGCCGCGCTCGGCGGCATCCACGGTGGCTTCCGCGCTGGAGCTGACGGCCTGTTGAACGAGTCCGACTGTGAACGGCGTAGCGGGCATCGCGGGCTCCCCGGTGCGAACGTGAACCGACGCGGCGGAGTCTTGCCGCGCCGGATTTGACGTTCAAGATAGCAGGTTCGCCGGGCGCCTACGTGTCAGACCTCCAGCCTGTCGCCAGGCCGCGCCACTACTGCGTAGAGCGCGGGCATGAGGAATATGCTGATGAGAAGGCGCGAGAACATTCCGCCCACGATGACCAGCGCGAACGGCCGCTGCGAGTCGGAGCCCACGCCATGCGCGAGTGCCGCCGGGAGCAGACCGAAAGCCGCAACGAGCGCCGTCATCATGATCGGCCTGAGTCGCAGGAGCGCTGCCTCGCGCGTGGCTTCGACGATGCCGATTCCCCCCTGTCGAAGCTCGTTGGCGTACGATATGTAGACCACGGCCGTCTGGACCGACACACCGAAGAGCGCGAGGAACCCGATCCCCGAACTCACCGAGAACGGCGTGCCGGTCACGAGCAGCGC
>JBIQLU010000292.1:0-2607 GCA_044463985.1 Gemmatimonas aurantiaca | reverse complement strand
GCAACGAGTGCTGGCCCGGAACCCCACCACACCATGAAAAAGAAAGCTGCGCGCAATCGCGGCGGGAAAACTCCCCGGAAGAAGCCGTCGGCCAGGCCGACGGCACCGGCAGCGGAAGTACGATCCGTCCGCGAGCCCGCAACCGCGTACGCCCCATCCGAAACGGCGTTCAGGCCTCTGAAAAGCGATGTGATCAGAGCCGATGCGCGTGGTCGGGTCACGGTCGGGAGCGAGATCTCGGAGAAGCAGTTCAGGGTCATGGTCAACGACGAAGGTCAGATTCTTCTCGATCCGGTGGTCGTCATCCCGGCACGCGAGGCGTGGCTGCTCGAGAACCCGCGGGCGTCCGCGAGCGTTCTGCGCGGTATCGAACAATCGAAGGCCGGCAAGACCAGGAGCCTCGGTTCCTTCGTCGAGTTCGCGGCTCTCGGTGAAGACGACTGAGATTCCATGCCATTCGAGCTGCTGTTCACCGAGGAAGCGGCGGAGCAGCTCGCGGCTCTCGACAGATCGAACAAGAGAAAGGCGAGGAAGGTTCGCGCCACCCTCGGACGCCTCCAGTCGAACCCCAGACATCCATCTCTCCAGACTCACGAATACGACACTCTGAGTCGCGTGATGGGGCAGAAGGTGTTCGAGGCGTACGTCGAGAACAGGACCCCTGGCGCATTCAGGGTGTTCTGGCATTACGGGCCCGAACCGCAGGAGATGACCATCCTTTCCATCGTTTCGCACCCGTGACGTGCGCCGTCTTCGCACTTTCCTGACCGCCGAGTGGCGCTGGCTCGTGATGCTGAACTATCGCGTCGAGCCGGAGCTGTTGCTCCGCCACGTACCCGCCGGAACGGAACTCGATAGCTGGAATGGCGCAACCTACGTGAGCGTGGTCGGGTTTCTCTTCCGCGATACGCGCGTGCTCGGCGTGCCCGTGCCGTTTCACCGTAGCTTCGAGGAAGTCAACCTTCGCATCTACGTGCGACGAACCGTGGACGGCGAGGTCCGACGAGCCGTCACGTTCATCCGTGAGATCGTGCCGCGTCGTCTGATCGCGACCGTCGCGAAGCTGAGCTACAACGAGCCGTACACCACGCTCCCCATGCGCCACCGGCTGGGACCGATCGACGGCGAAAGCGCGGCGCCGAGTGTGGTGGAATACGCGTGGCGCCATCGCGGCGCGAACGCGGCCGTTTCAGCCGAACCGATCGGCACAGCGCGCGCTCTCGGCGCGGGCTCCGAGGAGGAGTTCATCACCGTCCACCATTGGGGCTACACGCGCCAGCGCGATGGCGGGACGGTGGAGTACCGCGTGGAGCACCCGCGGTGGCGGACGTGGCGCGTGCGCGATGCGCGGCTGGACGGCGATGTCGCTCCGCTGTACGGCGCCGATTTCGCGGCGGCGGTCTCCGGTACTCCGGCCTCGGCGTTCCTGGCGGACGGTTCGGCGGTCACCGTGTCGTTCCCGAGGCGCATCCCCGCCGGCGCGAGGACTTCGCGCTGACGTGTGGGACGATCGACTGCACGTCGGTCATTCGTAGTGGCTGACTCGCTGCTCCTGGTCGTATACTCCATGGGGAGTCGCACGCTGTCGGATCCACTCGAACCGCCGCCTCATGTATTCTCGAGAGCAGCTCGCCGGTGATCTGCGCGCACTCGGCGTAGCTCCGGGTGACATCGTCATGGCACACGCATCGGTCCGGTCCATCGGTGAGATCGCCGGCGGGCCGGACGAGATCCATCTCGCTCTGGCGGACGCGCTCACACCGAGCGGTACGCTGATGATGTACGCAGGGTGCCCCGAGTACGCCGACGAAGTGGGGCGCGGGAGATTGTCTCCGGAACGGGAAGCTGAAGTGCTGGAGAAGCTGCCGCCATTCGACGCCTATACCGCGCGCTCCGACCGCAGCAACGGCACACTGGTCGAGTTCTTCCGCACTTTCCCGGGAGCGACAGTCAACGATCACGTTGCGCGGTTCGTCGCCCGTGGGAGCCATACCGGGCATCTCTTCGCGCGGCAGCCGTGGAATTACGCCTTCGGCCACGACTCGGCGCTCGAACGTTTTCTCGAGCTGGATGGCAAGATCCTGCTGCTCGGCTCCGATCATGATACCGTCACGTTTCTTCACTACGTGGAGCACGTAGCCGATTTCCCGGGCAAGCGGATCGCGCGATTCGAGGTCCCGATCGTGGAGAACGGAGTCAGGGTCTGGCGTGAGATGGAAGAAGTGAACACCGCCAGCGACGGCGCCCACGCCAACTGGCCCGATCGCTTCTTCGCGCAGATCGTGGATGGCTACCTGGCGGCTTCGTCGAACAACGGAAGTCGGGTAGGCGACGCCCATTGCCATCTCTTCAGCGCCCGGGAGCTGTTCGAGTTCGCGCTTCCGGTGATGCTACGTATCGCCGGCGATGCTGACCGGCGGGGTCAGGCACTCTATGTAGAGGGCTCGTGAGCGTTGCTCATGAGCCCTCTACATAGAGTGCCTGACCCCAGAGTGCCTGACCCCGCCGCTCAGCCCACCAGCAGCGTGCTCGCCGCGGCCATGAAGATCGCTACTGTCCAGACGACGTCGAAGTTGATCCACGCCTTCCTCAGGAACTCCACTCCGA
>JBIQLU010000291.1:0-2623 GCA_044463985.1 Gemmatimonas aurantiaca | reverse complement strand
GAAGGAACGCGCGCACCTCGGGTGTGTTCCACTTCGCGGCTCCCAGGCGCAGAAGCACGATGTCGCCGTTCGGCGCGATGATGTAAGTGGTCGGGAGCGCGCGGAGGGCGAAGGCCGCTGGGGTACGCCTCGCTTCGATGTATGCAGGTACGGTCACGCCGCGCCGCCGCAGGAATCGCTCGGCTGCGTTCCTGCGGTCGGGAGTTATGAGGACGATGGCTATGGACGTGTCGGCGTTCTCGCCGCTCCGGAGCGAGTCGTACAGCTTCTGGATGTCGTCCAGCTCGGCCACGCACGGCGTGCACCAGCTCGCCCAGACATTGATGAACAGCGTGCGCCCGCGGAAGCGCTCCAGAGTGAGCTGCTCACCACCGAGATTCGTGAGGCGCCAGGAGTAGTCCGCCGCGCCGAACGTGCGGAGGGAGTCGTGGGCGCTCGCATTGCCCGGCCACGGCCACGTGGCAGCGGGGTGGCTCGTCGGCGCCGCGGCGTGCTGCGCCGACACGCGGACGGGAGCGCTGGCGCCAGATGAAATCATCAGCGCGGCCATAGCGATGCGCGCGCGAGACGCGCCACGACGCTTCGTCACGACCCGCCGCGCGCGCGACTCGCTCACTGCCCGAGCGCGTAGCGCATCCCGAGCAGCACCCGCCGCCCCTGGATCGGCCCGTACACGCGCGCGGTATCGAAGTCATCGCCGAAAGGGTGCCGTGGGTCGATGATCGGGTTCGTCTGCACGTAGTCGAAGATGTTCTTCACCGCTCCGTACACGTCCACTCCCGAGCGCAGCGTCCAGGTGGCCTGAAGGTGCTGCTCGGTGAACCATGGCGAGCGCGATGGCAACCCTTCGAAGCGCGGTAGCTGCATGGGCCCCAGCACGCGCCCCGTCCAGTCCAGCGCGAGCCGCGCGCGCGGGAACTCGTAGCCGAGCGTGAAGACGCCCTGGAAGCGGGTGGCGAAGGCTATCTCGCTCCGCACGCCGTCGTTCACCTGATGGACATCCTGCAAGGTGATGCCGAGGTTGGCCGAGAGCGGCTCGAGCGCGGTGGCATATCCCAGCGCCAGCTCCACGCCCCGTGTTTCCGCCATCCCGCGCAGGTTGCGGTACACGATCAGCTCCGGATCGGTGTCGTAGTCCGGGACGATCCTGTTGGTGAAGCGCGTCCAGTAGGCGTCGACGTCGAGCGTGAGCGCCTCGGGCACTCCGCCCAGGTCGAACGTCCGGTTCAGGCTCACGACGAGATTCCGGGAACGCTCCGGGTCGAGCTTCCCTTCGATGCGAACGTCGCGCGCGCCCGTGAGTGCGGCGTGATCTTCCGTGAAGAGCGATACGACTCGAAAGCCCGTCGCCGCGTTCACGCGCAGCGTAGTGTGCCTGTCGGCATCCCACTTGAGCGCCAGGCGTGGCGACGGGATCGTGCCGTGCACGGGATGGTGGTCCACGCGGAGCCCGGCGAGCAGCGTCACGCCGCCGCCGAGCGCGAGCTCGTCCTGGGCGAAGAGTCCGGGCGTGAGATTCTCGTCGCGCGTCTGGTGGAACGCGGCGCTGTCGCGATAGGTCCGATATCTCAGCGTGGCGCCCAGCGCGAGCGAGCTCCGGCCGAAGACGGGGAGCCAGGCGGCCTGGGCGAAGGTGGTGGTCTGCGTGGCCATGTACGGCTGGTCGCCGTAGTAGCTGTTCTGGTCGTGCCAGTTGAAGGCGGCGTCGACGCGGAGCGGCGAGCCACCCGCCTCGGCGGTGTACGTTCCGAGCAGCTCGACCCGCGAGGTGCGGATCGACTCGCCGTACACCGAGCTGGAACCGCGGTCGGCGCTCGTCCACTCGCTCGTGCCGCCGAAGCGCGTCTCGTGATAGTAGCGCGCCGATATCTGCATCGGCTCCTCGCTCGCCTCCGCCGGCGACCACTTGTTGAACGCCGAGATGCGAGTCACGAGCGGGAGGTCGCTGAAGTCGTCGCCGTTGCGATCGACGAAGCGGTCGTTGTGCGAGCCGCTCACGCTGAGGAGAGTGGCCGCGCCGCCGAACGTTCGCGCCGCGGCGAGGTTGGCGCTCGCCTCGCCGTCGGAGGTGGCGTAGGCGCCGAACGAGAGGCGCGGAGCGAAGCGCGCGTCTTTCGTGATCACGTTGATCACACCTCCCATAGCCTCGGAGCCGTACAGGGTGGAGCTGGGCCCTTTCGTGAGCTCCACCTGCTCCACCAGGCTCGGGTCGATGGCGTTCAGACCGTACACGGTGGCGAGCGCGCTCATGATGGGCGTTCCATCTATCAGGACCGCGGTGTACGGACCTTCCATCCCGTTGATGCGGATGTTGTTCGTGAAGCACACGCCGCAGTCCACCTGCTGGTTCAACCCGGGGAAGAACGAGACGTTGTCCATGAGGTTGTTGCTGACGCTGCGCTGCAGGAACGCCGTGGAGATGACCGCGACCTTCACCGGCGAGTCCTGCACCCGCACCTGCTGCAGCGTGCCCGTGGTGACTACGGGTCCGAGCATCGAGGCGACGGGGCGCAGCTCCACTTCCAGTCGCGTCGTCTCGCCCGCCGCCAGTCGCAGGGTTCTTCGCTCGGGTGCGTAGCCGATCGCGCGCACCAGGAGAGTCGCCGGCCCCGGCGGGAGGCGC
>JBIQLU010000290.1:0-2623 GCA_044463985.1 Gemmatimonas aurantiaca | reverse complement strand
CGAGACGCGCTGATACGTGGTCCAGCGCATGAAGTCGAGCGTCGAGAGTCCCGAGTAGGCGCGGGCGGCGCCGCCGGTGGGGAGTACGTGATTGCCGCCGGTCATGTAGTCGCCGAATGCCACCGAGCTGCAGTCGCCCAGGAACACCGAGCCGGCATTGCGCACGTCGTCGAGCGCGCGCGTCGGATCGCTGACGGCGAGCAGGAGATGCTCGGGCGCGTATCGGTTGGAGAATGCCAGCGCCTCCGCGAGTGTGGAACACCAGAGCAGCGCGCCGCGCGACTCGAGCGACTGCGTGATGATCGACGCGCGCGACTGCGCGCCGATGCGCGCACGCAGCTCGCGCTCGACAGCGAGCGCCACGCCTTCGCCGACTGCCACGACCACCACCGCCGCGAACGGATCGTGCTCGGACTGCGCCAGCACCTCGCGCGCGATGAACGCGGGATCGACCGAGTCGTCCGCGATCGCGAGGAGTTCGCTCGGGCCCGCGGGCGAATCGATTCCGACGTAGCCGGCCACCTGCAGCTTGGCCTCGGCCACGTACGAATTGCCGGGTCCCACGATGCGATTCACGGCGGGAACGGTCCGGGTGCCGAACGCCATCGCGGCGATCGCGCCGGCGCCGCCGAGAGCGAAAACGCGATCCACGCCGGCGAGCGCCGCGGCGGCGAGCACCGTGGGAGCGGGGAGCCCATCGTGCCCCGGTGGCGAACAGAGGATCACCGTACCCACGCCCGCGACGCGCGCCGGGATCGTGCCCATCAGCACGCTGCTCGGATACGCCGCGCGCCCGCCGGGCGCGTACACGCCAACGGCACCGAGCGGATCGGCGCGCCTGCCGAGCATCACGCCGGGTTCAGTCTCGACGAGCGCGGGCTGAGGTGAGAAAGCGCGGTGTGCCATGGTGATGTTGGCGGCCGACCGCTCCATGGCGGCGCGGAGCGCGGGTGCGAGGCGCGCGAGCGCGCGACGCAGCACCACTGGCGGAACCTCGAGCGACTCGAGGCGCACGCCATCGAGTTCCAGCGCGAGCTCGAAGAGCGCCGCGTCTCCATCCCGGCGCACCCGCCTGATGATGGCGGTCGTATCCGCGCGTACGCCCGCGGTCTTCGAAGTCGAACGATCGAAGAGCACCGGAAGCTCTCCGCGCAGCGCCTGCAGATCGCCGCGCAGCCGGAAGCGGATGTCCGATTCGCTCATGGCGTGAACCTCTCGATGCGGGTCACCAGAATTCCTTCGCCGCCCAGCGCGCGAAGATCGGCTATCGTACGATAAATCGCGCACTGCGGTACCACAGCATGCACCGCCACGTGAGTACCGCCGTTCAGGAGGTCGATGACGGTCGGTCCGTTGATCCCTGGCAGCACGCTCTTCACCCTGTCGAGCGCGTCGCGAGGAACGTTGGCCATCACGTAGCGCTTTCCACGCGCGCGGATGACCGACTCCAGCGCGGCGGCGAGTTCCTCGAGCGCGCGCATGGAATCGGCAGCGCTGGACCCGTCGCGTCGTTTCCGCTCGATGCCGGCGGCAGGCGCCGATGCGATGAGTCGTGCGCTGGATTCCAGAACCGTGGCGATCTCGCGGAGGTCGTGCACCCGCATCGTCGAACCGGTGGACGTGAGGTCAACGACCAGGTCGGCAATCCCCAGGTGCGGCGCTATCTCGGCCGCGCCGGAGACGGGCACCATCGTGACGCTGCAGCCGGCGTCCTCGAAGAAGCGGCGCGAGAGGCGCGGAAAGACGGTGGCCACGCGGTGTTCGCCGGTGACGTCGGTCAGCGAGGTGATCCCGCTCTCGGCGCGCGCCGCGGCCACGAGGCGGCAGGCGCCGAACTCGAGGTCGAGCAGCTCGGTGACATCGCGCTCCGATTCGCAGATGAGATCCCACCCGGTGATCCCCGCATCGGCGGCGCCGTCGGCCACGAACTCGGGGATATCCTGCGCCCGAACGAAGATCGCCTCGAACTCGCCGCCCAGCGAAGCCACGAGCGCGCGTTGGCCGGGCGAGCGGACCTCGAGTCCGGCGTCGGCGAAGAGAGTGCGGGCATCGTCGGCGAGGCGGCCCTTGTTGGGAAGTGCTATGCGGAGCATGCGATGAAGGGAACAGGAGACAGGAAACAGGAAACGGGAACTGCACCTGGGCGGAAGACAAAACGGCCCGTCCGGAATGGGACGGGCCGTTCGCTTCGCGACGCTCGGTGCTGGAGACGTTCTCAGTCAGTCATCCACGCACGTGCACGCTGCCACGACCCGTCGGGGAGTGGTGATGATGGTGCGCATGGTGGTGGACGGCGGAGAATGTCATGGGCGCGAAGTGTAAGGCGGCGCGCGACGGCAGTCAATGGCCGCGCGGCGCGTGCGCCCACCGAGAAGAAAAATCGCCAGGAATCCGGTTTCGATTCCTGGCGATCTAGAACTCGCGGCGCTTCATCTCCTTGAACAGGCGTGTCGTTTCCGCCGAGTCCCGGGTTTCGTTCCGGGTGGCCTCGATAGTGGCGTCGTAGACGCGGGCGCGCTTGGGCTGTGCGGCGGTCTTCGCGGCGTTCTTGCGCGCGAGGGCTTCGAGCTGTTTCTGGTTCATCGGTGGTGGTGGATTGGGTTCAGGGGAATCGAGAATAATA
>JBIQLU010000289.1:0-2628 GCA_044463985.1 Gemmatimonas aurantiaca | reverse complement strand
ACCTACCGATACGCCGATTCCCGGAGTCATCCAGATGAAGCTCGTGGTCTCTTCGCTCGTACGTCTCGCCCTGGCAGGAGCAGCCGCGATGGTCTTCGCGCAAACGGCCTCCGCGCAGAGCTCCGTGCACGACACGCTTCGGGCGCCCGGACTGCAGGAACCGGTCGAGATAATTCGCGACCGCTGGGGCATCGCGCACATCTATGCCACGAACGAGCACGACCTCTTCTTCGCGCAAGGGTACAACGCCGCGCACGACCGGCTCTTCCAGCTCGAGCTCTGGCGCCGCCAGGCCACCGGCACCGTGGCCGAGATTCTCGGTCCGCGTGAACTGGAACGCGACATCGGAACTCGCCTCTTCATGTATCGGGGCAGCATGGATCGCGAGCTCGCGTCCTACCATCCGCATGGCGCTGCGATCATCGGGGCCTTCGTCGACGGCATCAACGCATACATCGACCGTGTAGCGCGCGACTCCACTCTCATGCCGATGGAGCTCCGGCTGCTCGGTATCAAACCGGGGAAGTGGACGCCGGCCGTCGTCATCTCGCGCCACCAGGGGCTGCTCGGCAACATCGGCGAAGAGCTCTCGACCGGACGCGCCGTGGCGAAGCTAGGTCCCGATGCCGTGAAGAGACTCGCGTGGTTCCACCCTGGCGAGCCCTCCATCGCGCTGGACAGTGCCATCGACGGCTCGCTCCTCTCGCAGGACATCCTCGGCGTCTACAACGCCTTCAGGCGCGGCGTACGCTTCCTCCCGCAGGACGTGGCTTCAACGTACCGTGGCGACTCCGGCGTGCTCACGCGCGTGGCACGACTCAGCGATTCCATCGCCACCGCGCAGCTCTGGCGCGAACGGCGCGACATCGGCAGCAACAACTGGGTCGTGAGCGGCCGTCTCACCCAGAACGGACACGCCATGATGGCCAACGATCCACATCGCGCGCAGGCCACGCCGTCGCTCCGCTACTGGGTCCACCTCGTGGCACCCGGCTGGAACGTCATAGGCGGCGGCGAGCCGGAGATCCCTGGCGTCTCCATCGGGCACAACGAACACGGCGCGTGGGGACTCACCATCTTCGGCACCGACGGAGAAGATCTCTACGTCTACCACACCAACCCGGCCAACCCGGAGCAGTATCGCTACCTGGATGGCTGGGAGTCGATGCACATCATCACCGACACAATCGCCGTGAAGGGCCAGAGCCCGGCGATAGTGAGGCTGAAGTACACGCGCCACGGGCCGGTCGTGTTCGAGGACAGCGTGCATCATGTGGCATACGCCGTCCGCGCAGCGTGGAGAGAACCGGGATCGGCGCCGTACCTCGCCAGCCTGCGCATCGATCAGGCGCGCAACTGGGACGAGTTCCGCGAGGCGTGCAGCTTCAGCAACATCCCCGGCGAGAACATGGTATGGGCCGATACCGCCGGCCACATCGGCTGGCAGGCAGTCGGGATCGCGCCCATCCGCCGAAACTGGAGCGGTCTCGTTCCGGTTCCCGGCGACGGTCGCTACGAATGGGATGGCTACCTGCCCATAAAGGCGAAGCCGCACATCTTCGATCCGCCGAGCGGCTACTTCGCCAGCGCGAACAACGATCTGATCCCACCCGGCTACCCGTATCGCGATGCCGTAGGCTGGAGCTGGGCGGATCCGTATCGCTGGGCACGGATCAGCGAAGTGCTCGGCTCGGGACGCAAGTTCACGATCATGGACATGCAGCGACTGCAGACCGACTATCTCTCCATCCCCGCCCGCACTCTCGTTCCGCTCCTCGCGGAACTCACCGCGCGCGACGCGAATGTGGAGCGGGCGCGCCGGATGCTGCTCGACTGGGATTTCGTACTCGACAAGAATTCTGTGGCAGCGGGGATTTACGAAGCGTGGCAGCGTCGGCTGGATCGGAACGTGACCGATGCATTCGTACCGCCCGATGCGCGCGATGTGATGCGCGGAATCCAGTTGAAGCGCGTGATCGACTGGCTGCTCGCGCCTTCAGGCGAATTCGGTGATCACCCCGTAGCCGGCCGCGATTCACTACTTCTCACGAGTCTCTCGCAGGCCGTATCCGACCTGCGCAAAAGGCTCGGACCCGACATGTCCAGATGGCAATACGGTCAGGCGAAGTACAAGCACGCTCTGATCCAGCACCCTCTCACGGACGCCGTGAGCGACGAGATCCGGCTCGAGCTGGACGTCGGCCCACTCCCTCGCGGAGGCGACAGCTACACGGTGGGCTCGACCGGCGGCGGAGACAATCAGACCTCCGGAGCCTCCTTCCGCATCATCGTCAACACCGGCGACTGGGACACGTCTGTCGGATCGAACAACCCCGGCCAGTCAGGCGATCCCGACAGCCCCCACTACTCCGATCTCTTTCAACTCTGGGCGCGCGACAAGTACTTCCCCGTCGCCTACACCCGCCCACGCGTCGAATCCGTCGCCGAGGAAGTGGTCGTACTTGCGCCGTGAGAAAGGGAGCTTGGAGAGAGGGCAGACAGCAGAAGGCAGAGAGCAGGAACGGCTACGAATGGGACAGGACACAGGAGACAGAAAGTGCACACCAGTCATAGTCGTCCCCGCGAAAGCGGGGACCCATGTTCGATGGAGTAACATGGATGCCCGCT
>JBIQLU010000288.1:1468-2640 GCA_044463985.1 Gemmatimonas aurantiaca | reverse complement strand
CGGCACCTATCCGCGAATACTCGGACGGTACGTGCGCGATGAGCGCGCGCTCTCCCTCGAGGAAGCGATCAGGAAGATGACGTCGGCTGTGGCGACGCGACTTTCCATCGCCGATCGCGGGTTGCTGCGTGAGGGGATGTACGCGGACGTGGTGATCTTCGACCCGGCCACCATCGAGGATCGCGCCACGTACGAGCAGCCGCGCCAGCTCGCGACGGGGGTGCGCGACGTGTTCGTCAACGGAGTAGCGGTGATCCAGGATGGCCGGCACACCGGAGCGAAGCCGGGGCGCGCACTGCGCGGCCCGGGTTGGCGTCCCGAACTCTCCACGCGGTGAGGGGCGAGCAATGCCAACAGACGTGATCATCCGCCCGCTCACATCGGTCGAGGACTTCGAGGCGTGCCGCGCGCTCGAGGGCGAAACGTGGGGACACGGGCTGCACGACTCGATGCCGATGCCGATGCTGATAGTCCTCACGCACATCGGCGGACTCGTGGCGGGCGCGTTCGACGGGAGCGGTGAACTGCTCGGCTTCGTGCTCAGCCTCCCCGGCGTGCGCGATGGAGAAGTCATCCACTGGTCGCATCTGCTCGCCGTACGCGGGAGCGCGAGGAACCTCGGCATCGGGCGGCGGCTGAAGGAGTACCAGATCGCCGAGCTCGCGCGTCGCGGGATCGCGCACGTGTGCTGGTCGTACGACCCGCTCGTCGCGAAGAACGCGCACCTGAATCTCGAACGGCTCGGCGCTCGCGTGGTGGAGTACGTGCCCAACTTCTACGGCGTCACGGACAGCCCCCTGCACTACGGCGTTCCCACGGATCGCTTCGTGGTCGCGTGTCCCACGGGTGGCACCGCCGGCGGCGATTCTGCGAAGCATCATGCCGACGATCGTTCGCGCGAACGTTCGCCGGAGGTGCGTGCCGTACTGGCGCATGCGTCGCCGGAGTCGCACTACCCGGTTCTCACGCCGTTCCCGCGACCGGGCGACGTGCAGCCGCCGGAGGATCGCGCGCGGATGTCGGTGGCTCTGGTGGAAGTCCCCGTGGACATCGAGGCGCTGCTCGCGCGCGAGCCCGAGGCGGGCGCGGTATGGCGTGCCGCGACGCGCGAGCACTTCACCTGGGCACTCGAGCACGGCTACGACATCGCGGGCATCGCGGGCGGTGCACCG
>JBIQLU010000288.1:0-1368 GCA_044463985.1 Gemmatimonas aurantiaca | reverse complement strand
CCGGCGCGCGCGTTCTACATATGTGTGAGATCATCGGGCGGCACGTGAATCAGCCATGCCTCCGATGCCGAAGCTGAGCGACAGCGGGCGCGAACTGCGCCGCACACTCGGCACCACGGACCTCACGCTGATCGGGATCGGCGGGGTCATTGGCTCGGGCATATTCCTCGTGCCCGGCGTGGTACTGCGGCAGACGGGCGGATGGGTCGGTCCGGCGATCGCGGTGTGGGTCGCGGCGGGAGTGCTGTCGCTCCTCGGCGCGTTGACGTACGCGGAGCTCGGCGCGATGCGCCCGGAATCCGGCGGCCTGTACGCGTACATCCGCGACGCGTTCGGTCCGCTCCCCGCGTTCCTCTGCGGATGGACGAGCTTCTTCGTCATATCCACGGGCGCCATCGCGACTCTCGCAGTCGCGATGGCGGATTACGCGGAGCAGATCGTACCACTCGGTGCCTTCGGCTCGCGCGCGATCTCCGTGCTCGTGATCGCGCTGCTCGCCGCCATCAACATCCGGGGCACGCGCGAGAGCGCCACCATGCAGAACTGGACCACCGCGTTCAAGGTGGCCGGGCTTCTGGCGCTGAGCGTCGCGCTGATCGTCATGGGAAGTGCTCCGCGGTCGACGATGCCGCTCTGGCCCGGGTCGTTCACGACTACGCTGGCGTCCGGCATCGGAACGGCGATGATCGGAGTGTTGTGGGCGTACGAGGGGTGGCAGTACGTGACGTATTCAGCCGGCGAAGCGAGGGATCCGCAGAAGACATTTCCGCGGGCGATCGCGATGGCGACGGCCGCGCTGGTAGCGCTCTACGTGCTGGCCAACATCGGCTACATTGTTTCGCTCGGCGCCGAGGGTGCGGCACGAACCGATCACGTCGCGATCGATGCGGTGAACGCGACACTCGGCCCGACGGTGGGCCGGGCGGTCGGCGTACTGATACTGGTGTCGATGTTCAGCGCCGCGAACAGTCTCCTTCTCACGACGCCGCGGATGTACTTCGCCATGGCGCGCGACGGCGTCTTCTTCGAGCGGCTCGCGATAGTCCACCCGCGCTTCGGGACCCCCGCGTTCGCGATCTTCGCGATGGCGCTCTGGTCCGCCGCGCTGGCCATGACCGGCACGTTCGAGCAACTGCTGACGTACGTGGTGTTCGCGGGCTGGATCTTCTACGGACTCGGTGCGGCGAGCGTGTTCGTATTTCGCCGTCGCCAGGCCGACGCTCACCGCCCCTTTCGAGTGCCGGGCTACCCCGTGACGCCCGTCCTCTTCGTAGCATCCGCCGCCGCTCTCGTGATCAACACGATCGTCAGCCAGCCAGGTCGAGCCTTCGCCGGCCTCGGTGCAGTTCTCATCGGCATCCCCGCGTT
>JBIQLU010000287.1:0-2692 GCA_044463985.1 Gemmatimonas aurantiaca | reverse complement strand
AGAACTCACCGGGAGCCTTCCATGCGCTTCGGTCTCTTCCTCGGATTGTGGCTGGGTCTACTCACTCCATTCGCGCTCTCGCTTTACGACCTGCTCTTCGCGTGGCCGGAGTTGAAGGTTCGCGCGATACGTGTTCCGTGCGAGTCAGCGGTCGAGCAAGGTCGCCGATCGTGAACAGGTACATCGGCGCTCTGGCCGCTCTCGCACTCGTCCTCGCCTGCACGCCGGATGATCGCTCGGCAGCTCGCCCCGAGTGCCCGGCACAGTGGCATGCGGAGTGGGCTCTGGACTCCGCGCTCTCGCTCTGTGTTCCGCCGGGGTTCGAGCAGAGGCGCGACGCATCCTCCATTTTCGTGCGCACGCACGACTACATCACGCGCGACTTTCTAACTCTCTACCTCGATCCCCGCTCGTTGTGGGATGAGGATGTGCCGGGTCGCCGCTGGCCGCCGTCGCTCCCCGCGCGTCCGTGCACTCTTCCGGATTGCGGTTTCACCGATAGCCTGACCCTTCACGCGGACACGATTGCCGGTGTGGCGGGGAATGTCTACGTAGGTCTGTTCACGGGCGGCTTCGCTGGCGTCCAACGGAAGCCGCGTCTCCGTGCGGGGTGGGAATTGCCCGACGAGCGACGGCTCGAGGCCCAGGCCTTCTCCAAAGTACCGGCCACGCTCGATACGATCCGCATGGCGCTGCGCACTATTCGCGTCGCGCCACGATGAGAGCGGAAGAAGCCGCGCGCTCCCTGCCATCGCGTGCCGCCGCCACTCGCGCGAGCTTCCCCCCGCGCTACTCCACTTCCAGCGCGTAGCCGGGCGCCAGCTCGTCATCCGGACAGCACGCCCACGCCATGAACTCGCGGCGGCGCGCTTCTCGCCGCTCGGTGCTTCCGAATCCGACGCTCGTGCGCAGATTGCCGAGCTCTCGACCGAGTCTGCGTCGTAGATCCTGAAGCGTTCCGCATCGCGATCCGCGACGGCTGCTCGCACGAGTGCGTGCATTCACTCTCGTTCCGTACATCCGTTCTGCCGTACTGCTCACGTTTTCTCCTCCCGCCCACGCGGGTGTCATGGTTTTCGTCTGCTTCATGTGACTGAAGCATGGCGTGGGCGGGTCACGCGAGCGCTGGCGATACCGTCACGATGCGGTAACGCATTTGCCGCATTCAGCGCAGTACGAACCCCGGGTCCACCGCCGGCCGCTCGGCGGCGTTGGCGGCGAGCCAGCCGGTCATGTACATCCAGCGCGTCATGCGGGTGAGCTTCGCGTAGTCGATCCCCTTCGGTTCGTCGCGCGGTGTGTGGTAGTCGGGGTGCAGGTTCGTGCTGAAGAACAGTGCGGGCACCCCGCGCTCGGCGTACGGTACGTGGTCGCTGCGGAAGTACCACCCTTCGGGATGCGACGGGCGATCCCACGATGAGTCGATCACGAATCTGCCCGTGGCGTCGTTCGCCCGGATCGCCATCGCGACGAGCGCGGCCGAGTTGCGATGCGGCGGCTGCGATCCCATCAGCGCTGCCGTGTCCGGGTCGTTGCGGCCGATCATGTCGCCGTTCAGAACAGCGACGATGCTGTCGAGCGGAACGACGGGATGCGCCACGTGATAGCGCGAGCCGAGCAGCCCGCGCTCTTCGGCGCCATGAAAGATGAAGAGCGCCGAGCGTTTTCCAGGCTGCTTCACCCAGGCGCGCGCGATGGCGAGGAGCGCCACGCTCGTGGATGCGTTGTCGTCCGCGCCGTTCCAGATCGAGTCGCCGGCCACGGAGTAGCGCACACCGTCGTGGTCCTGGTGCGAGCTGAACACCACGTATTCGCCGCTCAACGCCGGATCGCTGCCGCGCACGGTGCCGATGACGTTCACCGATGGATACTCGAAGCTCTCCATACCCACATGGAGCTCCGCCTTCTCACCACCGGCGCGGAGCGCGGCGAGTGCAGCACGACGGACGAGGAACACCGGGGCGGGGCGCGGAGTGGCGCTCGTGTTTCGCGACGTAGCATTGCGATTGCGTGAGAAGCGCGGCACGCCGCCGACTACATCGTCCCTGCCACGCGCCTGCACGAGAGCGATGGCGTCGAAGACATCATCCGCCACGGAGTCCGCGACGAGGATCACGGCCTTCGCGCCGCGCGCGCCGAACTCGCGCGCGGCCTGCGAGATCGCCACTCGTGCGTAGTTGTAGTCGTGGGTGTTCGTCGTGGTGCGGATCGCGCTCTCCGGCGGCGCGACCAGCGTCGCCACCACGACGCTCCCGCGCACGTCGATCGTACCGTTGCTTCCATCGCCCACGAACTTCGTCGGTGCGGAGATCGTGACACCGGTGTTGGTCACCGGTATCACATCGCGCCAGAGCGCGTACGGCCGGCCGCCGATCTGCACGGTGGTCGCGCTGTCGGAGATCCGCGTGACGCGCATGCTCCACCATTGGAACCAGCTACCGTCCTCGCCCTTCGGGACGAGTCCGATCCGCCGCATCTCCTCCGCCAGCCACATGGATGCGCGCAGCTCGTCGACGGTGCCCGCCTCGCGCCCGCGCATGGAGTCGGCGGCCATGGCGTAGAGATCGCGCTCGAGATCCGCCTGGCGAATCTCGGAGATGGCGGGCGGCACGTCCGGCGCCGGCGTTGCGCTCGA
Organism: Gemmatimonas aurantiaca; assembly: GCA_044463985.1. Classification (GTDB taxonomy): domain Bacteria; phylum Gemmatimonadota; class Gemmatimonadetes; order Gemmatimonadales; family Gemmatimonadaceae; genus JADGGM01. The sequence continues at coordinate 57 of JBIQLU010000287.1, read as the reverse complement.
TGACTGCGCGCCGAGCGGCGCGGAGAGCGCGGTGGCCAGGAGGGTGGCGGCGGCGAG
>JBIQLU010000286.1:0-2763 GCA_044463985.1 Gemmatimonas aurantiaca | reverse complement strand
TCCCCTCCCGCTCCTCCCAATCCCGACGGTAGCCTGTGGCACGAGTCATCGCGATCGCCAACCAGAAGGGTGGCGTCGGCAAGACCACTACGGCAGTCAACCTGGCGGCCAGTCTCGCGGCCGCTGAGCAGCGCGTTCTCCTGGTCGACGGCGACCCCCAAGGGAACGCCACCAGTGGAACCGGCATCGACCCTTCCCAGCTCGAGCTCACGGTCTACGACGCCATTCTTGGCGAGGCCCCGCTCGCGGACGTGATTCTGAAAGGCGTCCTCTTTCCGCACCTCGACGTCGCTCCCGCCACCCCCGACCTCGCCGGCGCCGAGGTGGAGCTGGTGGACCAGGAGCTCCGCGAAACCGCCATGCGGAAGGCGCTGGCCGAGGTGCGCGACGATTACGATCTCATCCTGATCGACTGCCCGCCTTCGCTCGGCCTCATCACTATCAACATGCTGGCGGCTGCCGACGGTCTGCTCATCCCGCTCCAGTGCGAGTATTACGCGCTCGAGGGGCTCTCCCAGCTCCTCAATACCGTCCAGATGATCCAGCGCGGCGTGAACACGGAGCTCGCCGTGGACGGCGTGCTCCTGACCATGTTCGACACTCGGCTCAATCTGTCGCGCCAGGTCGTGAACGACGCGCGCGAGTACTTCGGAGATCGGGTGTTCGAAACCACGATCCCGCGGAACGTCCGGCTGGCCGAAGCGCCGAGCTTCGGGAAGCCGATCATCCTGTACGACATCACTTCGGTGGGGGCACAGGCATACATGGCCGTCGCCCGCGAGTTGCTCGCCAGGCAATCCAGAGCTGCAGCAGCAGAGGAACCTCCTCCCGACACCACCGACGAGCCCGGTGACTACTCGGCCTCCGCACTCGTCAATCCGGAGCCAACCCACGATGAGCAGTGAACTTCGCGGATCCACCGCGGCGATGAGCCGTACCGCCCCTGTCCCGTTCGATGTCCGCCTCTCCGAGTCCGTTTTCGCCGTGCTGAGTCCCCATGACTCCTGAGAAGCCTTCCTCCAGGCGGCTGGGACGCGGACTCGAAGCGCTCCTCACAGCCAAGGCGGCCGCCACCGCTACGCCGGCCACCACGCCGGCCGCGCAGAGCGAAACAGCGCCACCGGCAGGCGAATCGCTCCAGAAGCTCCCGATCGCCGACATCCGCCCCAATCCCTACCAGCCCAGAAAAGAGTTCCGCCCCGAAGAGCTCGAGGAGCTGCAGAGCAGCCTCCGAGCCAGCGGACTGCTGCAGCCAATCACCGTTCGCAAGGCCCGGAGCGGCCGCGGTTACGAGCTCATCGCCGGCGAGCGCCGCCTCCGCGCTGCCTCCGCGCTCGGCTGGAGCGAGATCCCGGCCGTGGTCAAGGAGATCGACGACAGCACGCTCCTCACCCTCGCCTTGGTGGAGAACCTCCAGCGCGCCGACCTCAACCCGCTCGAGGAAGCGGAGGGGTACCAGCGGCTGATCGATGAGTTCTCGCTCACCCAGGCACAGGTGGGCGAAGTGGTGGGAAAGGATCGCACGACCGTAGCTAACATGTTGCGGGTACTCAAGTTACCTGCATCCGTTCGACGCTTCCTCCAGGACGGCCAGCTCACCCTCGGCCACGCCCGTGCCCTGCTCGCATTCGACGATGAGCAGGCCATGGTGGCGATGGCCCGGGAGGTCGTGGCAAACGGCCTGAACGTGCGCGATGTGGAACGTCGAGCGCGTGATTCAGCGCCACAATCACGCCAGCAACGCACCACGTCAAAAACAGTCGCGCCGGAATCTGCACCGCCGGAGACACGCCGCATCGCCGAAGAGCTGCGACGCTTCCTCCAGACCGATGTCGCAGTCTCGACCTCGGCCGGCGCGCGCGGCAAGATCGAAATCTCCTTCTACTCCGCCGACGATCTCGAGCGCGTGCTCGACCTCATACTCGGCGCCAGACGAGAGCGACTGTGAGTTCGGAGTCCGCCGAGAAGAAACCCAGAAATGGCTACGGCAACATCTACACGCCGAGCGCTGGGTCGATGATCATCCACGTCCAGCGCGAGGGCGGGTTGGCGAACCGCACCATCGTTCTCACGCTGCGACAGGTGCATCTGCTCAGGCGCGGCGCCTGGGTACTCGGCGGAGTGCTGGCGGTCGTGCTCTCGAGCTGGTTCTATCTCGCGACCCAGGCGGCGCGCGTCCCGTCGCTGACGAAGCAGATCGAAGGGATGCAGGCCGACGTCCAGCAGCTCGACACGCTCCGTTCCACGTTGAACGGATTGGAGAGCCGATTCCAGCAGGTGCAGACCATGCTCGGCGCGGCGCCGAAGCTCGCCGAGCCGCTCGTGCGGAACAGCGGAGCCACAGTTCCGGATAGCTGGCCGCTTCCCGTCGCCGGAAGCGTGCTGGCCCAACCCGACAGCGGTTCGCTCAACGGAGTGGACATCGCCGTCGAAGCCGGAACGCCGGTGCGTGCCGCCGGGGCAGGGATGGTCGTCGAACTCTCGGACGACCCGGTACTGGGACATCTCATCCGGATCGCCAACGCCGACGATTACGAGAGCATCTACGCCAACGTGCGTGACCTGCGCGTGGCGAAGGGCGACCACGTCGCGGCAGGCGCCGTAATCGCCGTCACCGGCGACGCGCGTCGTTCGTTACCTGCGCACCTGCACTTCGAAATCCGTCGTGGAAAGACGGACGTCAACCCAATCTCGATCATGAAACAGGGACCGGCAAATGGCGATCTTCAGCGGTAAGGAAATGACTGAAAGCGGTGAGCCCAC
>JBIQLU010000285.1:0-2793 GCA_044463985.1 Gemmatimonas aurantiaca | reverse complement strand
GGAGAACGGGGGTCTTGCGGCAGCTCGTCACCCCCGCGAAAGCGGGGGTCCATTCCCGAACCGAATGACCTGGCTCCGACTCGGCGGAAAACTCGCACTACGCGCCCTGGCGCACCCTTCACTGGCAGTCGATCTGCTGCGCGTGAGCTGGCGCTTCCGCAGACGTCGCTGGTACGCGCACCCGCCGTTCCTGCCGGTCCCGGCGAAGGAGTATATCCGCTGGCGCATGTACACGGCGTACGGCGACGCAGACGCATCGCCGCCGATCAGCGACGTAGTCCGCTACGCGCGGTGGGCGGGGCGTCGCTCGTGACGTCGATGGACGATCGGTCTGCGGGTGCCGATCGCCACGTTGCAGTGGTGGGAAACACGGTCGTTCAGCGGCAGCCGTCCGGACCCGAACGCGCGTCGATCGAGGAGCGCATCAGGGCACAGGCTTATGGCCTCGGCTTCGACCTCGTAGGGATCACCGCGCTCGGCCCCGTTAAAGGAGCGGCAGCGCTCGACGACTGGCTCCGCCGTGGCTTCGCGGGCGACATGGATTACATCGCGCGCGGCGCCGAGAAGCGGCGTGACACACGCCTTCCGGTAGATGGCGGGGTGAGCGCGGTAGTGGTCGGCCTCGACTACGGTGGCGCCGAGCCAGCGGGACCGGTGGCGCGCTACGCGCGCGGCGACGACTATCACGACATCATGGTGGCCAGGCTGCGCGAGCTGCAGCGCTGGATCGGCCGCGAAGTCGGCGGTCCGCTGCGCGGCAAGGCGTATGTGGACACGGGTCCGATTCTCGAACGCGAACTCGCGCGCAAAGCGGGGCTGGGCTGGTTCGGGAAGAACACCCTGCTCATCAATCCGAGAAGCGGGTCGTACTTCTTCATCGGGGCGCTGTTCATCGAACTCGAACTGGAGCCCGACGCACCGTTCGAGGCGGACAGGTGCGGGAGCTGCACGCGCTGTCTCGACGCATGTCCCACCGATGCGTTCGCGGCGCCCCACGTGCTCGACGCGACGAAGTGCATCTCGTATCTGACCATCGAGACGAAGGGAGAAATCCCTGAAGAGATGCGTGCAGGAATCGGCGAGAGAGTTTACGGATGCGATGTGTGTCAGGAGGTATGCCCGTGGAACGTGCGGTTCGCGAGCGGGCTGCTGGGCGACTCGCCGTTCGCGCCGCGCGAAGTGATCGCGGGGAAAGACTCGCGCACACTGGCGCGAGAAATACTCGGCATGTCGCAGGAGGAGTTCACTGTCGCGTTCAGGAGATCGCCCATGAAGCGCGCCAAGCTGCGGGGGCTGAAACGCGATGCTGCCGTGGTGCTGGGCAACGTCGGGACGATCGACGACGCGCCTGTGCTACGGCAAGCTATCGACGATTCCGAGCCGCTCGTGCGCGAGCACGCGGCCCGGGCGATCGAGAAGATCGCGCGGCGAGGAGTGTCACTCCGGTAGCTCACCAGCCTCGAGCCGCCCGATGAGCTCCAACAACCCATCAGCTTCCCACCAGCGGTTTCGACGTCCCGAAGTCAGAAGCAGCAGCACTCCGGCTGACACGAGTTGCTCGATGCCCTCGTAGACTCGCACCTTCGCCCGGTCGGTGACGGTGGCCGCCACGGGCGCAGAGATCATTGGATGGGTCGGTAGCAGGCCGATGATCGCCCACGCGGCGGCATCTGAACGCGGAGCGTTCCCGACCCGGTGGCAGCGACGCCGCCTCACTGGAACCAAAGGTTCTCGTATAACGGCACATCAATGTCAAATGGCACTACAGACTCGGTGCTAGTCCCAGATCCGCGAGAGCCGCTGATCCGTCAGCTAGCGGCGTTCCGTAGGATCGCTGTCGACGGCATATCACAGGGGCAAGTTCGTCGCGGCCTCGAGGAATTCACCCGCGACACGCAGTCGTTGCGCTCTGGCACACGGCCAGAGCAGCGTCGTTGAGACAGCCGGAATCCTCGCGTGCTGCTGTATGGTGTCGCGTCGTCAGAGGATGACTGGCGTCACGACCAAACAGAAAATGACCACGAACCTCGTACACGAACACGCTGAAGTCCTCGCGCAGATCCGATTGCTGACCGACATCCTGGCGCCTTCAGACGTCGCACGCGCCTTCGTCGCCAGTCTCGGATCCCGCCAGCTGGAGTACCGCTCGGCGCTCGGCTCCTACGCTATCGGGCGCGTCTTGCCGGACCATCCACTCGCGCCGCTGGATGGCAGCTATGCGACGATCTGCAGCATCTGCGGTTGGGGCCGGATGCCTGACGGCGAGGAGGATCCCGGAGCACGTCACTATGCCGGCTGGCGGCGGGAATCAGGTGGGCTCAGCCACGAAGATCCGGGTTATATCGTGTTCGATCTGCAGCAGTTCCAAACGCTCCCCGCCGCCGAGCCTACGGCGGAGGATTGGCACCGGCTCGACCTCGTCCTCCGAACGCCGGCGCTCCTTGCGCCGACGAGCAAGGCGGGCGACTTGGTGCGCGCGATCAAGACGGTAGTGCTGTCAAACAAGAGCGAACGCGAGGTACTGCTGCGGATTCTCGCGTACGCTAGCATCCTCGAGGCGCCTGAGCATCCGGGATACCTCGACAGCTACGTCCTGCCAGAACAGCGAGAGCTGCCGCGACAGCGCTTCGCGGACCTGGGCTATCCAATCATCTGGTGGCGGGCCAAGGACGGCGTACGCGCCGACGCCGTCGCATTCTGGTTTCCTGAAATAGCCAGCACTCGCGCAGTTTAATGAATCGTGGGGTAATGTATGCAGAGCGGAGTAATCGGCGGACAGATCGGCGCGAGCAT
>JBIQLU010000284.1:0-2811 GCA_044463985.1 Gemmatimonas aurantiaca | reverse complement strand
AATGGCGGTATCGTCTAGGGGACCAGGACGGAGCCCTCTCAAGGCTCAAACACGGGTTCGAATCCCGTTACCGCTACTCGGTGCGGCCCCATCGTCTAACGGTTAGGACGGCACTCTTTCAAGGTGCAGATAGGGGTTCGATTCCCCTTGGGGCTATGGGGGGAAGAGTGGGGATGGGAGTTGGGAGTGTGCAGGTTGTGAAGTTGTTGGGGCTGTAGCTCAGCTTGGTTAGAGTGCCGGTCTGTCACACCGGAGGTCGCGGGTTCGAGCCCCGTCAGCCCCGTGGCAATAGAGCAGGTGCAGGGCCCTGGTGGTGAAATTGGTAGACACGCCATCTTGAGGGGGTGGTGCCGCGAGGCGTAGCGGTTCGAGTCCGCTCCAGGGCATATCGCCAGCGTAGCTCAGTGGTAGAGCACTCGATTCGTAATCGAGCGGTCGTCGGTTCAATCCCGACCGCTGGCTCTAGAGCAGATCGCTCCAGAGATTGAAGTTTGGTACAGCCCGTCCCCGCAACAGGGGCGGGTTTTTTTTTCGTGCGTCCGCTCGGCGCAGCGGTGATCGGCCGGCTCGATGTATGGAAGTCGCATTGGACAAATGACCAATCGCGGCACATATCAGTCTACCCAGAGGGCGCCGTAGCGCCTTTTCCCGCCAGCAGTCTTCCCATATTGCTTCTCGCAAGGAGCATCCCGCAATGCGCAGCGTGGTTTTCTGCCTGCTCTGCACTCTTGGCGCGACCGCGGCAGCGGCAGCTCAGGCGCCGAACATAACTCCCAAGGGCGATCCCTCCGTCGAAGCCGACACCATCTATCGCCTCGCGGTGAACCCCGCCGATCACGAAGGCGAGGATTTCGTCTACCTGCTCGACGATGGCGTCGTGGTCCTTCAGGCGGATGGAACGTATCGACAGACCTTTCGCCAGGTGGCGCAGATCCTCACGCAGGACGCTGTCGAGAACTGGGCCGAGCAGAGCTTCTCGTACGAGCCGGGCCATCAGAAGCTGACGGTGAACTGGATACGCGTAGTGAAGCCGAACGGCGAAGTGGTGACAGCCGAGGCGGCGCACAAGCAGGACTCCGACATACCGGCAACGATGGGAAATCCGGTGTACGCCGATCGCAAGGTGCGGCGTTACTCGCTGAGCGGAGTCTCGGTGGGCACCATCGTGGACTACAGCTTCACGCTCGAAGAGCAGAAGCCGTACCGCGCGGGCGACTTCCTCACGAGCTGGTCGATCACCACCGGGCTTCCCACGCGTCGCTCGCGCTACATCGTGGATGTTCCGGCGGACCTGAAGATGAACATGATCGAGCGCAACGTCGCGAACGCGAAGAAGGTCACGACATCGCACGGACGGCGCGTGTACACGTGGGCGGCGAAGGATCTCGAGAAGCCGAAGTCCGAGCCATTCGCCGCCGATTCCAACGGCGTCTTCCAGTCGGTGTATCTCTCGTCGCCCACGAGCTGGCAGGACATCTCGAAGTGGTACGCCGGACTCGCGCACGATCGCTACACGCTGACGCCGGAGCTCGAGAGCAAACTGCACGAGCTCGTGGCCGGTGCGCACTCGCTCACCGATTCGCTGAGCGCAGTGCAGCGCTGGGTGGCGCAGGACATCAGATACGTTTCGCTCTCGCTCGGCATCGGCGGCTACCAGCCGCGCCAGCCGGCCGAAGTGTTCAAGACCGAGTACGGCGACTGCAAGGACAAGGCGACGATATTCGTGGCCATGGCGCAGCGGATGGGCGTGGAAGCGTACCCCGTGCTGCTGAGCGCCGGCGGCAAGGTGGAGCGCTCGCTTCCGTCGATCGACCAGTTCAACCACGCGATCGCCGCGGTGAAGCTCGGCGGCAAGTACATGTACGTCGATCTCACCTCTGATCTCACACCATGGGGCGCGCTCCCCGGTTCCGATCAGGGCCAGTTCGCGCTCGTGGTGCATCCCGACGGCCACGCCGACGAAGTCACGCTCCCCGAGGATGCGCCGTCGGTGAATCTCTCGCGCACGAGTTTCGAGGGCGAGCTCACGCCCGACGGACTGGTGAGCCTGCATTATGTGGAGCACGCGGAGGGACTGAGGCAGTACGGACTTCGCGGATTGTTCACCACGCCGATGGATTCCACGAAGCGCGACAGATTCATCAGGGCACTGGCGGGCAACACATATCCGGGCGCCACGGGCGACAGCCTGGTGGTGTTCGACGGAAAGGATCTGAAGGCGAACACCGAGATCACGATGGCGATCCACGGCGGACAGGCGGCGAAGGTATCGGGTCAGAGCGCCATTCTGAATCTTCCACCTTCGTTCAGCTCGATGGCCGGACTGCAGACGCTGGCGACGCAGCTCGAGTCGGGGAAGCCGCGCGTGTATCCCATAGACGCCGAGCGCGTGATCGGCCCGGTAGTAGGAGTGTCGGAGCTGGTGTTGAAGCTGCCGGAGGGGTGGAGCGCGGATCTGCCGGACAGCGTGACCGCGGAGAGCGATTATGGGAGCTACCGCGCGCGGTACACGCAGAACGGGCGCGAGCTGAAGGTGTACAGGCGCATGGAAGGGCGCCGTGGGGTGAAGCCGCCGGAGGACGTGGACGCGTTGATCGAGTGGCTGCGCGCGGTGGCGAAGGACGACGTGCAGTACATCGTTCTGCAGCGGCCGGCGGCGGTGGGGAAGTGAGATAGAAACTTGTACCGCGGGGAGCGGATCGCTAGCTTTGCAGGTCGAGCGGCGAGGCTGCTCTTCGCGGGCGTAATTCAGTTGGTAGAATGCCAGCTTCCCAAGCTGGACGTCGCCGGTTCGAGTCCGGTCGCCCGCTC
>JBIQLU010000283.1:0-2823 GCA_044463985.1 Gemmatimonas aurantiaca | reverse complement strand
GCGACGACTCCGGATATCCCGCAGTATAGGGTGCGATGGATCGCGAACTTCTCTCCGATCGACGCGCAGCGCCGCGCGTCGAAGCGCCCGGATCATCCACCGATGCGCGGGTGGGTGACGCGCACGCGCGCCGCGCGAACATCGCTGTCATCGTCTGCCACGGCATGGGCGAACAGGTTCCCTTCGAGACTCTCAACGCGGTCGCCGAAGCGCTCTGGTCGCGCCAGTCCGAGTCGCCCATGGACGCCTCCAACGCGCGCGTGCGCTACGTGTCGTTCGGCGAGGACTGGCTGCCGCGCGTGGAGTTGACGCTGCGCGGCCGAGCCGCCGACGATGGCGGTCACCGCGACCATGGCGGCCGTCAGCGCGACGATGCTGGCGGCCGCTTCGATGCGCATCTCTACGAGGTGTACTGGGCGCCGCTCACCGAAGGGAAGGTCACGGCGCGCGATGCCATCGGCTTCCTCCTCGGTGCCGGCGCTCGCGGGATTCGCTATTGTCTGCGCGGCTCCTTCGACCGATGGATGTTCGGCAGACGCGTGACTTTCCGGCTGCCGCGGCGCGGCGCGCTGCAGCTCGGACTCGCGCTCGCCATCTTCGTGGCGTTCCTCACGCTGTTCGCCGTCGTCGTCGCCGCCGCGGCGGCCGAGCTCTTTCGCTTTCTCGAGCCCGGCCCACTCGCCCCGCCTCCGTGGTGGCTCGCGGGCGTTCCCGACGCGTGGATGCTCGGCGGCATCGCGTGCGCGCTCCTCGTGTTCGCCGCGCTGCGCTGGTTCCTGGTCCAGAGCGTGGGCGACGTCGCCGCGTACATCTCGGCGCATCGCGCCAGTCGCTTCGCCGAGATCCGGCGCGAGATCCAGGAAGCGGCGCGACGCGTGGCGCGCAACGTGTACGCGGCGCGCGACGAGTCGGACATGCCGCTGTACGCGCACGTTCTGCTGGTGGGACACTCGCTCGGCTCGGTGATCGCGTACGACATGCTCAACGACTCGATCAACCGGGATCTCGCCTCGAGTGCGCCGCGTGGCGTCGCGCACGATGTGGTGCGTCGGACGAAACTGCTCCTCACGCTCGGTTCACCGCTGGACAAGACGGCGTTCCTCTTCCGCACGCAGAAGGATCATGCGCCATTGCGCGAGGCACTCGCGGCGGCGGCGCAGCCAATGATCGTGGATTATGCGAATCGTCCGGAGCGCTGGATCAACGTCTGGACACCGTTCGACTGGATCTGCGGCTCTCTGGAGTACTACGATCTCGAGAGGGAAGGAGACGAAGGGCGCCAAGGGGCGGCGCGGGTGATGGAAGAGAGCGAGAGCCGGAGACGAGGCACCGTGGAGAACGTGCGGGAGCGGGGCGCGCCGCTGGACACGGTTCGCGCGCATCTGGGGTACTGGCGTCGGCCGACGTTCGGCGAGCTGTTGTACGAGGCCATGGCCGAGGCGGCTCGCGGCGGGCTTGCTTGACGCAACTGGAAGTGGTATATTGGGATGCGACCTACCGCACACGGTGTGCGGACACGTTCCGAGCAACACTTCAGGGGCCTGCACTTCGCATCGGCCCTCTTTTTGTGTCTGCTCGCGTCGCCTCTGGCGATCACGGAGTATCGTGACGCCGTTGGAACGGGCCCCGTCGTGAGGGCGTTGATCACGAGAACACTGTAGTCGGTACGTACGGGATTCACCGGACTCCGACCATACAGGTAGACCAGGAGCCAGTAAATGCGTACCACCGGCACAGTAAAGTGGTTCAACGATGCCAAGGGCTTCGGCTTCATCACGCCGGAGAACGGGCAGAAGGACTGCTTCGTGCATCACTCGGCCATCCAGGGGAGCGGGTTCAAGTCGCTTTCCGAGGGTGATCGCGTGGAGTTCGAGATCGTCCAGGGTCAGAAGGGCCCGGCCGCGGAGAACGTCACCAAGCTTTGATGATCGTTGGCGCCAGACGGCGCCGAAGATGATCGCGTGTACGGCCGGCTCGACCCTCGTCGAGCCGGCCGTACACGTTTGCCCGTCGTTTTGCCGTCAGGAGCATCGCGCTCCTGTCAGATTCGCGCCCCTGCGGGGGCAATCGTTCCTGACCAGAAACAGGAGTTGAAAGAAGATGGTGGAAGTCCAGATCGCAGAAGGAGACAGGCTGGATCGGGCGCTCAAGGTCTTCAAGAGGAAGATGCAGCGCTCGGGAATACTGAAGGACCTGCGTCGCAAGAGACACTACGTGAAACCCAGCGAGGCCCGCGCGCTCAAGGCAGCGGCGGCACGGCGCCGCCGCCGCACGGCCGCGCGTCGCTCGCGTTCCATTTGACACACGAAGGGAGTGGCGCTCATCCGACATTTCCAGGTCGGTTCTGGTGATGCACTGCCGCAACGCAACAAGTTGCAATGATGTAAGCTGCTGAAAGACAACGGTTTGGATGGGTCCTCGATGCTCCGGCCCCGGGCGCGCGGATTGCAACGCCTGTCGTCCCGTTCTCTCCGGTGCCACGACTGCGGTCGGCGGATCACCGGGTGGCTGGTGCTGTATTCCTGCGCGACGTCGCGCAACGGTCGACGCTGGCCGTGTCAGCATTGGAGCCGAGGTCCGTCATTTGGGAGTAGTACCCGCGCCGTTGGTTTTCTTCTGGACGCTGGTGGGCGCCGCCGTCGGCGCTCTGGTTGCCGCATTGATCGCGCGCACCCAGTTCGTCGGCGCGCGACGCGACTACCGCTCGCAGCTCAAGCGCAAGGAGATCGCGCTGGAGCGGCTGCGCAAAGAGCTCGAGGAAGACCGCTCAGACTTCGTACAACGATCCGACGACTATCTCCGTCAGCTCGCGGCGCTCAAGCG
>JBIQLU010000282.1:0-2825 GCA_044463985.1 Gemmatimonas aurantiaca | reverse complement strand
AGGCGAGGGAGTCCGGTGTCCTCTATGTAGCCGGCGCCGCCGAAGGCCTCGAGCGCTTCGCTCGCCACCGCGGTCGCCTGCTTCGCCGTGTACAGCTTCACCACCGGTGTGAGGAGGCGCAGCAGCGACTGCTCCGCCGTGCTCGCGTCGCCGCTCTCCACTCTCCCGAGCAGCTCGACGGCACGGAACACCAGGTGGAACGCCGCTTCCGTCTCCACCTGCAGCGCCGCCAGCGTTTCCACGTGCAGTGGCTGCTCCGAGAGTACTCTGCCGAACGCCACGCGCTTCGCTGCGTAGTCGCGCGCCAGCGCGATCGCGCGGCGCATCCCCGCGACCGATGCGCAGGCGTTGTAGATGCGCGTGATGTTGAAGAGCGTCGCGATGGTGCGCACTCCACGTCCTTCCTCGCCCACCAGCCACGCCGGTGTGCCGTCGAGCGACAGTTCCGCCGTGGGGAGCGCGCGCGTTCCCAGCTTGTCCTTGAGACGATGTACGCGAATTCGGTTCAGCGCGCCCTCCGAATCGCGCAGCTCGAGGTAGAAGAGGCTGAGCCCTCTGCTTCCGTCCGGCGCACCATCGATGCGCGCGAGCGTCATGGCCATCTGTGATGTAGTGGCGGATGTGAACCACTTCGTGCCGGAGAGTGCGAAGTGGTCGTCCTGGCGTCGCGCCGTCGTGGACGTGCCCGACACGTCGGAGCCGCCGGTGCGTTCCGTCATCCACTGCCCCGACGTCCAGAAGCGCTCGGGATCGCGCGTGGTGAGGTGCCCGAACGCTTCCCGCATGCGGTCGCCATCGCCGTGGAGCTCGAGGCAGCGTGCCGCGCCGTCGGACATCGCGAGCGGGCAGCTATAGGTGGCGGACGATGGCGAGAAGAGATACAGCCGCGCGAACTGATCGATTCGCGAGTACGCCCCATGCGCGCGTTCGTAGCCGATGGCCACCAGCCCTTCTTCCGCGGAGATGCGGTCGAGCGCCCGCCACGCTGCGCTCGTCTCTATGCGATCGATGCGCCGTCCCCATGGGTCGAAGGGGACGTGGCGCGGCGGTCGTGCCTCCGCGGCTTCGCCGAGCGCGAGGATGTCGCCGGCGGCGCGTGCGCCGAAGCGCCGCAGGTCGGGTTCCAGCTCCACGAAGAGCTCGGACGGGAGCACCCGGCGGAGCCACGATCGCAGTACGCGATCATCGTCGTATTGATTGCCGAGCGCTGGAGCGGTCTGATGAAAGTCCGGCATCTACTCTCCCATCCGATTCGCGCCCACGCCATGCTCGCCCACTTCGCGGGCGCGAACTTTCAGTCGATAGGCTGCAGGTTGGCCACGATCTCGGCCCGGCGCGGCTCGAGAAACGGCGGAAGCACGACCTTCTCGCCCAGCGTCGCCTCATCCTCATCCACGGCAAAGCCCGGTCCGTCGGATGCGATCTCGAAGAGAATCCCGTTCGGCTCGCGGAAGTACAGACTCCGGAAGTAGTAGCGGTCCACGAGGCCGCTGTTCGGGATGCGCAGCTCGGAGACGCGCTTCACCCACTCCGCATGCTCCTCGAAGGTGGGCGTGCGGAAGGCCACGTGATGTACTCCGCCCGCGCCCTGTCGCGCCGGCTCGAGATCGGGCTGCACCGCCACGTGCAGCTCGGCAGATGCGCCTCCCGGACCCATCTCGTACACGTGCACCTTCTGACGCGAATTTCCGGGGAATGCGTACTCGCGCACCGGCCGCATCCCGAGCGCGCGCTGCAGCAACGCGTCGGTCGGCTCGAGGTCGGGGACGCTCAGCACGATCGGGCCGAGTCCCCTTATCTGATGCGCGGTCGGAACGGGGCTGCGATCCCACGGGAACGCCTCGCCCGCGCCGCCGTCGTCCACGAGCGTGAGACGCTGCCCCTCGGGGTCCTCGAAGTCGAGCAGGAGCCGGCCGTCGCGTTCGGTGATCTCGCCTGCGTCGACGCCGCGCTCGCCCAGGTGCTCCTTCCAGAACTCGAGCGCTTCGCGGCCGGCCACGCGGAGCTGGGTACGTACTATCGAATGCGTTCCGCGCACTTCGCGCGGCATCGGCCAGTCGAAGAACGTGACGTCGGTGCCCGGGGAGCCCTTCGCGTCGGAGTAGAAGAGGTGGTACGCGCTCACGTCGTCCTGATTCACGGAGCGCTTCACCAGACGCATGCCGAGCGTCTGCGTGTAGAAGCGGTGATTCTCGCTGATCGCCGCCGAGATCGCCGTGAGGTGATGAATACCGGTGAGCTCCATGACTCCTCCTCGTCACCTGCTGGAGTGGTCCGGCGCGCCGGAAGCGCCGGAAATTTGCCGGCTCGATCGCGCTCGACGCGAGCGGCGCCTTCAGGAAGATACACGGCGCCATCGTCGCACACGCCTTTCCGGAGCCGCTCCTCTTGCTTTTCGACAGGAAGCATCGCATTATCTGTCGGAATCCTACAGGAAGCCATGCCCACCCGATCCGGAATACCCGAGTCCGCCATGTCAGCCACCCCGTCCGATGTTCTCAGAGGAACGCTCGACCTCCTCATCCTGAAGACGCTCACGCTGGAGCCGATGCACGGCTGGGGGATAAGCCAGCGGCTGCAGCAATTCTCGCGCGGAGCGCTGGACGTGAATCAGGGCTCCCTCTACCCGGCGCTCCAGCGGCTGGAGCAGAAGGGGTGGATCGAGAGCGCCTGGCGCATCACCGAGAACAACCGGCGCGCCAAGTACTACTCGCTCACCAGCGCGGGGAAGCGCGCACTCGGACAGGAGACCGCGAGCTGGCGGCGCTACGTGAGCTCGGTGGAACTCATACTCGCGGTGAAGTGAATGGGCGCCGTGAAGGGAG
>JBIQLU010000281.1:0-2864 GCA_044463985.1 Gemmatimonas aurantiaca | reverse complement strand
CGCCCGATCACTACACGGCGTGGTTCTTCGGCTTCCCGATGCTCACCTTCCCGATCGAGGCGGGGGTGGGCTTCGCGATCTATCACGTGCTCGACTTCACCGCCGTGCTCCTCATCGCGGGCGTGGTGGCCGCGCTCTGGCGACGCATACGCGACAAGGGGCTGCTCACCACGCAGCGCTTCGGCTTCGACCTCATGCCGCTCATCCTCCTCTTCGCGATAGCGATCACGGGGCTCGCACTCACCGCGTCGTCCGCCTGGTGGGGAGGTTCGTTCTACTGGTTCATCGCGCTGGTGCACCAGGTGGTGGTCGTGCTCTGGCTCATCTCGCTCCCGTTCGGGAAGTTCTTCCACATCGTGGAGCGGCCCGCGAGCGTGGGCGTCACCGTCTATCAGCAGGTGGCACAGGATGTGGAGTACTACGGCCGCGCGGCGGCTGATGCCGCTCGAGGTGCGGCGCCCGGCCGTGCACCCGATGCCGCGCGCCAGGCCGCGTGCCGCCGCTGCGGTTCGCGGCTCCCCTCCGCGCTCTTCATCAGCGACCTCGAGGGCGTGCTCGCCAATCTCGGACAGCGCTACGAGCTCGACGGCGATCAGGGGCTGCTGCAGGACTACTGCCCCACCTGCAAGCGCCTGATCCGCGCCGATGGCTACTACACGCTGCTGCAGCGTGATTTTCTCTGAGGACGCCGCATGACCGTCAACAAGGATTTCTTCGAGCCATCGCGCGCCTTCAACTACGACTTTCAATCGTCCGGTCCGACGGCCGAGCAGTGGACCGCGGCCGCGCACGCCGGCGAACGGCTGGTGCCCACGCACTGCTCCTTCTGCGGCGTGCAGTGCGCGATGTACCTGCGCGTGAAGGACGACAAGGTGGTGGGTGTGGAGCCGCGCGACTACCCGCACAACCGTGGCTCGCTCTGCCCCAAGGGCGTGGTCGCCTATCAACAGGCCGACCACCCCGAGCGGCTCCTCTACCCGATGATCCGGCGCAACGGCACGCTCGAGCGTGCGAGCTGGGACGAGGCGCTGGATCTCGTGGTGAAGCGATGGACCGAGATCCAGAAGGAGCACGGCCGCGACTCCGTGGCGATCTACAGCGGTTCGTCGATGACGAACGAGAAGTGCTACCTCATGGGGAAGTTCGCGCGCGTGGCGCTCCGCACGCGCAACGTGGACTACAACGGCCGGCTGTGCATGTCGTCGGCCGCGGGCGCGTACGAGCGCGCCTTCGGGCTCGACCGCGCGCCGCTCCCCATGACCGACATCCCGCTCGCCGACACCATCCTGGTGGTGGGGAGCAACGTGGCGGAGTGCTTCCCGGTCGCCATGCAGTGGATCTGGAAGGCGCGCGACCGCGGGGCGAAGCTCATCGTGGTGGATCCTCGCGAGACTCCCGCCGCGCGCACGGCCGATCTCTGGCTCCCGGTGCGTCCGGGCGGCGATGTGGCGCTGCTCAACGCGATGCTGCGCGTGCTCATCGAGGATGGTCTGGTGGACGAGCGCTACGTGCGCTCCCGCACGAACGGCTGGGCCGAAGTTCGCGCCGCCGCGTTCGAGATGTCGCTCGACGAAGCCGAGCGCGCGAGCGGTGTGCCGAGGGCGCGCATCGTGGCCGCGGCGCGGCTGTACGGTGATGCTCCCACGTCGCTCATCATGCATGCGCGCGGCGTGGAGCACTCCACGCACGGCGTGGACAACTGCCTCGCCTGCATCAACCTCGCGCTCGCGCGCGGACAGGTGGGGAAGCCGGGCGGTGGGACGATGATGCTCACGGGGCAGGGAAATGGTCAGGGCGGCCGCGAGATGGGGCAGAAGGCCGCGCAGCTCCCCGGCTACCGCCACATCGACGATCCCGAGGACCGCCGCTACATAGCCGGCGTGTGGGGCGTGCCCGAGGAAGAGCTCCCCGGTCCCGGCGCCGCGGCTACCGAGATGGTGCACCTCATGGCCAACGGCGACATCAAGAGCTGCATGGTGATGTGCTCCAATCTCATGGTGTCGCTCCCCGACAACGCAGTGGTGCAGCGCGCGCTCGATGCGCTCGACCCGCTCGTGGTGGTGGACTTCTTCATGTCGGAGACCGCCTCGCGCGCCGACATTCTCCTCCCGTGCGCGGTGTGGTGCGAGGACGAGGGGACCACCACGAACCTCGAGGGGCGCGTCGTGAAGCTGAACAAGGCAGCCGAGCCGCCGGGCGAAGCGCGGCGCGACTGGGAGATCGCGTGCGACATCGCGCGCCGACTCGGCCGCGGGCAATTCTTCGACTACCGTACGCCGCGCGACATCTGGAACGAGCTGCGCGTTGCCACGAAGGGCGGCACCGCCGACTACTCGGGGATCACCTACGAGAAGATCGACTCGCAGAACGGCGTGTTCTGGCCCTGCCCCGGCGACGACAGCGAAGGGACGCCGCGCCTCTTCACCGAAAGATTCAACCATCCGGATGGACGGGCACGCATGCACGCGGTGCATTATCGCCCGCCCGCCGAGACGCCGGGTGGCGACTTCCCGTTCTACCTCACCAGCGGGCGCGTGGTCTACCAGTATCTGAGCGGCACGCAGACGCGCCGACTCGGCTTCCTCAACTCGCAGGCTCCCGAACCGTGGGTGGAGATCCATCCGAGAGCCGCCGAGCGGCTCGGCATCGCCAACGACGAAGTGGTGCGCGTACGCTCGCCGCGCGGCTCGATGGATGTGAAGGCGCTGGTCACGCCCACCATCCGGCCCGACACGCTCTTCATTCCGTTCCACTATGGCAACCGGCACGCGGTGAATCAGCTCACGAATCCGGCCGTGGAGCCCACGGTGAAGATCCCCGAGTACAAGTGCTGCGCGGCGACTGTGGAGAAGCTGGGAGTGGTG
>JBIQLU010000280.1:1453-2869 GCA_044463985.1 Gemmatimonas aurantiaca | reverse complement strand
GTGTACGCGAGCGCGCAGATGATGCTCGCCACGCCGATCGCCACGATCGGCCAGCCACCCACCCACACCAGATACGCGCCCACCAGCGTCGCCAATCCGAAGGTTATGTAGATGGCGTGCAGCACGGCCGCGGGCGTCATGAGCCCCGCCTGCGTGACGCGCGTGGGGCCGAGCCGCTCGTGCGTGTCGGCGCCGCGGTGGAAGTCCGAGTAGTCGTTCGCGAAGTTCGTCGCGATCTGGATGAGGATCGCGCCCAGAAGCGCCGCGACAAAGGGTAGCACGCGAAACGAACCCGAGCCGCCCGCGCGCAACTCGGCGACGCCGGCGGCGGTGCCCACGAGCACCGGCGCGACCGCGGCCGGGAGCGTCTTGGGACGCGCCGCGAGCCACCAGAGACGGAGCCGGCCGGGCCTTTCGCCGACCGGCTCACCGTCAGTTACGGGCGGCGGCCCGAGCGACTCGCCGGGCGAGCGCGACGCCGCCGTCGACGATGCGCCATCGCTCACGGGAAGCGCGGGTACTTTCTGAAGTCCGGCTTCCGCTTCTCCACGAAGGCGTCCCTCCCTTCCTTCGCTTCCTCGGTGAGGTAATACAGGAGAGTGGCGTCGCCCGCGATCTGCTGCAGGCCGGCCTGCCCATCGGTGTCGGCGTTGAATGCGGCCTTCAGGAAACGCAGCGCCATGGGACTCTTCTCGAGAATCTCGCGCGCCCACTGCACCGCCTCGGCTTCGAGATCCTCCAGCGGCACGACCGTGTTCACGAGCCCCATCTGCAGCGCCTGCTGTGCATCGTACTGACGGCAGAGATACCAGATCTCGCGCGCTTTCTTGTGTCCCACCACGCTCGCCAGGTACGCGGCGCCGTAGCCGGCGTCGAAGCTCCCCACGCGCGGGCCGGCCTGGCCGAAGCGCGCGTTCTCGGCGGCGATCGTGAGATCGCACATGAGATGGAGTACGTGGCCGCCGCCCACCGCGAAGCCGGCCACCACCGCGATCACCGGCTTGGGGAGATAGCGGATCTGGTTCTGCACGTCGAGGATGTTGAGGCGCGGCACGCGATCCTCGCCGACGTAGCCGCCATGTCCACGCACGCGCTGGTCGCCGCCGCTGCAGAAAGCCATGTCGCCCGCGCCGGTGATCAGCACCACGCCGATGCTCATGTCCTCCCGCGCGCGCGCGAAGGCGTCGCTCAGTTCGTTCACGGTCTCGGGGCGGAACGCGTTCCGCACCTCGGGCCGATTGATCACGATGCGCGCCATCCCCTCGCCGCCGGCATCGCGCTCGAAGAGGATGTCCTTGTATTCGGTGATCGGCTCCCAATCCACCACCCGACGCTGCACGCTCGCGCGCGGATCGCTCGTCCCGACTGTCTCCGTCATCATCACCTCGTTGATCGATTATGTGTCAGTCCCATTGC
>JBIQLU010000280.1:0-1353 GCA_044463985.1 Gemmatimonas aurantiaca | reverse complement strand
TTTCGCGGGGATGACGGCCAGCTCCGCCTTCGCGGGTATCCTCGCCGATTCCTTCCAGAAACTCCTCCACCACCCTTACCATCTCCCGCGGACTCTCCAGGTGCACCGCGTGGCCGGCGCGCTCCACCACACGCAGCTCGGAGCGCGGCAGCATCGCCTCCATCTCCCGCGCGATCCGCACGTACTTCTCGTCCAGCGATCCGCACACCAGCAGCACCCGCATGTCCGCCAGTTCCGCCAGCCGCTCGTGCAGCGGCGGTGTCGCGCCGGCGCCGAGTCCGCGCAGCGCGTTCGCGAGTCCACGCGCACCGTTGGCGAGCCGCTGCGAACGCAGCGATTCGCGCACCGACTGCGGTTGCGCTCTCTGGCTGTTCCAGAGCGGAAGCCGCTCCCACCGATCCACGAACGCTTTCACCCCGTCGCGCTCGATGTCCCGCGCCAGCGCCTCGTCCGCCGACCTGCGCGCCGAACGCTCGGCGTCGTCCGCGATTCCGGGCGAGCCGCTCTCGAGAATCAGCGCACCCACTCGCTCCGGCGCCGTCAGCGCTGCGTGCAGCGCCACGCGCGCACCCATGGAATAGCCGAGCAGCGCCGCGCGTCGAATGCCGAGTGTGTCGAGCAGTTCGATTACATCCTCCGCCACGCGATGCGCGGCGTAGCGCGCCGGGTCGTCGGGCGCGTCGGAGCCGCCGTGTCCGGGGAGCGAGAGCGCTATCGTCTCGCGCCGCGATGTAAACGCGGGGAGGAGCTCGTTCCACGTAGCCGCCGCGCCTGTGAAACCGTGCAGCAGGACCAGCGGCAGCGCGGCGCTCGACCCGGCTATCGTCGCATCTCTCGTGCTCCGCACGACTTCGTAGCCGACGCCGTCGCGCGTCGCGACCTGCCGCGATTCCGGCACCGTCGTTCCCGCGATGCTCACAGCAGCTCCGCGATCCCCGCTCGCACCGCGGCCCAGAGCGCGCGATGCCGCTCCACGTTCTCGACGCGATCGGTGCGCACTTCGATGATGTCGAGGCCCTGCGCGCCGAGTGCCGCGGCCAGCGACGCGTGGAATGCCGCCCAGCCATCCGGCCTCGTGTAGCGCGCGCCGTACATGGCGCCCGCGTGCGAGAAATCCAGCCCGTGCGGCGTACCGAAGAGCACCTCGAACTCGCGCTGCGTCACCAGCTCGGGGTCGCCCTGCGGAAGGAACGAGAAGATCCCGCCGCCATCGTTGTTCACCAGTACTATTGTGGCGTCGAGATCGTGGCGCCGAGCGGCGAGCAGTCCGTTCATGTCGTGATACATCGCCAGATCGCCGATCGCCAGCACCAGCGGCCCGTCGCTCGCCGCAGCCGCACCGAGCGCGCTCGA
>JBIQLU010000279.1:0-2882 GCA_044463985.1 Gemmatimonas aurantiaca | reverse complement strand
AGCTCCGGCTCGGAAATGGGTAGTCCACCAGCATCGTGGCGTCGTCGTCGAAGAGATTGTCGACTCCCACTGTGCCGTCGATGCGCCACTTCCCGCTCCCCCACTCCCGCGCGGTCGTCACGCGCACGTCGGTTCGCCAATAGGGATCGAGCGAGTTCAGCGCCGAACCCGGGACCGTGCGGCGCGCGCCCACATATCGGCTCGTCAGCTCCACCCGTATCGCCCTCGGCTCCCACGCCGCTTTGAAGGAAGCCGTGGTACGCGGCCTGTACGCCACCTGTCCGCGCAGCACCGGCCCACCGTACGCGACGTTCACGCGACCGAGTGTCGCATCCAGCTCGAAGCTGGCGCCGGGAAGTCCCGCCGTGCCGGTGAGCTCCCACCCCGATCGCTTCACGAGGTAGTTCGACGGGCTCCAGACGAAGCGAAAGTCGGGGAGCCAGAGGATCATGCCGTCGATGTCGGCGCGGAACGCCGCGGCTTCCGCGGAGAGGAACAGCGGTCCGGCGGGCACCGCGTGCACCGCGATGCGGCCCTCCAGGTCGCCGCGCGTTCGCTCGGGACGCAGATCCGGGTTCGGACGTGCGAGCACTCCTTCATGGAAGAACTGGTCTGCGAGGGAGGGCGGGGTATACGCCGAGCCGAGCGACAGCGAGGCAGTGACTCTGCCGCGTGACATGCTCGCCACGGCGCGCGCCGATGTAGTGCTCCCGTCGGTGAGCGTGTTGCCGTCCACGCGTGCACCGAGGTCGATCAGAAGAGTCGCCCCGAGGCGCTCGAGCTCGCGCGAAACGCGGAGCCCTCCGAAGGCGCCGACGCTTCTCTGGTATGTGGGTGCTCCCTCTTCCAGGGTGGTGGATCTGATGCGAAGCGTTCGCAACTCTCCGCCGAGCGATCCGCCGAGCGTCTTCCCCGTTCCAATCGTGAGTTCGCTGTTCGCGGTGAACGCGTTCGCGGTGATCGCATCGTCGTAGCGGATTCCGAATGGCGGCGATGGATCGACATAGCTTGCGCGCTCTCTGGTGAGGTCGACGGAATTCGCCCACGCGATCGCGCCTCGTTCCCAGGTCGCGTCGATGCCCGCATCTCCGCGGTGCTGGCGTTCCCTTCCCGTGAGCGATGGTTGTACGATGGACCCGGCGAGTCCGCGCTCGAGCTGTTGCCACGAGCCGCGCAGCGTGGCGCTCAGTGCGCCGCTGTCGGAGTCGAGCACGGAGACCGAGCCGAGGATCGCGCGCGATGTGACGTCCGAGTTCGCGCGCGTGGATCGCCCGCCTCCTCGCACGCTCGGCACTTCGTACTCGAAGTCGCCGGTGATCGTGCTGTAGTCACCGGTCAGCGAGGCCCCCATCTGCATGGCACCCACCGACCGGGTATCGCCGAGCGTGATCGACGCGCCGCGCTCGCCCCATGCACCCGAGCGAAGCATCGCGGACATCTCTCCGGTCGCTCGGCGCGTTCGGATCTCGATCACGCCCGCCAGCGCGCGGCCGCCGTACCTCGCCGAGCGCGCTCCGGTCTGTACCACCACGCTCTCCACCGCTTCGAGCGGGATGCGCGAGAGGTCGGCCTCTCCGGTGATGGGCGAGTTGACCACCACGCCGTCCACGATGACGAGAACTTCGTTCGCGCCCGACCCTCGTATCGAGACGCGGCTCGGCGCGCCCGGCCCTCCGGACTGCGTGATCACGACGCCCGGCGTGGACTGCAGCAGCTCGCCGAGGTCGCGGCGCCCGGAGCGTTCGATGGCGGCTCGATCGTACGTGGTGGCGTCGAACTGCGCGATGTCTCGCGCACCTGTCACAGTCACCGCCGCCAGCGAGGCCGCCGCCGGCTCCAGCGAGATGTCCAGCACGGCGGTGCGTCCATTCTCCACCTCGACACGGCTGTCGCGCGGCGCGTACCCGACTGCACGGGCGCGCACGATGTAGCCGCGCGGCTCGAGCCCGCGTATGACGTAGGATCCGTCGGCCTCGGTGCGGACGCTCGTCGGGCGGCCTGTGACTTCCACCACCGCTCCCGCGATGGGAAGTGCCGTGATGCGGTCGGTGACCTGTCCCCGCACTTCGCCGGGGACCTGCGCGGAGAGCGCACGCGTGACGCCGGAGACGGAGGCGAGCGCGAATGCGAGCGTGACGGGCGTGCGCGCTGCTCGAAGCGTTCGCGATGCCGATGCGCGCACGATGCGCTGCACCGTGCCGCCGCGCGCTACGCGCGTCGCCGCCAATCGCGATGTCTTCCTTCGAACGCCACCAGACACGAACCCGTCCTTACTCGGCCGAGCGAGAGGACGGGGGAGAAGGGGCGCCCCGACTGAGATGGTGGCGAGAGTGCCCGGCGTTCTACCCCGCGCCTCTCCCTCGAGAGGTTGCATGCGGGATTGGACGGGGCAGGTCTCCTGGCTCGAGGCGGGTTGGCTCTCCCTTCCCAGCGCCGTGGCGCCAGTGGGTAATGCACGAAGCCAACCTGGTCCGACCGTGAGTCCGCTGCGAGCGGAAACACTGGTCGATGCCTCTTACAGTGGCGGGGCCGCGCCGGATTTTCACCGGCTTCCGATGTCGATGGCCCATCCAAACTCGAATTGTCGCTGAAAGCCTAGCCGCGTGGCGCCCGGTGGCGCAAGGACCATCGCGCCGATGCCCCACGGTCTAAGGAAGCAACTCTCGCCTCAAAAAGACGAGTGGCACTCCGGCGCGATGAAAATCCTCGATGCGCGATTCTTCGGAGAAATCTCGCGCATGCAGAAACGCGGCGTAGTCATCGAGTGCGGGTCGTTCCAGCGGGAATTCGGCAAGCGCGAAACGCGCACCGCGCTCGGCGAGCCGGCAGATCGCGTGGTCGAGTAGAAGCGACCCGAGTCCCTGGCGGCGCCGCGACCGATC
>JBIQLU010000278.1:0-2893 GCA_044463985.1 Gemmatimonas aurantiaca | reverse complement strand
TCGTGGGGTAATGTATGCAGAGCGGAGTAATCGGCGGACAGATCGGCGCGAGCATCGCACAGCGCTGGGTGCGCAACCACGGCTTGAAGGGAGCGTACATCCGTTCGGGAATCGGATGCCTGGCGTTCGCATTCCTGATGCAGCTTGTCTTCTCCGTAGCCTCGCCGGATGACCCGAGCAATCACCGCGCCGGAGTGATCCTCGTCGTCAGCTTAGTCGTGATGGGCGTCGGCTCGTTCGTGGCCGCCTTTCGCGCTCGACATCTTGGGTTCCTGAACGGTCGGCACCATTCGCGGTGGGATGGGCGTGTTCGTCGCCTGATCCGAGACGGCGATCTACGCGAAGCCGAAACCCTCCTGCGGCAGATGATCGCAGCCGCCCAAACAGAAGGAACGATCGCGAGCGAGCTCTGGCTGGGAGGCTACTACGACACTCTGTTCAGAGTTCTCCGGCGACAGGGCCGTCTCGACGAGGAAGCCCGCGCAATCAGGCAGTATGAACGAGCCGTCGACCATGCTCGCCCGTTATCGCCGCGTTTGCGGAAGCGTCTCGAGCGGCTGGACGCGCGCGCCGAGGAGGCGGAGTGACGGGAGTATGCGCGTGGCGTAGATCCTGACGACGCTGCTTTACGACGTGAGTTCAGGGGACGACGTGCTCGCGCGCTACAGCGATCACCTCGACTCGGTCCGCGACCAGATGCCTCCAGGCGATCCAGCGGTGCAAGTACGTCACTCGTCGCGCAACGCCTCCGTTGGCTGCACCGCGAGCCCGCGCCGCGCGGGGCCGAGAGCCGCCAGTAGTCCAACCGCCATCACGATCGCCGCGACGATGGGCATGAGAGTGACGGCCCCCTGCAGTCCTACGGTGTCCGAGGACGAACGACCCATGAGCATTCCGCCCGTAGCCCTATCGAGCGCCAGCGCCAGGATCAGCCCGGCCGCGACGCCCGCTCCGAGCTGGGCGCTCGCGCGCCTGAAGATGCTGCTCACGATGCGGCGGGAATCGGCACCGAGCGCAGCGCGGATTCCGATCTCGCGCCGCCGCTGCGCGACGGTGAACGACAGCATCGCGTAGATGCCGGCGGCGGAGAGGAGCAGCACGCTCAGCGTCGCGAAGGCCACCGCGAACGCGAACGTCCGGAGCTCTCGCGCCCCATTTCTCAGGACCTCCGCATCGGTCCGCACATCGTGCAGTTGGAGGTCCGGGTCGGTCGCCGCCACCATGTCGCGCAGCCGCCGCGTAAAGGTCGGCGTCAGCCCGCTCCGGACACGCAGCCGGAGCAGGATCGACGTTCCCTGAGCGTCGTCCCGACGCAGCCCGCCGGGCGCCGCGGCGCGGTACACGTTCGGGAGCTCGACGTCGTCGGGGTCGGTGGTCGTCGACCGAGGGTCGGCGACGACGCCCACGATCTCCAGCCATGGCGCGGGGCCGGCTTCGTCGCCCGCACTGGCACGGCGCGACTCGACAGTGCGGATGCGCCGGCCGAGGACGTTGCCACCTGGAATGCGTGCGGCGAAGGCGGTGTCCACGATGACGGCCGTAGATCCGTCGGTGGTATCGGCGTCGGTGAACCCACGGCCAGCCACGATGGGAGCATCGAACAGATCGAAGAAACCGACGGTTGCCGAAGAAGGGGCGGCGCGCACCGTGGTCTTCTCACCTCGCACGTCCGTCGCCGCGTTCGTGCTGGCCGGACCTCCCTCGATCTCGAACTGCCTGTACGGCTCCCCTCCCGGAAAGTTGCTCACGAACGCCGCGCTCACGCCGGGCTCCGCGCCGAGGCGCTGCAACAGGGCGCCGGCGCGGCTCGCAAAGCGCGCGTCGAACCGGCGCTGCTGGGCGCTGGCCTCGATGCTGTCCAGGCGAGGCGGTGCCTCCTCCCGACCGAGAGATATGCGTGCGCGCAGGAACTCCCCGGCGGGATACCCGGAATCGCGCATGCTCGTCCGCAGGAGCGCGCTCGTGTACTGCACCGACGCGGGCAGGACCGCGACGGTGAGCGCGACCTGAGCGATGATCAGCGCGGTCCACGTCGAGCCGAGCTTCATCCCCGAACCGCGTGCGGCGAACTGCTGCAGGCTGCCGTACGCTTGACGCCCCGTCGCCTTCAGCGCCGGCACCACGCCCACCACCGTCGCGCCGACGATGGCCAGGCCGGCGACGTAGGCGATCAACCCGCGAGAGAGGCCGAGGTGGAACCAGAATGGCAGGCCCTGGCCCATCCGCATCAGCAACTGGTCCATCCAGCCGAGCGCGAACGCGGCGAGCGACAACCCGACGGCCGCCGCGGTCGCGGAGAGGACTAGCGCCTCGACGAACAGTTGCGCGATCACACGCGCCCGGCTCGCCCCGAGCGCCGTGCGCACTGCGATCTCGGCGGTGCGCGCCGCCGTTCGGGCATACACGAGTGCGGCGACGTTCGCGGTGATGACGACGAGCAGCAGACTGGCGCCGAGCTGGAACATGTACAGGAACCACGTCATCTCGGGACCGGATGCCGTGGGTTCCGCCGAGCGCGCGAACGGCACGACGGTCGGGCGGCGGTACTCGTGCGTCGCGGGATACTCCGCGGCCAGTCGATGCCCGATGGCCGCGACCTGCGCGCGCGCCTGCTCGAACGTGACTCCATCCGCGAGACGGCCGAACACCTGGATCGCAGGTCCGGCGCCAATGTCGTACTGTGACGCATCCAGCCGGAGCGGGACCCAGAAGCCGTCGTTCCGCGGGAAGCGGAAGTCTTCGGGCATCACGCCCACCACGGTGTGCACCATCCCGCCCAGTCGCACGGTCGTGCCGATGATGTGGGGATCACCGTCGAAGTAGCGCTTCCACTCGCGTTCTCCGATCACGATCACCGGCGGCGCGCCCGCGCGCTCGTCGTCGGCCACGAGCG
>JBIQLU010000277.1:0-2898 GCA_044463985.1 Gemmatimonas aurantiaca | reverse complement strand
CCGATGCGCTTGTCGCTGGATTCGTCGTAAAGCTGGACCATGGGCTCCCCTGTCAGTTGATGCTGAGAAGATACGACGGGGTCAGGTACTTTATGTAGAGGTGCAGGGCGAATGCCCTGCACCTCTACATAAAGTACCTGACCCCGTCGTTTGCCGTCGTATATTGTCAGGGAGAGCACCGGATACCCATCGAGTCACTGAGGGTCGGGGGAGGCTACTGAAGATGCCGGGTGAGAACACCAACGTGCCGACTCGCGGCGATGCGACGCAACGCCAGCCTCCCTCCTCCCGGAACGACGGCCAGAAGCAGCCGAACACACCCGGCCAGCAGATGGCGATGCCGCCGCGCCGCACGTGGACGTGGTTCCTCATCATCCTCATCCTGAATTTCCTCGTCGTACGCTTCCTCCTCCCACGGGAGGGCGAAGCGACGGTGATCCCGTACACGCTGTTCAAGCAGGAAATCACGAAGTCGAACGTCGAATCGATCTACAGCCATGGCGTGAGCATAACGGGACGCTTCCGCGAGCCCGTGCGCTACCCGACGGAAATCGATTCGACTTCAAGAGCCCAGCCGCGCGACGTCACGATGTTCTCCACCACGCTTCCCGCGTTCGTGGACCCCGGCCTCGAGACACTCCTCATACAGCACGGTACGGAGATCAGCGCACGGCCGATCAGCGAGGGCGGTAGTTCGTGGGCCACACTCCTCTTCGGCTTCGGACCGGCGCTCCTCATCATCGTGTTCTACGTCTGGCTCTACCGGCGCATGAAGCAGGGGGGAGGGATGGGCGGGGCGCTCGCGGGATTGGGACGCAGCAGCGCACGGCGCTTCGACCAGAACCAGGATCAGCGCGTCACCTTCGACGACGTGGCCGGGATCGACGAGGCGGAGAACGAGCTCGTCGAGATCGTGGATTTCCTCAAGGATCCGGAGAAGTACACGCGCCTCGGCGGTACCGCGCCGAAGGGCGTGCTCCTCGTGGGTGCACCGGGAACGGGGAAGACGCTCCTGGCGAAGGCCGTCGCCGGCGAAGCGGGCGTGCCGTTCTTCTCGATGGCGGGATCGGAGTTCGTCGAGATGATCGTGGGCGTCGGTGCAGCGCGCGTGCGCGATCTGTTCAAGCAGGCCCGCGAGAATGCGCCAGCCATCATCTTCATCGACGAGCTGGATTCGATAGGCCGCGCGCGCGGACAGGTGGTGATCGGCGGATCGAGCGAGCAGGAGCAGACGCTGAATCAGATCCTCACCGAGATGGACGGCTTTTCCAGTCGCGAGGGGATCATAGTGCTCGCCGCCACGAATCAGCCCGACGTGCTCGACAGGGCGCTCCTCCGACCGGGCCGCTTCGATCGCCGCGTGGTGGTGAACCTCCCCGACCGCAACGGCCGCGAAGCGATTCTCGAGGTCCACACTCGCCACGTTCCGCTCGCGAGCGATGTGAGTCTCGGCGAACTCGCCCAGGCGACGCCGGGACTCTCCGGCGCCGATCTCAGAAATCTCGTGAACGAGGCCGCCCTCCTCGCGGCGCGGCGCGACCGCGACAGCGTTCAACAGGTGGATTTTCTCGATGCTCTCGAGAAGATCATACTCGGCCCCGAACGTCCGCTCATCCTCAGCCCCGCGGACCGCGAACGCATAGCCTATCACGAAGGCGGCCATGCGATACTCGGGATCGTGCTCCCCGATGCCGACACCGTGCATCGCGTGAGCATCGTGCCGCGCGGTCAGGCGCTCGGCGTCACCTACCAGCGGCCGGATGCGGACCGCTACAACTATCCCGAGTCGTACCTGCGCGCCAGGATCGTCGGGATCCTCGGCGGCCGTGCCGCGGAGGAGGTGGTGTACGGTACGAGAACCACCGGCGCCGAGAACGACATCGAGCAGGCCACGCAGATCGCGCGCGGAATGGTGACCCGCTGGGGGATGAGCGACGAGCTGGGGATGGTGCAGCTCGCGCCGAGACAGAACCCGTATCTGGGCGGCAGCGAAGGGTATGGCGCCTCGAAACCGTTCAGCGACGAAACCGCACGCGCGATCGACCTGGAAGTGCTCCGGATAATCTCCGACAGCCACGACGAAGCGAAGCGTCTCCTCATCGCGCACCGCAAGGAGCTCGACGCGCTGGCCGCGGCGCTGCTGGAGCGCGAGACGCTCGACGAGAACGAGATACTGGAGGTGACGGGCCTGTCGCCGGCTTCTGCATCCGCGGTGCCGGACGCCAGCGCCTGAGCTCCGGCCGCTCGCTGGAGCTCAGCGCATTCCGAGCGCGAGCTCCAGCGCCTCCACCACACCGTCGTCATCCACGCTGGCGACCGTGCGAGTGGCTGCCTCCTTCGCGTCTGCGTCGGCGTTCCCCATCGCGATCGGAAAGCCGACGAGGCGCATCGCGACCACGTCGTTGTGCCCATCGCCCACGTACATGATCTCGTCGAGACCGATGCCCGTCTCGGCGGAGATCGCATGCAGCGCCGTTCCCTTGTCCACTCCCGCACGCGTCATGTTGACGAAGCACGTGTCGGGCATCACCGGCGAAGTGGAACGGGAGATCTCGAGCCCGGTGTGCGGCTCCGCCAGCACGGCCGCGACTTCGTCGTGCGGGAGAAGCCAGAGCGCCCGAACCACCGCGCCCTCGAGCGCCTCGATCGGTCGCGATCGGAACGGAACGCCGAGCAGATCTGCGTGCCGGCGCGAACGTTCCGATTCGCCCACGAAGGCGTAGTCATCGTCGGAGTAGAGCTCCAGCAGGCGACCGGTTTCCCTCGCGCGCTGCACCAGCGCGTCGACCACCGCGCGATCGATCTCGGAGGAGAGCGAGCTCCCGGTCGCGATGTCCATGACACTCGCACCGTTCTGAAAGCTGTGCCATCCGTCGGGATCCATACGCAGCGCCAGCT
>JBIQLU010000276.1:0-2901 GCA_044463985.1 Gemmatimonas aurantiaca | reverse complement strand
GAAGACACTCCGCTCCTCCTCGGTACCCTCGACCTCCTCATCCTCAAGGCGCTGAGCCTGCAGCCGCTGCACGGACTCGGCGTCTCGCGGCGCATCGAGCAGATCACGAAAGGCGCCTACTCTGTTGGCCCCGGCTCCCTCTTCCCGGCGCTTCACCGCCTCGAGCAGCGCGGTTGGCTCTCGGCGAGCGAAGGCGAGTCTGAAAACAGACGCAAGGCGAAGTACTACAAACTCACGGCCGCGGGGAAGAGACAGCTCGAGCGTGAAGCGAAGTCGTGGGCGCGCGTAGTGGATGTCATGCGCATCGCGCTCGAGTCGAGCTGAGCATGCGCATCCTCGCTTTCTTCCGGAGCCTCTGGCTGAGCCTCGCGCGGAGGAATCGCGCGGATCGAGCTCTCGAAAACGAGATACGTGAGTACGTGGATCTGCTCGCGGCCGAGTACGAGCGCGCCGGTATGGATCCGGCCGCGGCGCTGCGACGGGCGACGGTGGAGTCCGGGGGGATCGAACAGGTGAAGGAGGCGACTCGCGACGCGTGGGTGGGAGATGGGATGCTCACCTTCGCGCGCGAGTTGCGCTTCGCCATCCGCTCGCTCGCGAGGAATCCCGGCTTCAGCATCGCTGCGATCATCACCGTGGCGCTGGGCATCGGTGCCACCACCGTGGTCTTCAGCGCCGTGAATCGAGTGCTCCTCCACCCGCTTCCATTCGAGGGCGGCGAGCGGATGGTCTACGTGTGGCTCGGGAGTGATCGATACTCGTTCATGGTCACTCCGTCCGCGCCGGTCGTGGAGGCATGGCAGCGCGACGCACATTCCTTCGTTGCGCTCGAGGCGTTCACCCAGGAGCCGCTCTACTGGTCGAACGGCAGCGACGAGAAGAAGATCGATGGCCTTCGCGTATCGCCAGGCTTCCTGCGTTTCTTCTCGCTGTCTCCCGCGCTCGGCCGCACGTTCGCAACGAGCGAGACCGTGCCGGGCGGCCCTCGCGTCGTGATGCTCGGCTACGGTTTCTGGCGTCGCGCGTTCGGCGGCCGTCCGGACGTCGTGGGAAGCACCGTCCGCCTGCGCGACGGCGTGTACGATGTCATTGGCGTCATGCCTCGACGGCTCGCCTACTTCGATGACGCCGAGATCTGGCTTCCCCTGACATCGACTTCCGCGAGCGACAGCGTGGTGCAGCACTACCAGGTCATCGGCAAGCTGAAACCAGGTGTCACGAACGACGCGGCGCAGAGAGAGCTTCGCACGGTCACCAGCAGGATGCCCCTCGATGGAGATGGCGCCTGGCATGCGCTAGTAGCGGCGCCGGACACCTTCATCAGCCACTCGCTGAAGTCGGGCCTGCCGATTCTCCTCGGCGCTGTCGGCTTCGTGCTGCTCATCGCGTGTACGAACGTGGCGCTCCTCCTCCTGGCGCGGGGCCGAGTGAGAGAGCGCGAGCTCGCCATCCGACTCGCACTCGGCGCAGGCCGCCGGCGACTGGTCGCGCAGTTGCTACTGGAAAGCGCGATGCTGGCAGCGGCTGGAGGGATCCTCGCGATCATCATCACGTGGTGGGGGCTCGGCGCCGTGGATGGCGTACTCCCCGATTCGCTTTCCGATCTGGCGCACACCACGGTGGATACGCGCGTGCTCCTCTTCGCCGTCGTGGCGACGATCGGCGCGGCGCTTCTCGTGGGCGTGGTACCGGCGATGCGAAACACGGCGCAGACGCCCGGCGCCACGTTGCGCGGCGGCGCGCCGGGAGAGGGTGGGGGACATCGGCGGGGGCTGCGCGATCTTCTCGTTGCAGTGGAGACGATGCTATCGGTGGTGCTGCTCGTAGGAGCAGGACTCATGGTACGGAGCATGATCGAGCTGCAGCGCGCCGAGATGGGCTTCCGTCCCGAAGGACTGCTCACCATGCGCGTGCCTCTGCAGGGCAGCCGGTACGATAGCTGGGCAAGCCGGCAGGAGCTGACGAACGTCCTCCTGCGCCGAGTGCGTGCGCAACCCGGCGTCCTGTCTGCCACGACCTCGATGGATGCTCCTCCAGGCTTTGGAGTCACCGGTTACAACGACGTGCAGGTCGAAGGAGAGGAGCCGATCACGAGCGGCCTGAACATGGTAGCGATGAACGTCGTGTCGCCGGACTACTTCGCAGTCGTGGGCACGCGCATTCTCGAAGGTCGTGCTTTCACCGAGCGCGAAACGAAGGGAGACGAGCTGGTCACGATTCTCGGCAGGGGCCTGGCAGAGCGACTCTCACCGGGGAGGAGCATGCTGGGGAGACGGTTGCGCCGCACGGCAAAGGGACCGTGGGTTACCGTGGTCGGAATTGCGGAAGACGTCGGAGCAGGGACGGGGATGTCGAGCGGGATGCGGCAGTACCAGTCGTATGCTCCCGAGCACGACGGCGCCGAGGGACATGGCGAGTATCTACCGGAACCGGTGACCATCATAGTGCGTGCCCGCGGCGAAGCGTCGACGGTCATACCGGCGTTGCGTCGTATGGCGCGCGAAGTGGACGGCAGCCTCCCCGTTTCGGAGTTTACGCTCGCGGAGTCGCGCATATCCGCTATGCGCGCGTTGCCGCGCTTCAACACGGTGGCGCTCACCGTGTTCGCCGCGCTCGCATGCGTACTTGCAGCGGTCGGACTCTTCGGCGTGGCGAGCTACACCGTAGCTCGGCGCACCAGGGAGATCGGCGTTCGGGTGGCGCTGGGCGCGCTCGATGGCGACGTGCGCGCACTCGTTGTGAGGCAGGGAATGTTGCCTGCGCTGGCGGGACTCGTCGCGGGCTGTATCCTCGCGCTCTTCGCCACCCGCGTCATCGCGAGTCTGCTCTACGGAGTCACTCCGAGGGATGCTCTCGCGTTCGCGGGGGCCGCTCTGGTACTGACGGCGACGGCGCTCGCCG
>JBIQLU010000275.1:0-2937 GCA_044463985.1 Gemmatimonas aurantiaca | reverse complement strand
CCTGCTCATCCTGAAGGCGCTGTCGCTCCAGCCGATGCACGGCTGGGCGATCTCCGAACGCATCCATCAGGTCACCCGCACCGCGCTCACGATTCCGCAGGGGTCGCTCTATCCCGCGTTGCACCGGCTCGAACGGCGTGGATGGGTGAGGGCCGAGTGGGGTGTTTCGGAGAACAATCGCAAGGCGAAGTATTACCAACTGACGCACGCCGGACGGAAGCAGCTCGTCGCCGAGTCCGAAGATTGGGCGCGGCTCACGGCCGCCGTGGCTCTCGTGCTCGATATGGGCTGAGGCGGATACCCAGGGATTCGGCGCCGTACTGAATCCGAAGGAGGGCAGCGATCGGTGTTGAGCGAACTGTGGAGCGAACTGTGGAGCGACCTGCGCTACCGTGCGCGCGCGCTGTTCCGGCGCCGGAGCATGGAGCGCGAGCTCGACGCCGAGCTGCGCTTTCACATCGAGCGACAGGCCGAGGAGTACGAGCGCGCAGGAGTGCCCGGCGATGAGGCGCTGCGCAGAGCGTACGCCGAATTCGGCGGCGTGGAGCGCATCAAGGAAGAAAGCCGCGACGCCCGCGGTACGCGGCTGCTGGAGATGACAGTCCAGGATTTTCACCATGCCGCGCGCTCGCTGCGCAAGAGCCCGGGCTTCACGCTCGCGGTGGTACTCACGTTGGCGCTCGGTATCGGCGCGTGCACCACCATCTTCGGCGCCGTGGATGCGGTGCTTCTTCGTTCGCTCCCATTTCGCGACCTGGATCGCCTGATGGCGATCAACGTCATCTCGGAACGTTGCGAGGCGTGCGACAACTCCACGGCGGGCTATTATCTCGCGCTCCGCGAGCGTACGCGTGCTTTCGCATCTCTCGCTGGTTATGGCTCATGGAGCGGTACGCTCGAGGGGCGGCAGCAGGCGGAGCACGTGGACGGAGTCACGGTGACTCCGAGCTTCTTCTCCACGCTTGGTGTGACGCCCGCTATGGGCCGTACGTTCGAGGTGGACAGCGCGTCGGCCGCGGTGGAGCACGAGGTTGTCATCGGCGATGCGCTCTGGCGCACGCGTTTTGGTGGCGACCCCAGTGTGGTAGGCTCGACGATCACGCTGAGCGGCCTGCCGTATACGGTGGTCGGCGTGATGCCGGCCGGCTTCGACTTTCCAACCGCCAACGATCTCTGGCTCCCGCTCACCTTCGACGCGGCCGCGGCGAACGATCTGAGTAGCCACTGGCTCCGCGTGATAGGGCGGCTCGCGCCGGGCGTCAGCGTGGAGCAGATGGAGGGCGAGCTCGATGCTCTCTCGGTGACGCTCGAGGAGAGATACCCGGATCAGGCGAAAGGGTGGCGGATCGTCTCCAAGCCACTCAGCGACAGCGTTCTGCACGAGGTACGACCCTTCTTCACGCTGCTCATGGGCGCAGCTCTGTCCGTGATGCTCATCGTCTGCGCCAACGTGGCGAACCTGCTGCTCGCGCGCACGAGCGCCCGCGAGCGGGAGATGGCGGTGCGCTCGGCGCTCGGCGCGGGACGCTGGCGGCTCGCGCGGTACCTGCTCGCCGAGAGCCTGATCCTGGCGCTGCTCGGCGCTACGGGCGGAGCACTCCTCGCCTGGTGGAGCGTGCCGCTGCTCAGGGGATCGGTGCCCGCGAGTCTCAGCCAGTATGTGCCCGGCTGGAGCGGCCTCGCCATGAACCAGCGTGCGCTCGGCTTTTCCGTGGTGCTCGCCATCCTGAGCGCGTTCATCTTCGGTGCGCTCCCCGCGCTGCGTGCCTCGCGCCCGGAGTTGGCGGCATCACTCAAGGAAGGTGGGCATGGCGCCACCGGATCGCGGGGCGGCCGCCTGCGGCGCGTGCTCGTAGTTTCCGAGTTCGCGCTGGCGCTCGTGCTTCTCGTCAGCGCCGGCCTGATGATACGGAGCGTCCGCAACCTGCTGGCGACCGACACGGGGATCAACGCCGAGCGGCACCTGCTCACCATGTCGCTCGAGCTGCCGAAGAATCGCTACGACGGGGTGGCGCGCACCGGAGCGCTTTACACGAGACTTCGCTCCGATGTGGGTGCCCTTCCGGGCGTGCGAAGCGTTTCGGCGATAAGCACACTCCCGCTCAGCCACGATCGCAACTTCGCGTCCTTCAACGTGAGCGGCCGGCCCCCCATCCCGAGAGCGAACGCGCCGACCGCACTGAGTCTGATCGTCATGCCCGGCTATTTCCAGACGCTCGGAGTCCCGTTTCGCGCCGGGCGCGACTTCACCGCGCACGATGACTCGGCCGCCGCGCGGGTGGCGATCGTCAACGAAGCGATGGCGCGGCGCTACTGGCCGGGCAAGGATGCTTTGGGGGAAGGGCTCTACCTCTACGGCACGACCTATCGGATCATAGGCGTCACTGCCGACGTGCGCGATCAGATGGAAGCTCCACCCGCGCCGACCATCTACCAACCGGAGCTCCAACTCGGCTATCGGAACCTCACTCTCGTGCTTCGGGTAGCTTGCCCGCAGCAGGGGCGAAGATGCGAGCCCGCCACGCTCGCGTCCACGATCCGGCATGCCATCTCCTCGATAGATGCGAGCATCGCCGTGACCGATGTGCGCACGATGCCGCAGGTCGTCTCGGAGTACGTCTCGCCATGGAGTCTGCTCATGGCACTGCTCACGATCTTCGCCGCCCTCGCGCTCGTGATCGCGGGGATCGGCGTCTACGGCGTGATGGCGTACGCGGTGCGCGAGCGTACTAACGAGATCGGCATTCGGATGGCGCTTGGAGCCGGGCGCAAGGAGGTAATAGGGATGGTCGTGCGGAACGCGATGCGTCTCGTGGTGTGGGGAACGGCGATCGGTGTGCTCGGCGCGCTGGCCGCTGCGCGCGTGCTCTCCTCACTGCTGCTGTACGGCGTGAGCCCTACCGATCCCGCGGTCATGGGAGGCGTTGCCGCGCTGCT
>JBIQLU010000274.1:0-2954 GCA_044463985.1 Gemmatimonas aurantiaca | reverse complement strand
CTTCGCGAGATCCGGCTGCCACTCAAGGAACCCTTCCGCATCTCTTCCGGAGTCGTCAGCGAGCGGCGCATTACACTCCTCGAGCTCTACGGCGCCGACGGCGGGCCGCCGGGATGGTCGGAGTGCGTGGCCGATGAGAACCCCAACTACAGCCCCGAGACGATCGACACTGCATGGCTCGCCATCCGCGAGTGGGTGGCGCCGCGCGTGCTCGGTCGCGAGTTCCCCGGACCCGAGGCGGTGCACTCCGCCCTCGAGCACGACTTCCGCGGCCACCGCATGGCCAAGGCGGCAGTCGAGATGGGCGCGTGGGAGCTGGCCGCGCGGCAGCAGGGCGTGCCGCTCGCGAAGCTCCTCGGCGGAACGCGCGACCGCGTCTCCGCCGGAATCTCGATCGGGATCCAGGCCAACCCCGAGGCGCTCGCCACACGCGCGATCGCGGCACGCGACGCTGGCTACAGCAAGGTGAAGATCAAGATCGCGCCGGGCTCCGACCTCCCCTTCGTGCGCGCCGTGCGCGAGGCGCTCGGTCCCGACGCGCACATCATGGCCGACGCGAACTCGGCGTATACGCTCGACGACGCACCGCTCTTCCGGCAGATCGACGAGTACGGGCTGATAATGATCGAGCAGCCGCTGGCGCACGACGACCTGCTGCGGCACGCGAAGCTGCAGGCGGAGCTGCGCACGCCGCTCTGCCTCGACGAGTCGATCACCAGCGTCGACCGCGCGGAGGACATGATCGCGCTGAAGAGCGGGAGGATCATCAACATCAAGCCGGGACGCGTGGGCGGCTTCACCCAGTCGAAGGCCATCCACGACGTCTGCAGGAAGAACGGCATCCCCGTCTGGTGCGGCGGGATGCTGGAGAGCGGAGTCGGACGCGCGCACAACGTGGCGCTCGCGTCCCTCCCCAACTTCACCCTTCCAGGCGACCTCTCTCCCAGCTCACGCTACTGGGAGCGCGACATCGTCACTCCCGAGTGGACGATGGGCGCCGACGGCATGGTCGCCGTCCCCCTCACCGAGCCGGGGATGGGCGTGAAGGTGGACATGGACAGGGTGGATGGGTTGACGGTGAGGCGGGAAGAACTGAAATAAGGAAGCAGACAGCAGAAAGCAGAAAGCAGCGAACTGCCACGGGGGCGAGCACTCGCTCCCCGTGAATCGCGCTGCTTTCTGCCGCCTGCTGTCTGCTCTCTCTAACCCGGGGGTAGCGATGAGCGGCTTTGGAAGGTTCATGATCGTGGGCGCGCTGGTCGCGATGCCGGCGGTTGGAGGAGCGCAGGCGGCGAAGGAAGTGGTGGCGTCGCGGGCCCTGGTGGCGAGCAGCACCGGGAGAGACGCGGGGCTCGACAGACTCGATGCGGAGATCCAGCGGCTCGCGGCGATCTCGCACGGAACCGTGGGTGTGGCGCTCATACACCTCGAGACCGGACGGTCGCTCTACTACAACAAGGGCGAGCGGTTCCCCATGGCGAGCACGTTCAAGGTGCCAGTCGCCGTCGAGGTGCTGCACCGGGTGGATGCGGGCGACTTCACGCTCGACAGCATGATCACCCTCACGCCGGGCGATCTGCACCCCGGGAGCGGGACGTTGACGAATCTGTTCAACCACCCCGGCGTTTCGCTCTCCGTGCGCAACCTGATGGAGCTGATGCTCCGGATCAGCGACAACAGCGCGGCGGATCTCATGCTGCGCACGGCTGGCGGCTCCGATGCCGTCAACGCACGTCTGAAGGCACTCGGCGTTTCCGGCGTTCGCGTGGACAGGCCCACGGTTCGTCTCATAGCGGACTACATCGGGATCCCCACGCTGAAGACCGACGACGTACCGCCCGAGCAGTTCCGCGCGCTCTCCCGCGCGGTGCCCGACAGCATCAACCAGATCGCGGCCAACAGGTTCGAGGACGATCCGCGCGACACATCCACCCCCGAGGGGATGGCGCAGCTTCTCCAGGCCGTCTGGCAGGGTAAGGCGCTGAGCAGCGGGAGCACCGACATCCTGATCGACATCATGCGCCGCTGCCTCACGGGCAACGCCCGGATCAAGGGAATCCTTCCGCCCAACACGGTGGTCGCGCACAAGACCGGATCGCTCGGCGGCGGAAGGAACGTCACCGGAGCGGGCACGCAGAACGACGTGGGAGTCATCGAGCTCCCGGGCGACGCTGGCCATCTCGTTACCGTGGTGTTCGTGAAGGGAGAGGATGACAGCGAGCGCGGTGAGAGAGCCATCGCGCAGATCTCGCGAGCCGCGTACGACTACTTCGTCACCAACCCGGTGGTTCAATGACACGCACCCTGGAACGCACCCTCGGGCTCAAGGAGCTCATCCTCATCGTCATCGGCACGGTGATCGGCTCGGGGATCTTCATCGTCCCGGCCACCGTGTTGAAGCAGACCGGGGGAAGCCTCTCGCTCTCGCTTCTCGTGTGGTTCGTGGCCGGAGTGCTCTCGCTCCTGGGCGCGCTCACGTACGGCGAACTGGGCGCCGCCAATCCCGACGCCGGCGGATTGTACGTGTACATACGCGACGCGTTCGGTCCTCTGGCCGCGTTCCTCTACGGCTGGACCGCGTTCTTCGTGATCGCCAGCGGATCGGTAGCTACGCTCGCCGTGGCGTTCACCGGATATCTCGGCCAGCTCGTTCCGGTCTCGCCGATCGTGGGGAAGATCGTGGCGGTGCTCATGATCGTCGTGATCATGGTGCTGAACGTGCGCGGAACGAAGAAGAGCGCCAACGTTCAGAACTGGACCACCGGAATCAAGGCGACGGCGCTCGTGGTGATGAGCATCGTGCTGATCGTGATGGGGAGCAAGCTCGGCGAGGCACCGCCGGAGAGCATGGTGCGCGTATCGGGACTCTCGCTCTTCTCGGCGCTCGGGCTCGCGATGATCGGCGTGCTCTGGGCGTACGAGGGTTGGCAGTACGCGACGTTCTCCGCCGGTGA
>JBIQLU010000273.1:0-2956 GCA_044463985.1 Gemmatimonas aurantiaca | reverse complement strand
CCCGATCAGAAGATCTTCCTGACCGTGAACGTGTCGCCCGGTTTGCTGGTATTGGTCTTGGTTATCTCGAGCTGCACACGGCCGCCCGCCACGCTCGAAACTTTCCGCACGATCGTGTACGAGCTGTTCGGGATCGGCAGCCAGTTGACCTGATCGTAAGAGTACTGATACACCTGATCCATCGGCGCGCTCGCGGGAGCCCCGTTGTAATTCAGGATCGACTGGTTGAAGGGTCCCAGCAGCGCGTGATCGTCCGTACCGGTGCCGCTGCTCGCGGGATTGGCGGCTGCCAGGCCGGTGTGTTGCCCGGGCCGCAGATATGCGTCGCCGTGCGGCCTGCCGATGCACGCAGTCAATGCGTCGGGCCATTGCGGCCACGACACGCTCTCGCGTGTGTAGACTCGCGCCAGGTCGTTCAGGTTTCCCGTGTCGCTCGTCCACTTGAAGACGTGCCGCAGTATCGTATCGCTAGTCTGACTGGACATCAGAACCGTGGCGAAATCGGTAGGTATGGCTCGTAGCAGCGCTGTGAGACCAGGGATCTCCCGCTCGAGATAGCGACGCGTCCGCGCGTACTTCGCCCATTTCGTGGACGATATCTTCTTCATCTCGGCGGCGACTGCCTGGGCAGTGAACGGGGGGTGCGCACGACCCAGCAGCTCGACGAGCGAGTGAAGATCGCTTCGCAGCACGCGCTCGTATCTCGGATTGTCCAGCTTCAACTCCTGGTCCAGCCCCGCAACGGTGAACGCCATTATCGCTTCTCCTTCGATGTGGGAATCGGGTGAGCGATACTACCCCGCATGGCGAATGCTGGTCAAGCACCGTGACGGTACTCGAGTATCTCCTGATCGATGGCCGCGCACGATCAGAGATGCCGCAGCGCCTCCGCAGGGTCCACGCGCAGCGCCCTCCGCGCCGGCACTCGGCACGCGATGAGCGCAGCACCCAGTATTACGGCGGCGCCGACCGCGAACGAGAGCGGATCGGTGCGCGTCACGCCGTAAAGCAGCTTCGCCACGATTCGTGTGGTCCACCACGAGCCGACCAGGCCGATGACGCCGCCGATCATCGCGAGTGCCACCCCTTCTTGCACCACGAGCCGCGATACGTGACGCGACGTCGCGCCGAGCGCGATGCGGATCCCGATCTCTCCCCTGCGCTGCGCGACTGCGTACGCAAGCACTCCGTACAACCCGACAGCGGCGAGAAGGAGCGCTGTACCGGTGAATGCGAGCAGGATGGTCATCGCGAAGCGCACCGGCGCCATCGACTCGGACAGCATGGCCCCCGCGTCGACGATCTTCACCGGCGGCAGGTGCGGGTTCATCGACGTGATGAGAGAGCGTAGCTGCGAAGATGGATCCGTGGAACCGTCGGTGCGGAGCATCACCCCGGCGCGCGAGCGGTCGGTCAGCGGCTGGTAGATGGCGGGGAGCTTCGACGACCGAAGTAGGCCGGTCACGGCGGCATCAGCTACTACACCGACCACCTGCCACTGCTCGGGACCTACCGCGAGCATCCCGCCCAACCGCAGACGTTCGCCAACGGCGCGCTTCCCTGGCCAGAGCGAGTTGGCCAGCGACTCGTTGATGATGATCTGGTTCGACGCGCCGCTCGAATCGGTGAAGGTTGTCCCATCGAGCATCGCGAGGCCCGCCACGCGAAAGTAGTCCGGCGAAAGGTTCGTCGCCCGCGCGAAAGTTCCGCTGCCAAGAGGAATTGGCTCTCCTCCTTCCGCCCGCACGTCGCCGTCGCCTATGCCGAGCAGCTCGGGCGGCATGCGATCCCCCAATGCGACCGCGCGCACACCCGGAATCGCGCTGGCCCTCGCAGCGATCTCTTCGATGAAGGCTGCGCGCACCGCGGACGTCGACGAATCGGAACGTGGAAACGTGATCCGTACGGAGTACAGTCCGCGCGCATCGAAGCCCGGATCGATGCTGGCGAGGTGGACGACGCTTCGCACCAGCAGCGTGGCGCCCACGAGGAGGACTACGGAGAGCGCCATCTCGGTCACGACGAGCGCCGAGCGCACGCGGTGCTGACGTCGGCCGGGCGACGCGAAGGACGCGCCGATCTCGAGCTTCGCGCCGGTGGACCGCCGGCCGAGTTGCCACGCGCCTGCGAGTCCGAACGCGATGGCCGCGAACGCCGAGACTCCGACAGTCAGTGCGAGCACCGTACCGTCGAGACGTGGCGCGCCGAACATGGTGAGCTCCTCAGGGCGCCACGCGAGCAGCGCGCGAAGGCCCACCCAGCCGAGCCACACTCCAGCGACGCAGCCCGCCGCGGCGAGCATCGATCCCTCGGTGAGGAGCTGGCGCGCGAGCCGCCATCGGCCGGCACCGAGCGCCGCGCGGATGGCGAGCTCCCGTTCGCGAGTGGCCGAGCGCGCGAGCAGTAGATGCGCGACGTTCACGCACGCCACGAGCAGCACGAGCGCACCGGCTGCCCAGAGCATGACCAGCGTATCACCCGAACCCACCAGCGATCGTGGCGGTCTGAGTGTCACCTGCCAGTGCGGTCCGCCGGCATCGGCCGCCGGCTCCGCACGCGCACGCAGCATCTCCAACTCGGCGGTCGCCATGGCGAGAGAGACGTGCGGGCGCAGCCGGGCGATCGCCATGGCTCCCGGCGACGCACCGAGATCGAGAGGGAGCCAGACATCGGGAGAGCCGCTGGATCCGCGCATCGGGAGCGTGAGCGCATCCGGCAGCACTCCTGCGATGTCGTACGATTCGCCGTCGAGGGTGATCCGTTCACCAACAACTTCGCTGCTCCCAGCAAATCGAGAGCGCCAGGCGTGCTCGCTGAGCAGTGCGACGCGCGGCGCGCCGTACGCCGTATCCGCCGAAGTGAATGCACGTCCGACGACGGGACGCCGGCCGGCGAAGGCAGTGAATCCAGGGGTGATGAGAGCAGCCCGCAGTACCGAGACGGCGCCGTCCTGCCC
>JBIQLU010000272.1:0-2959 GCA_044463985.1 Gemmatimonas aurantiaca | reverse complement strand
GCTCAGAACTCTATCTGCGCTCCCAGTTCCACCACGCGGTTCGGCGGCAGCCCGAAGAACTCCGTCGCTGCGCGTGCGTTTCGCGACATCACCACGAAGAGCTTCTTCCGCCAGCGCGCCATGGGCGAAGTGCCGGAAGGGATGAGCTGCTCGCGACCCAGATAGTACGAGGTGTCGTTGGGACGCACCTTGATTCCCTGTGGCTCGCAGCATTCCATCACCTCGCGCACGTTCGGCGACTGCATGAAGCCGTAGCCGGCGATGATCCGCCAGAACCCTTCGCCGAGCTGCTCTACCCTGGCTCGCTCCGACGCCGGCACCTCGGGGACATCCACCGTGACGATCGAGAGGAGGATGACCTGCTCGTGCAGCACCTTGTTGTGTTTCAGGTGGTGCAGCAGGACGATAGGTGCGCCGCTGATGTCGGAAGTGAGAAAGACGGCGGTGCCCGGCACACGCGGTGGCTTGCGACGGCGCACGTCCTCGAGGAAGAGGTCCATGGGAAGGCTCGCGCTTCGCAGAAGGTCGCGAAGAACCGCGCGTCCCTTCTTCCACGTGGTCATGAGAGTGTAGATGACGATCGCCACCACGATGGGGAACCAGCCACCGGATTCGATCTTCACCACGTTCGCGCTGAGAAGTGCGCTGTCTATGATGAAATAGACCAGGAAGAACGTCCCGGTCCTGGCGAGCGACCACTCGAAGCGCACCTGACTCAGCACGCTGAACAGAATCGTGGTGACGACCATGGTCCCGGTGACCGCGATGCCGTACGCCGCGGCGAGATTTTCGGATGACTGGAACCCTACCACGAGGCCGATGCATCCCACCATGAGCGCCTTGTTCACTTCGGGAATGTAGATCTGTCCGGCCTCTCTCTGCGAGGTGTGCTTCACTGTGATGCGTGGCGAGTAGCCGAGCTGCATCGCGGCCTGCGTGAGCGAGAACGCGCCCGAGATCAGCGCCTGGGAGGCGATGACCGCTGCCATCGTCGCCAGGATCACCATCGGGTAGAGGAGCGGCTGGGGCACCAGCATGTAGAACGGGTTCGCTGCGGCCGAGGAGTCGCGCAACATGAGCGCGCCCTGACCGAAGTAGTTGAGAATCAGCGCGGGGAATACGACAGCGAACCAGGCGAGACGGATCGGTCGTCTGCCGAAGTGCCCCATGTCGGCATAGAGCGCTTCGGCGCCGGTCACTACCAGCACCACCGCTCCAAGTATGAAGAAGCCGTGCCAGCCGTTATGCGCGAAGAATCTCACCGCGTACAGCGGATTGACCGCCAGCAGGATCTCCGGCTCCATCGCGATCTCCCTCACGCCGAGCGCGCCGATCGAAAAGAACCAGAGGAACATGATCGGCCCGAAGACGATCCCTATTCGCTGCGTCCCGTGCCTCTGGAACATGAAGAGCACGAAGAGGATCACGGCACTTATGAGCACCACTTCGGCGGTGGTGATCGAGGTGGTCGCGATGCGCAGACCCTCGATGGCACTGAGCACGGTGATGGCGGGCGTGATGATCCCATCGCCGTAGAGGAGTGCCGCGCCGAGCAGCCCGAGCGTGATGAGTACCGCCATCCTCAGCCTGGCTTTGCTCCCTTTCAGGCCGAGCGATTGCTGGATGAGCGCCAGAAGCGCGAGAACTCCGCCCTCGCCGCGGTTGTCCGCGCGGAGGACGAAGATGACGTACTTGATGCTGACAATCAGTGTGAGCGCCCAGACGATGAGAGAGAGCACGCCGTAGACGTTCTCCCTGATCGGTGCGACGCCGAAGCCCGGGCGAAAGCACTCCTGCAGCGCGTACAGCACGCTCGTTCCGATGTCGCCATAGACTACGCCGAGCGCGGAGAGCGAGAGCGCTGCCAGCTTCGCGCCCGTGGGGATGTGCTCTACGTGCTTGCGTTGCGGGAATCCCTGTCGCGATCCAGCTGCGGGCAGCTCGCTGGAAGGTGGCTCCTGCTCGGCGTCCACGGCTGCGGTCTCTGCTGGCTCGGGATCAGCCTTTACGGCTTCTCGAGCGGGGCCGGACGGTTCCGTTGGGGAAGGAGGAATGGGAGGGGGAGGGGGAAGTGACGGTGCGGGACCGTGAGTTGTGCCTCGTGACGGGCGTCGTGCGATCAAAAAACGGGTCGCGGATCAACTCCGCGACCCTGCATAGCAATGCAACTTAGCGTCTCCGCGCCCGCCGTCCAGCATCCGGCGGGAATTCAGCTCTGCTTGCCGATCTCCTCGATCTCCCGAGCTGCCCTGCGCAGAACTTCCTTGAACTTCTCGAGGCGCTCTGCGTCGCGGGAGAATCGCGGAGCGGTGGAGTACGTGACGCGGGCGAGGTCCTTGAAGGCGTGGTTGAGCTCCATCATCCCGCCGCCGAAGAAGCTGGAAGCGATTTCGGACATCCGTTCGAAGAGGTCGTCCACCGTGGAGCGGTTCTCGCCGAGGTAGTCGCGGCCGGCCTGGGTGATCTCGTAGATGCGCTTGCCGCCGCCTTCCTCCAGGGTGGCCGTGGCGTAGCCCATCTCCTCGAGCATGGTGAGGGTGGGGTAGACGGTGCCGGGGGAGGGGGAGTAGGCGCCACCGGAGCGCTCCTCGAGCTCCTTGATGATCTCGTAGCCGTGACGCGGCTTCTCGTCGAGAAGCTGGAGGATGACGTACTTGAGGTCGCCCTGGTCGAACATGCGGCCGCCGCGGAAGTGGCGTCGCTGGCGGCCGGCGCCGGGAGGGCCTCCCCAGAACCAGCCCATGAAGTTGGGGTCGAAACCGCGCCCGAAGCCGCGCTCCCCGCGCGGCGAGCCGCGGAATCCGCCGTGTCTGTGTGGGTTACACATAAATTGATTCTCCTTAAGATAGTACGACGATATATCGAGTTAGTTGGTGTGAAGATATAACGGACGATATATCTTCGCAAGGGCCGACGGGGTCAGGCACCCGATGTAGAGTCCTCGGCAGCTCTGCTGCCG
>JBIQLU010000271.1:0-2967 GCA_044463985.1 Gemmatimonas aurantiaca | reverse complement strand
CGGGCCTGGAACGAGATCACGCCGTACACGCCTATCGCTGCCAGCACCAGCGCCATCGCGGCGAACATGGCGAGCAGCATCGCGCTGAATCTCGCGTAGGCGCTCGCATCGGCCACTCGTGAGGAGAGCGCGCGCACGTCGTACACAGGCGCGTCCGGCGCCACTTCGCGCAGTACGCGGCGCGCCGCATTCGCGATGGTGAGCGGATCTCCGGCGGTCCGCACGTAGATCATCATCCGTCCGCGCGGCGACTGGTAATACGACAGGTACACGTCGGGCATCGGGAGCGAGTCGATCGTTCCGTAGCGAACGTCGGCCACCACTCCCACCACGTACGCGGTGTCATCCCAGAAGCCTCCCTGCCCCACGCTCACCGGGAGCCCGATCGGATCCTCGTTGGGGAAGTAGCGGCGGGCAGCAGTTTCGCTCACGAGCACCACCTTGCGGCCGCCCAGTCGATCGCCGTCACCGAACACGCGGCCACTGAGGAGCGGAACTCGCAGTGTCGAGAACCAGCCCGGCGTCACCCAGTGCACCCCGACCGGCGGCGCGCTTCGGAGATCCATCTGGGGCCGGTCGCGCCGCATCAGCACCGTGCCGTTGCACCCTCCGTTCAGCGGCGGACAATCGCCGAGCGCCACGCCGGTGACACCCGGCAGCGCGCCGAGCCGCTGGAGTGCGAGGTCGTAGAAGCCCGGCAGCGAATCACGTCCGAGGCCGTCGCCGGTATT
Organism: Gemmatimonas aurantiaca; assembly: GCA_044463985.1. Lineage (GTDB taxonomy): Bacteria > Gemmatimonadota > Gemmatimonadetes > Gemmatimonadales > Gemmatimonadaceae > JADGGM01. The sequence continues at coordinate 2,236 of JBIQLU010000271.1, read as the reverse complement.
GAGTCGCAACGTCAGTACATGCGTCGCATCGAATCCCGGGTTGACACCCAGGAGCTTGCCGAGACTCCGCAGCATCAGACCCGAGCCCGCGAGCAGCACGAGCGCGAGTGCGATTTCCGCCGCCGCGAGTACGTTCCGACTGCGGGCTCCGCCCGGCCGGCGCGACTGCGTGCTGTCGGCCCTCAGCTCATCGGTCAGCGACGGGCGCGTGGCCTGAAGCGCCGGTACCAGACCGAAAAGGAGTCCGGTCGCGAGCGCGAGCACGGCCGCGAACGCGAATGCGGCGGGATCGAGCCGGATCGAGTCGAAGCCGACCGCACCCAGCCCGCCGAGACTCTGCGCTCGCAGGGTGGTGGACGGATCGAGAGCGGCCAGAAGCTTCACTCCCCACCACGCCACGAGGAGGCTCGCCGCGCCTCCCGCTGCCGACAGCAGCACGCTCTCGGTGAGGAGTTGCCGGACGAGACGCGTTCGCCCCGCGCCGACTGCGAGCCGCACCGCGATCTCCCGGCTGCGCCCCGCCGCGCGCACCAGAAGCAGGTTCGCGACGTTGGCGCACGCGATCAGCAGCACCATTCCCACGGCGCCGAACAGTATCAGAAGCGACCGCCGCACGAGTGGATCGACGCGTGTGGCATCGAGAGAGCGCGCGGTCGCGCTCCAGTGCTCTCCCTCCCCCTGAAGCTGCGAAGGGTAAGTCTCATCCACGATCTTTCCCGCGGCAGCCACCTCCCGAATCGCGCGCTCCCGCGAGACTCCGGGCGCGAGCCGCGCCACCATCGAGAACGAATGCGACTGCGCTTCGTTCAGCATGTCCGCCGGCAGAGACGCCACCGGCACCCAGATGTCCGCCCGCCCGGAAAGTCCCCTGAAGCCCGGCGGCAGCACGGCTATGATCGTGTACGGCTCCCCATGGATGTTCAGCGTGCGGCCGAGCACGGCCGGGTCTGCGTTGAAGCGCGCTCTCCAGAAAGCATCCGCGAGCATCACGACGCGCGCCGCACCGAGTTGCGCGTCTTCTTCGGCCGTGAAGTTGCGGCCGATCGCAGGGGTGATTCCGAGAGTGGGGAGATACCGCGAGTCCGCGTACTCGCCCTCGTCGCGCGCCACTTCCTGATCGCGGACCGTGAACTGATCATCCATGTACAGCGCCACGCTCCCGAACGCGCCGACGGCGTCGCGGAATACCCTTGCCTTCGGGACGGACCATACCATGTCCTCGAGCGCGGTACGGCCGCCCGACGCCGGAACCGTGAGACTCGGCTGCATCAGCCGGTCCGGCTCCGCGAACGGCAGCGGCCTGAGGAGCAGCGCGTCCACCGCGCTGAAGATCGCCGTGTTGGCGCCGATCCCGATCGCCAGCGTCAGCACAGCTATCGCGGTGAACGCCGGCGAGCGGCGGAATCCGCGGAGAGCGAAGCGGACGTCCTGCATCGCCACGTCCATGAACCCGAGACCGGCCATCTCGCGCGCCTCCTCTTCCCAGTTTGTAAGATTGCCGAACCGCCTCCGCGCGGCGGCGTACGACTCGCCGCTCGAAGGCGCACGTCCCGACTCCCGCTCGCGCTGCATGGCTGCGAGCGAGAGGTGGAACTCCAGCTCTTCCCTCAGTTCCCGCGCGTGCCTGCGCGGGTGGATGAGCGCGCTGGCGCGATAGCGGAGCGCATCGATGAGAGACATCGGACGCGGCGCCTCTACGCGCCTTCCATCACTCGCTGGATCGCCATGAGCACACGGTCGAAGCTCGAGATCTCCTCTCCGAGCCGCCGGCGCCCCGACGCGGTGATGGTGTAGTAACGGGCCCGTCGCCCCGTGGGCGACTCGCTCCAGCGCGACGTGGCCCACCCCTTCTTCTGCAACCGCTGCAGCGCGGGATAGAGCGAGCCCTGCTCCACGGTGAGTACTCCGTCCGACAGGTCGTGGATCTGCTGCGCGATCGCGTAGCCGTGCATCGGCTGCACGGTGAGCGTTCGCAGTATGAGCATGTCGAGCGTCCCCTTCAGGAGCTCGCTCTTCTCCCGGTCTCCGGACGTCGCCATTCGGCCCTCGGGCGCGATAGCGCCACGATATGTAGAACAACTACCTATTTATAGGCAGGAGTCCTACATATAGCGTGGGCGGCCGGCGCCGTCAAGCGGCGGGGCGATCGCGCCGGATGGGGCGGCCCACGATGATCGTGACGTTGTCGCTCCCGCCGGCGTCGAGCGCGTCCTGCAGCAGGGTCTCGCACGCCTGG
>JBIQLU010000270.1:0-2967 GCA_044463985.1 Gemmatimonas aurantiaca | reverse complement strand
GCCACGATCGTATACAATCTCTCTCCGATCGAATACAATCAATCGTCCGGTGCCATGGACAGCTCGGTTACGGCGCGGGAGAGAAATCAGAGGGAATGGAAAGCCTACGTCGTGCTCGGCGTGGGCATTTTGTGCATCGCGTGGTCGGCCATCCTCGTCAAGGTCGCCAGTGACGTAAGTGGCGAGGCATCAGCGTTTTACAGGGTGCTCGTCGCCAGCTCGGTGCTCCTGCCGCTCTGGGCGGTCCGGAGACGCGGGCGGCCGCTGCCGGCCAGGCAGATCATCGGGCTCGCCGCGCTCGGCGGCGTCTTCTTCGCCTTCGACGTCGCGCTCTTCAACAGCGCCATCCTCATCACGAGCGCCACGAGCACCACGCTCATCGCCAACAGTACGCCCATCTGGGTCGCGCTCGGCTCCTGGCTCCTCTGGAAAGAGCTACCCTCGCTGGCGTTCTGGATCGGGCTCGGCGTCATCCTGGTCGGAATGACCGCGCTCGTCGGAAGCGACGTCCTGCAGCATTCAGCGCTCGGCTATGGCCACCTCATGGCCGTCGCGTCGTCCGCATGGTACGCGGCCTACCTCATGACCACGCACCGCGTCCGCGCCACGAGCGATACGCTCACCTTCACCGCGATCTCCGTGGCCGCCAGCGCGGTCACGCTCGGCGTGGTCTGCCTCATCACCGGCGCGCCGCTCGGCGGCTTCGCGCCGCGGTCGTGGGCCGCGATCGTGGCGCTGGGACTCGTCTCGCAGGTCGGCGGCTACCTCGCCATCACCTACGCGCTCGGGCATCTCCGCGCCACCGCGACCTCGGTGAGTCTGCTGGCACAGGCGCCGCTCACCGCGCTCCTGGCGATGCCGCTACTCGGCGAGCGGCTCTCGCCCGCGCAGGCGATCGGCGGAGCGCTGGTACTCGGTGGGGTCTACGTGGTGAATCGGAGGGCCGCGTGATAATGGCCAGGCGACACGAGCAGCCGAGCCTCGCCACGCCTTCCAGCTCGCCTGCGCAGCACGCCGATTCCGAGAGCGCGATCGCGACACACGAGGACGCAGGGCGCGACGCCGACCGTCCCGAGACGCGCGTCGCGCTGCGCGAGGACGTCCGCCAGACCGTGCTCGACCGGATCCTGAGCGGGGAGCTTCCACCAGGGAGCCGGATCACCGAGTCGCGCCTGGCCGCCGAACTCGGCGTGAGCCGCACGCCGCTGCGCGAGGCGCTCTTCAACCTCGAGAGCGAAGGCTTCGTACGCTCCGACCTGGCGCGCGGCTTCTCCGTGGCGCCGCTCTCGGTGCGCGAAGTGCGGGAGAGCTATCCGATCCTGCAGACACTCGAGGCGCTGGCGCTTCGCTCGATCGGGCAGCTCGCAGTCAGCACGGCACCGGAGCTTCGGCAGATCAACCAGGAGCTGGCGGCGGTGGCCGGCGATTCCGAGCGCGGCCAGACGCTGGACCATCGCTGGCACGACGTGCTCCTCGCGGCGTGCCCGAACCGGCGGCTCCTGGATCTCATCACTCGGCTGAAGGAAACCGTATCACGCTATGAAAGGCTCTACATGCGGGATGCGACCCTCGTAGCAGCCTCGGTGGCTCAGCACCTGCGGGTGATCGATGCGTTGGAGAGAGGAGAGCTCGATCGAGCGGTTCAGGAGCTCGAAGAGAACTGGCGTTTCGCGCTCGAAACGCTGCTCGTTCGCCTTGGTGAGCCATGAAACGGGCGACGCAGTACCAGCATGACGACAAAGTTGCGACAGCTAGTAGCTTTTCCGCGTTCAATGCGCCATTATCGGAACAACTCGGCCCTTGCGGCGGTTTAAAGGGCAGTATACGACAGTCTATTTACAAGACCGCACCCGCAGCGGCGCACCCGGTGAATGATGCCTGGGTGTCGCCCCTTCGTGCGTAGTGATTTTTGGAGGAATGGTGTCTCGAAAGCCCACAACAGGCGGGCGCCGGAAGGCCGCGCGGCGTCCCGATACCCTTAGCGATCACATGACTGGCGACATTCTCGACATCTATATCGCGGAGACCCAGCGGGTGCCCACGCGCACAGCCGCCGAGCAGAAGGCCATCGCCCGCGTGATGCGCGATACCAAGCGATCGCACGAGGAGCGCGAGCGGGCGCGGGATGAGCTCATCTCGGCGAACCTTCGATTCGCGTTCTCGATCGCCAAGCAGTACCAGCATCGCGGCCTGGACCTCTCCGATCTGATCGCGGAGGCCAACAGCGGGCTCGTACGCGCGGCCGACAAGTACGATCCCGACGTTGGCGTGAACTTCATCAGCTACGCGGTGTGGTGGATTCGCCAGGCCATCCACGCCTCGATCACGAAGCAGTCGCGTTCGGTGCGCCTGCCGCTGAGTCGCGCGAGCGACCTCACGCGGATCGCGCGCGCGCGCGCGGTGCTCACGGACACGCTCGGTCGCGACCCCACGGTGGAGGAGATCGCCAAGGTCGCCGAGCTGTCGGTGGATCTCACGAAGGATCTCGTGGCGCTCACGCAGCCCGAGCGCTCGCTCGACGAGCCGCTGAACACCGGCCACGGCGACCGCGGCGGCCGGACGCTCACGAGCATCGTGGCGGCCGAGACCGACGAGGAAGACGGTGCTCTCCCGATGGGAATCGAGGACGAGTCGCGCCGCGAGCTTCTGCTCCGCGCGCTCGAGACTCTCTCCCCGCGCGACCGCCGCGTGCTGGTGCTCTACTACGGTCTCGAGAGCGGCGAGCCGATGACGCTCGATCAGATCGCCAAGATCTTCGGCATCACCCGCGAGCGCGTCCGCCAGCTCCGCGACCGCGCCCTGGCCACGGTCCGCCGCGGCGAGAGCGCCGAGCAGCTCAAGCGGGAGTGGGCGGCGTGAACTAGAGGGGGTCAGGCACCAAATGTAGAGGTCCCGGGAGCGGCGCTGCCGGGACCTCTACATTTGGTGGCTGGCCCCCGTCAGGAAGGAGGAACAGCCCGCGAAGGG
>JBIQLU010000269.1:0-3007 GCA_044463985.1 Gemmatimonas aurantiaca | reverse complement strand
GCGTGGCTATGTGGGTACGTTACTTTCCATAGAATGATAAGTAACGTATATGACGCGCCTATTGATGTCAATATGCATCGGTTACTTGCCGATATATGATAAGTAATAGATATTCAGTGCTGGTGCGGCGGCCGGTTTTGCGATCCCGCCAGCTCCGCGCGAGAAGCCGAGTAGCTACTCCGCCCTCAGCGTCTCCATCGGATCCACCCGTATCGCGCGCCATGCAGGGATGAGACATGCGGCGACTGCGACGAACATCAACGTCATCGCCACGGAGCCGAGCACCAGAGGATCGCGCGGCCGTACGCCATACAGGAGCGAGGCGACCAGACTTCCCATTGCCAGCGCGGCAAGCACGCCAGCCACGACGCCCGCCGCCACGATCCCGATGCCATGTCCAATCACCGCTCGCGCGATGTTCCCGCTCCGCGCGCCGAGCGCCATGCGCACGCCGATCTCGTGGGTGCGCTGTCCGACCATGTACGCGACAGTGCTGTAGATCCCGATCCCGGCCACGAGCAGCGCGAGGATTCCTGCCACCGAAAAGAGCGACGCGCCGAGCTTCCACCTGTGGAAGTCCGATGCGAGAGTCTCCTCCATCGACTGCACGCGGGGCCGCGCCGAGCTCCCGAGTGAGGGACGCAGCTCGCTGGTGATCGCCGCTACCGCTGCGTCGGTGCGGCCACTGCGTGTCCGGATTACCATCACACTCGCACCGTAGCCACGCGGCGCCTGCGCGATGGGAACGTAGTACGACGGCGCCGCGTCCTCGATGATGTTCAACACTCGCGAGTCGCTCGCGACCCCTACCACGCGACTGCACGGGGCGCTGCGCTTGCCGAGCATGATGCAGCTCCCCAGCGCGCCCCCTTTCGGCCAGTAGCTGTGGGCCATCGTCTGGTTGATCACCACCACGGGTTCCGAGCCGGCGACATCGCCATCGTCGAAGCCGCGTCCCGCGCGTATCGCGATGCCCACGGTTCTGAAGTACTCGGGGGAGACGACGGAGAAGGTGGGAACTCCGAACGGTCCGATCGGCGCCAGCGAATCGATTCCCGGGATGAACACGTCGTTCGTGCTGAAGCCGTTCATGGGCGCCATCGCCGCGAGCGACACGCGTTCGACGTCCGGAAGGTGCGCGAGCCGCTCCGCCAGCGTGGGGAGCATCGCATGCACCTTCCTGACTGCCGCGGTGTCCTCCCGCGACGGCACCGCGTACGCGAACACCACGCGGTCGCTGTCGTAGCCGATGTCGATCCCCTGCACCTGGCGCAGGCTGCGGATGAAGAGCCCCGCACCGGCGAGCAGCACCACCGAGAGCGCCGTCTGAACGATGAGAAGCGCAGTACGTGTCCGACTCCGCATCGCGCGTCCTTCGCGCACACCGCCTCTGAGCGATTCCGCGAGTTCCGGATCGCCCGCCTGGATTGCTGGGACGATTCCCGCCGCGATTCCCGCCACGAGCGCCGCGGCGATCGCGAAGACTATCACTCGCGTGGTGAGCACGTCGCTCCCCCACTGCACGGAGGGGAGAAGAAGGTGTCGCAGTGCGCGGCTCGCCCACCATGTGAGGAGGGTCGCGACGACTCCGCCACCGATGGCGACGAGCAGCGCTTCGCTCATGAACTGGGTGGCCAATCGGCGCCGGCCCACGCCGAGCGCGAGTCGCACCGCAGTCTCACGCCGGCGTCCCAGCGCGCGGACGAGGAGGAGGTTCGCGACGTTGGCGCAGGCGATTAGGAAGATGATCGTCGCGACTCCGCCAAGCCGTCGCGAGATTGAGAACTCGCCGGCGTGGAACTCCGCTTCGGGTGCGCCGCGGAGCGTCTCCAGCGAGGCGATGGCGGTGGAGTCGTGCACTACTTCGCTCGCACGAAGCGCGTTGGTCACCGCGGCAGTTGCCGCATGGAGCTCCGCCGGCCATGCGCCGCGGGCGAGTATGTGCACGTACAATGTGTGCGGTTGCTCGTACCAGTCCGCCTTGCGACGCGCTCCTCTCGAGAGCGTGTTGAACGGGAGCCAGACCTCGGTCGCGTCGAGGCCGATTCCCTGAAAGCCGGGAGGCGCCACGCCGATCACCGTGTACTCGTGCGCTCCGATACGAAGCGAGTCGCCGAGCGCATCGCGGCGTCCGGCGAAGTACCGTGTCCAGAGTTCGTGACTTATCACGACGACGGGAGAAAGCCCGGCCGGCGACTGCTCGTCGCCCTCGAAGAAGCGGCCTCCCTCCGGTCTCACCCCCAGCACGCCGAAGTAGTTCCCCACGGCATACTCGACGCGCAGCGTGGGTGCGTTCTCTCCACTTCCCAGTGGAAGCTTGTCCTTCACGTATCCCGCTGCCGTGACGCCAGTCGGCAGCGCGGCCGCCACGCTGCGGAATTCGGGATAATTGAAGACGCCACGGACGAATGTCTTATGCGTGACCGGGCTCGTCGAGGTGAACTCGACCCGTCGCACCATCTCCGGATGCGGCACTCCCTCCGGCGGCTGGAAGAAGAGCCGGTCGATGAGCGAGAAGACCACCGCGTTGGCGCCGATGCCGAGTGCCAGCGTGATCACCACCATAACGGTGAAGCCGGGCGTACGAAGGAGTCCGCGCGCCACGTGCCGCGCGTCCTGCGAAACACCCTCCCACCAGTCGGCGCGGCCGCGCTTCGACTCTGTGTTTCGATCGATCGCAATGAGCTCGGTGCGCACCGCATCGACGTCTCCGAATTCCTCGAGCGCGCGGGCGCGCGCCTCTTCCGGCGTATCGCCGAGCGCTTCGAGGTCGGCCACACGTTCGGCGATGTGGAAGCGGACTTCGTCGTCCACGTCGCGCTCGGTGCGTCCGAAGCGCAATCGCAGCAGCCGGCGCCAGCCGTACATCACACTTCGCTCGACGCGCAGCTCGCAGGCCGTGCCTGGAGCGGGTCGCGCACGGGTAGCGTCATGCCTCCTCTGGCGTAGCGTGCATCACGCCGGCCACCGCCTCCACGTAGCGCTCCCACGTGCGCGCCTCCACCCT
>JBIQLU010000268.1:0-3020 GCA_044463985.1 Gemmatimonas aurantiaca | reverse complement strand
GGTGAACGGCTCCGCCACCCTCGGCGTGAGCGACGACATGACGCGGCGCCCGTGCGACTGTAGCTTTCGCGCATGTCCACTGAAACCGCACGTCCCGCCGTCGTCCTCCTGAGCGGCGGTCTCGACTCCGCCACTGTCGCCGCGCTCGCGCTGCGCGATGGTTACGAAGTGGCCGCGCTGTCGTTTCGCTATGGGCAGCGTCACGCGCTCGAGATCGAGGCGGCGATGCGCGTGGCGCGGTACTTCGGCATCCGCCGACATCAGATCGTCGACATCGATCTCGGGGCGTTCGGCGGTTCGGCTCTCACCGCCGACATCCCGGTGCCGAAGGACCGGAGCGACGATGAGATCGGTGGCGTGATTCCCGTCACTTACGTTCCCGCGCGCAATACTATTTTCCTGTCGTTCGCATTAGCATTCGCTGAAGTGGTTGGTGCACGTGATATATTCATCGGCGTCAACGCGCTCGACTACTCGGGGTATCCCGACTGTCGGCCGGAGTTCGTGAATGCCTTCGAGCGACTCGCGAACGTCGCAACGAAGGCAGCGGTGGAAAGCGGCGGTGGATTCCGGGTCCATGCGCCGCTTCTCCATCTCCGGAAGTCCGGGATCATCGAGCTCGGACTTTCGCTCGGCGTCGACTACTCCATCACTTCGAGCTGCTATGATCCGTCGCCCGAGGGAGAGGCGTGCGGCCGGTGCGATGCGTGCCTGCTGCGGCTGAGAGGGTTCGCCGAGGCAGGCGTCGAGGATCCTGTTTCCTATCAGGTCCCCACGCGCGACTGATATCGCTCAGCGTCCCTCGATTGTTGCCGCGCAATCGATTCTGGTCAGGACCACCGACGCCGTTTGCGTCTCGGCGGGGAAGTCCCAGTACGTCCTGATGGTTCCCTGCACATCGTCGGCACCCGTGACGGTCAGGGTCATCACCATGCCCGACAGGTTCGGGCTTGGATCGATCTTCATCTGTCGCGACGTGGAGTCCGGAATCCAGTAGCCGGTGGGGTACCACTCGCCGCCGTAGCGCTGCTCCAGCGTGAATGCGTACGCACTCGTATCGCGCGCGAACCACGATCTCACCGAAGAGAAACGCATCTCCATTGGCGGCAGCACTCCTTCCACGGACTCCGACTGCAGCGGCGGCTCCCAGGGACCGTAGTTCGCCTTGTAGCAGGATCGCCGGACCGGCAGCGAAGCCGACGCAGAATACACGTTCAATGCACGGCGAGCCGCCTGCCGCTCGAGGGAATCTCCCGAGCTGGCTCTCGCTCGAAGCAGAGGGAGTGCGCCCTCACCGACGCCGCCCAGCGCGTCCGCGGCGGCGTCGCGCACGACACGACGGCGATCGGCGAGCGCGCCGTCGAGCGGAGAGATGATGGATGCCTCCGTCGGCATCTGTCCGAGCGCGCTGGCGGCGATGGTTGCGACGACGGAGTCCGATGAATGCAGCGCCCCGGCGAGTTCCTTGATCGCACGAACTCCAATCGAACCGAGGGCCTGCGCGGCTGTACTACGCGTCAGGGTGTCATCGCTGGCGAGCCGCGCGTCTATCGCGGCTATCACGGAGTCGCCGCGCGCGGAAGAGAGTCCCGAGATGCCGATTCCTCCGAGTGAGCCGAGCGCTTCGAGTCTCACCGCCGGAAGTGTGTCGGTCAGACGAGCGAGGAGGGCCGGAACGGCGTTCGAGGCCTGCGGCCCAAGCCAGCCGAGTACGCGCGCGGAAAGCCAGCGCACCTCCGTGTCGGGGTCGAATCTCATCCGCTCGACGATGCCCGGTATGCCGGGCGCCGCCACGTCGCCCATGTTGCCGAGCGTGTAGACTGCGGCGCGCCGCACGTCCTGGTTGGCATCATCGAGCAGTCGTGCAAGCACGAGCGCACCAGCGGCGCGGCTGGCCGAGTCATGGACGTAGAAGAGCTCGCCCGCGGCGGCGATCCGGACGCTCGGATCCGGGTCATCGAGAAGTGCGACGAGATGAGACCCCACGTGTGCACCGCGCATGGCATGGCTGCCGAACGCACCGGCCGCCGCACTGCGCACTCTGGCGCTGGAATCGTCGACGAGCCGATCGAGCAGCGCGAGGGCGCTCGAATCACTGGCCGTACCCCACGCCAGCGCCTCGCGCACCAGGAATGCCGTTGTGGAGGTGTCATCGAGCGCCTCGCGAATGGCGGGAAGCGCGGGAGATCCAACCCAGACGAATGCGAATGCGGCCGCCCTCTGCCGTTCGACGTTCGAGGAACTCAGAGCATTCCGCAGTGCAGGGACGACCGAACTTCCCATGCTTCCGAGCTCTCGGCTCGCGGAGTCGCGCACCGCCCGGCTGGTGTCGCGCATGCGATCCAGAAGACTCCCAACGTAGGCGCTGTCCGTGGATGTCTGACAGCGGGCTCCGGACGACGACACGGCGGCCAGCGCGAAAGCGAGGCAGAGCAGCCAGGAGCATCGAAGCATCGGAGCGTCTCCAGAGTGGGGTGCCGCAAAGGTTCACTGCAGGCGGGCATTGCCTACATCAAGTTACAAATGAACGATTGCCCGGTGATGACGCGAGCATTACGAGTTCATTGCGCTCCGGGCGCTCCATGTCAGAGCCGCGGATCCACCGGTTCGCTCTCCAGCGCCAGCACACCGAACACGCACTCGTGAACGCGGCGAAGCGCCTCGCCGCGGACGAAGCGCTCGAGCCCCTCCACGCCGAGCGCGAACTCGCGGAGCGCGAGTGACCGCTTCGCCGCGAGGCCACGCCGGCGCAGGCGCGCGATGTTCTCGGGGAGCGTGTACTCGGGTCCGTAGATGATCCGGAGATATTCGCGCCCGCGACACTTTACGGCGGGTTGAGCGATACCGCGCCGACCCCGCGCCACGAAGGAAAGCGGCTTCACCACCATCCCCTCGCCACCTCGTTCGGTCAGCTCCTCCCACCACGATGTCGCCGCTTCCTCGCTCGCCGTATCGGTGAGCTCGACGGTGCGGTGCGGCGTGGCGAGCAGGACTCCGCTGTCGTCGGCGGCACAGATGGC
>JBIQLU010000267.1:0-3025 GCA_044463985.1 Gemmatimonas aurantiaca | reverse complement strand
AGCGCCGCGAAGCCGAGGAGCAGGTCGGTGGTGAAGTGGCGACTCGCCATCGACGCGCCGAGGACGCTCTCCATGGTGCGTATGCTGGAAACCGGCGCGGTGGCATCGAGGTCGTGCAGCACTCTGCGCACGGCCGGCGCGAGCCGCAACGGGTCGCCCGTCGTGCGTACCGCCAGCGTCATCGTGCGCGGCGCGTAGTACGCGCTCTTCGCTGCCTGCGCATATGGAAAGAACATCGTAGGCGGTACATCCGCCGTGATCCCGCGCGAGCGCATGTTCTGCACGACGCCCACCACCGTCACCCAGGGTGACTCCGGGTTCATCATCCGTATCGTGTGCCCCAGCGGATTCAGGCCCGGCCAGAGCTGGCGCGCCATGGTCTCGTTCACCACGACCACCGGCTGCGCGTCGGCAGCGTCAGCGTCGGTGAATCCGCGCCCGCGCAGGATGCGCATCTTCATCGTGGTGAAGTAGCCGGGCGTCACCTGGGTTGGCTGCGACGCCGGCGTCTCGCTGATGTTCTTCACCACCCGCCCGTCCACGAGAATCGACCAGGCGCTACCGCCACCCGCGAGCGGGAGCCATCCCATCGCCGTGGATCCCTCCACTCCCGGCAGCGCGTCGATCCGCCTTGTGGCCTGATCGAAGAAGAGCGCCGCTTCCTCATCGTTGTATGGACGCGGTGCCAACGTCACCTGCATCGTCAGCAGGCGCGACGGATCGAAGCCGAGGTCGGTCTGTTGCAGCTCCCGCAGACTGCGCAGGAAGAGGCCGGCGCCGGTGAGCATGACGACGGCTAGCGCGACCTCGGATGCCACCAACAGTGTTCGCACCCGTTTCACGCTCGAGGCGGCCACGCCCGCGCGGCCGCCATCCTTGAGCGGATCGGCCGAGCGTCGCCGCGCTGCCCTGGCCGCGGGTACCATGCCGAAGAGCAGTCCGGTGGCGACGGAAACTCCGAGCGCGAACAGTGCGACGCGCCAGTCGACCGTAACCTGATCGAGCCGCGGGATCGATGCGGGCGCGAGCGCCACGAGCAGTCTGCTTCCGCCCACCGCGAGCGCGAGTCCGATCGCGCCACCAAGTATCGCGAGGAGCGCGCTCTCGGTGAGGAGCTGGCCCGCGATCCGCGCGCCCGATGCGCCGAGCGCCGCGCGAACGGCCAGCTCCTTGCGCCGCACCTCGCCGCGCGCCAGCAGAAGATTCGCCACGTTCACGCAGGCGATGAGCAGCACGAAACCGATCGAGCCGAGGAGCGCGAGAAGATAGGGACGACTCTCGCCGACGATCGTGTCCGCGACCGGCTCGAGCGTCGGCAGCATCGGCTCGGTTCCGGAGTAAGTCTCGGGGTAGTCGCGCATCCACTGGCGGTCGAGCGCCAACGCCGCCGACCGAACGCCGTCCAGCGTGGCCCCGCGCGCCAACCGGCCCACCAGTTGGAGGTAGTGGTTGTTCCGCGTCCAGAGACTGTCGTAGTCGAGACGCAGCGGAACCCAGATATCCACCTCGGCCGACGGAAAGTCGAAGTGCGGCGGCATCACGCCGATTATCGTCGCCTTGCCCGATGCCATCTGCTGCTCGCTGCCGACGACCGACCGATCGCCTCCATAGCTGCGCTGCCAGAGCTGGTAGCTGATCACGACCACGCTCGCCCCACCGCGCACTTCCTCGTCGGGCGTGAACGTGCGACCCGCGACTGGGGTGGTACCGAGCACGGAGAAGAATCCATCAGAGACGCGGGCCGCGCGAACCTGCTGCGACTCGCCACCACGCAGGAGGATGCCGATGCCGTTCGTGTACGCAGCAAGTCCGTCCAGCCCTTTCAGTCCATCTCGATAGTCACGGAATTCCGGCTCCGACACCGAGTAGTACGGAGCCGCCTGTGTAAGCGACACCACGCGCGCGGCATCACGGAATGGAAGCGGGCGAAGGAGCACTCCGTTCACCACCGAGAAGATCGCGACGTTGGCGCCAATCCCCAGCGCGAGCGTGCCAAGGATGACGGCGCTGAATCCGGGATGCCGCACGATGCCGCGCGCGGCCGATCGAAGATCCTGAAGCAGGATGCTCATGGGGCGATCACCGTCGTTGTGGGATGTGCGGCCGGAAGCGCGCACGTCTCTGCGTGTAGTCGAGCGTGCATGCGCGCTCATGTGCGATCGCGCCCGCGCGCGCCGGGCGACGACCGTGGCTCGCTCCGCCGCCGCAGACACGAGCGCGTCGCGCAACACGCGGAGCCAGAACCCGAACCGGCTCTCTCCCGACTCGAGAGCGGCCAGCCGCCGTTCGCGAAAGAAGTCCGCCATGGCCGGTCCGTAGCGGGTACGGAACTCCTTCGGGTACAGCCGCAGCAGGACCGCGAAGACGCGCTCCGCCACGGCGGTCATCTGGGAACCGGCGCTATGACACGCCGCTCTTCGGCGAGTCGCACCAGCGAGCGCAGCCGGCGCATCTCGGCGGCCAGCACACGGCGGCCATCGGCTGTCAGGTGGTAGTAGATTCGTCGCGGATCGGCATGCGGATCGGAGTTCGGCGCTTGGCCGGGTTCTATCAACCCGTCGTTCTCGAGGCGACGCACGGTGCGATAGAGATTCCCCGCTTCCAACGCGATCTCGCCGTTCGTATGGTCGAGCACATCCTGCCTGATGCCGTAGCCGTGGCGGTCGCCCGCCGTGAGCATCGTCAGCACGAGCAACTCGACCGGCGTGAGTGGGATGCGGGATCCCGGGTGAGGGCGTTCGGGGACACGCGGCATACTTGCTCCATGCGCTGGACCGTGGCAGCTATATGTAATATGCATATAGTGCAACCGCGGGGCCGCCAGCGCAATGGGTCGGGGCGAGTGTTTCCGGCGCCGAGGGTAGCAATGTGTCTGGACGGCGGTTAACTCTGGCACGACCACTCCACGCGCGCCGACGGGCTCGGCGCGTTTGCGGCCGCATTAAGGAGTGGCATCGGCGGCATCACCATTCGCCCGGACGAGCGCCACGAACGAGCTCCGGACAGGAGAGGGATGAGTGCGTAC
>JBIQLU010000266.1:0-3043 GCA_044463985.1 Gemmatimonas aurantiaca | reverse complement strand
GCTGATGGGTGAGGCAGGCGTACCATGGGAGAACCGATATCGCACGGTGTGTACGTCGAGCTATGCGGGATACTGCTTCGACACTGCGCGTCGCCTCGCCGCCCGCGGTGCTTCCCCCGATATCGATGCCGTTCTCGATCTCTACGATCAATCCGCACTGTCAAAGGTCGTTACCGTCGCGGACAGCACGACACCACGTGCCGGCACAGCGCGAACACGTTTCGTGTATGAGGTGAACTATTCCAATGCCTCTCCGAAGCAGGCGGCCCTCGAGGAGGCCGAGTCGATTCTCGCTGCCACCTCGTCCAAAGAGCGCCAGGCTACCCTGCGCGCCTGGTCCGAGTTGCGCGTCGAGCGCGAATCGGCACGGCAACAGACGATCAGCGCTGATCAGGAACGGGTTGCATCCGAGAGTGCGATGGCGGCCGCGGAGTACGAGAGCGCACGGACACGGAGAAAGCTGTGGCGCGCCAGCGCTCTCACCGCCACTGGCGTGGCGCTCGCAAGCATCTTCACGATCGCACTGCTTCTCGGTGTGCTCGCCATCGAACGAAATACGCGAGCATTGCGCGAGCGGGGAACCACGGCGCTTCGTTCCAGTGCGTGAAGATCGCCCGCGCGTAGTGGAGCTGAGTGGCAGGGACGCGAACCTGGATCAGCGGCCGACCTTTCGGCCAGCCCAGAGATGCGGCACGCCGTAGGGCGGGAGCGCGGAGTCAGCGGTCACCAGCGTGAGACCGTCGACCATTGCCTGCGCCAGCAGCAGGCGGTCGAACGGGTCGCGATGATGCGTGAGCAGCTCGTGCAGAGCGGCGATGTGGCGAAAGTGCACGGGCAGTTCGCGAAAGCCGCCGGCTTCACCCGCCCAGCCCATCCTCACCCTCGAAGCTCGCCAGTACGGTCTCGGGAAGTGGCGCATCGAAGTCGGGGGAGATGCGCACACGTCCGCGCCAGGCGCCTGGCCAGCGCGGCACCGCTGGCGCCCGCAATGGCATCAGCCGCGCCTTTGGCGTACCCGCCTTGGTGATGACGATCTCTTCGCCTGCCGCCGCGCGATCCACCAGATCCGAGAGATGTGTCCTGGCATCGTGCAGACTCACGCGCTCACTCATGGATTCTCCCGCGTACGGTTTCGTCGTACCTGGTGGAAGTGAGCCCCTGCAAGTCAGTTGGTCAACAGTGGCGTCGGATCATATCCGGCGGCACTGGAGCTCTCTTCGATCGCGACGTGGTCACTGAACGTACGAGAGGCGGCGCTCATCGCGCCGCCCCCCTCAAACTCGTGCTCGAACTGGTGCTCAGGATCCGGAAAGCGAAGACTGAACCTGCTTCGCCATATCCAGATGCCCCTGGAAGATCGGCTGTCCCTTCTCGAGGAGCGCCTTCAGCTCGGCGTTCTGCGCGCTGGGGATGAGCGTGCTGCTCAGCGCGTCGAGAACCTGCTGGTGAAGCGCCACCTCATGGTCGATGTACGCCTTGTCGAAAGCGCTGCCGCTCAGGCCCTGGAGCTTCTGAAGGTTCTGCTTGCTGTCCTGCGCGAGCGCTTCGCTCGTGGGGCTGGACTCGGGCGTGAGGCTCAGCTTCTGGGCCAGGGCGACCGCCAGGCCGTTCACGGCGCCATGGTCGGTAGCCATGCTCTTGCCAAACTCCCTGATCTTCGGGTTCGTCGACTTCTCCATGGCGAGCACTCCCGCCGCGCTGTCTCCCGAATTCGCGGTCACCACGATCGCCGCGATCTGGGCGTCGGTGGGTCCAGCCGCCGGCGCGGGCGCCGCTGCCGGCATCGTGTCGTGATCGGCCATGGTCGCCGCGTCATCCTGCTTCTGCCCGCACGCAACGAGAACCGCCAGCGCCAGCATCGAGATAGCAACCTGCTTCGCTTCCATCGTCCCCTCCCTCGTGAAATTGTCTTGTTCCCCCGGTTCATTCGCCGGGTGTATCTCCCCCGCGGACGCTCACTCGACCTTCAGCGTCCCCTTCATCGTCGGATGGAAGGTGCAGTAGTACTCCACCATCCCCTTCTCGCGCACCACGTAGCGCCAGGTGGCGCCCGCCGCGATCATGCCCGAGTCGAACGCTCCATCCCTCGCCGTCACCGTGTGCGGCACGATGTCCTTGTTCGTCCATACCACCGTGTCGCCACGCGCCACGGTCACGGCCTCCGGCGCGTAGACCAGTCCCTCGATCGACACGTTGACCGCCTTCGGAGGTTGTGCCGACGAGCAGGCAACCAGCGTCAGCGCGAGCAACGCCGCGCACGCGAAAGAACGAATCACACCAGCCTTTCCCATCCTGCCCTCCTCGATCCCCATTTCCGCGGCAGTGGTGCCCTTCCGATGCGCGCCGCGCTCGTGTCCCGACATGAATAGCGAGCGTGCAGCAATAAGTCAAGTTTTTTCTTGACATATTGTGTTTGCGGCGGTTATGCTCCGTAATGGGAGGTCGTTGCAGAGCTCACGAACTGCCGCGAGACAGGGGAGGGTGATCGAGTGGAGACGAACCCAGGCAGTGCACGCGACCGGATCCTCACGCTCCTGCGACGCGCGGACTGTACGGTGAACCAGCTGGCGGCGGAGCTGGGCGTGACGGACAACGCTATCCGGCCGCATCTGGACGCGCTCGAGGCGGCTGGTCTGGTGACTCGGACCGACGTGTTGCGCAAAGGCGTCGGGAAGCCCGCGTACGTCTACGCGCTGACCGCGGCGGGAGATGAGTCGTTCGCGAAAGCGTACGCGCCTGTGTTGCGCGCCCTGCTGGGAGCGATGGCGGAACGACTGGAACCCGGGGAAGAGGACGCGATCCTGCGCGATGCGGGGCGTCGTGCGGCGGGGGTGGGGGCGGGAGCGGGAGCGGCGGAGCCGGGCAGCGATCTCCGGGCGCGTGCGGACCTCGCGGTCGCGATGCTTGGCGCGCTGGGCGGCGACGCGGAGGTGACGACGGAAGAGGGGGAGCAGGGTGCGGGGAAGCTGTGGATCCGGAGCTCGGGTTGCCCGCTCGCTTCCGTGGTGTGTGAGCATCCCGAGGCGTGTCAGCTCGCCGAGGC
>JBIQLU010000265.1:0-3068 GCA_044463985.1 Gemmatimonas aurantiaca | reverse complement strand
CATGCCTCCAGTCGCCCGTCTCTCCGATCTCCCCGCGGGCACCGCGCTGGGGGTGATCATGGAAGACGGGACGCGGATCTGTCTCGTGAACGATGGCGGCGATGTCCGCGCCATCAGCGACGTCTGTACGCACCAGGGATACACTATGTCTTCCGGAACTGTGCTGGCTGGTGGCCGCATCGAGTGCGCGTGGCACGGCACCGTGTATGACTGCCGCACCGGCGCGGTGGAACGCGGCCCCGCCACCGAGCCGATCGCCGTCTATCACGTTCGCGTGGCCGATGGCGAGATCTTCGTCGAAGGGAGGGTGGAGTGAAACCGCTGGCGGAACGCACCGACTTCCCGCTCCTCGTCAACGAGCCGGAGCTGGTCTATCTCGACTCGGCCGCCACGTCGCAGAAGCCGCGTGCGGTCATCGACGCGATCAGTGCGCTGTACGAGCATGACAACGCCAACCCGCACCGCGGCGCGTATGCGCTCTCGGTGCGCGCCACCGAGCGGTATCACGCCGCGCGCGAGCGTGTGGCGCGCTTCCTCGGCGTGCGCGACGCTGCGTCGCTGATCTTCACGCGCGGCACCACCGAGTCGCTCAACCTCGTGGCGAGCTCCTGGGGGCGGCGGAACGTCCAGCCAGGTGACGAGATCGTGGTCACCGCAGCCGAGCATCACGCCAATTTCGTCCCGTGGCAGCAGCTCGCGCTCGAGCGCGGCGCGCGACTCCGCATCTGCGAGCTCGATGAGGGCGGCCGGATCGACCCCGCGCGGATCGCGGCGCTTCTCGGGCCGCGCACTCGCGCGGTGGCGTTTCACCACGTCTCCAACGTGCTCGGCGACATCGCGCCGGTACGCGAGATCGCGGAGCTGGCGCATCGCGTGGGAGCGATCGCCGTGTGCGACGGTGCCCAGGCCGCGCCGCATCTGTCCGTCGACTTCGAGTCGCTCGGCGTGGACTTCTACGCCTTCAGCGGCCA
The DNA here is from genome assembly GCA_044463985.1 of Gemmatimonas aurantiaca. Taxonomy (GTDB): domain Bacteria; phylum Gemmatimonadota; class Gemmatimonadetes; order Gemmatimonadales; family Gemmatimonadaceae; genus JADGGM01. The sequence continues at coordinate 2,097 of JBIQLU010000265.1, read as the reverse complement.
CAAGATGTGCGGGCCGATGGGAATCGGCGTGCTGGTCGGCCGCCGCGACTTGCTGGAATCGATGCCGCCCTACATGATGGGCGGTGACATGATCGAGTTCGTACACGATGAGAGCAGCAGCTGGAACGTGCTGCCTCACAAGTTCGAGGCCGGGACGCCCAACGTCTCCGGCGCGGTGGGGCTCGCGGCCGCCGTCGACTACCTCGACGCGCTCGGCCTCGACCGCGTGCACGCGCACGAGCGCGCGCTCGTGGACGAGACTTGCGCGCGGCTCGCGGCCATCGAGGACATCACGGTGCACGGCCCTCCGCCCGGCGAGGAGCGCAGCGGCGTGGTGAGCTTCAGCGTCGCCGGCATCCACCCGCACGACCTCTCGAGCATCCTCGATGCCAGCGGCGTCTGCATCCGCGCAGGCCATCATTGTGCCCAGCCGCTCATGCGGAGGCTCGGCGTGGCCGCCACCGCGCGGGCATCGTTCTACGTCTACAACGGCTCGGCCGACATCGATGCGTTGATCGAAGGCGTTCTGAGCGCGAAGGAACTCTTCGGTCATGCCGCCATCTGACCGCGGTCGCAAGCCAGCGCCAGATCTTTCGGCGCTGTATCAGGACATCATCCTCGACCACTATCGCCGGCCGCGCAACAGTGGCAGGCTCGCCGCACCCGACGAGCAGATCACGCGAAAGAATCCGTTCTGCGGCGATACCATCGAGCTGCAGCTCACGTTCGACGGCGACCGGGTGCGCGAGGCGCGCTTCTCCGGTCAGGGGTGTGCGATCTCGCAGGCCTCCGCGTCGATGATGACGCACCTCGTCGAAGGGAAGAGCGTGGCCGAGCTCGAGCGGATTGCCGAGGAGTTCACCGGTATGGTGTCCGATGGCAGGGCGCCGGAATCCGGATCGTCGCTGGGCGAGCTGCGCGCGTTTTCCGGTGTCAGCCGACTCCCCAACCGTCACCTCTGTGCGCTCCTCGCGTGGGGCGCGCTCTCCGAAGCACTCGTCCACAAGAGGCGGGATCAGCTCCCCGACGGAGAGAGCACCGAGCCATAGCTCGCATCCTCGTCCGTTCGGCGACCGACCCACGCCGCTCACCAACCAGCCAAGTGATCTCACTCGTACTGGCACTGCTGCTAGCCGCGCAGCCACTCGCCGCCAAACCCGCGCATGGAACGGTGCGCACCGACAGTCTCTACGCCAGCGCGCTCGGTGCCACGAAGCATTACCTGGTGTATCTCCCGCCGTCGTACGGCACGGACACGACCCGACGCTACCCGGTGGCGTACTACCTCCACGGGCTGTACGGCGCGGAAACCGACTGGGTGGAGCACGGCCACCTGGACGCGGCGATGGATTCGCTGATCGCGCAGGGAATGCCGGAGATGATCGTGGTGATGCCCGACGGCGACGACGGCTGGTACACCACCTGGAACACGATCGGCGACTACGCGGGGTGCGTCGCCGACAGCACGCGCAAGGAACCCGCGTCGACGTACTGCGTGCGCTGGCTCCACTACGATGACTACATCGCGCACGACCTGCTGCAGCACGTGGACTCGGTGTATCGAACGATCGGCGACCGCGCGCACCGCGGCATCGCCGGTCTGAGCATGGGAGGCTACGGAGCGATCGCGCTCGCGTTGCAGTATCCCTCCAAATGGTCGGCGGCCGCGAGCCACAGCGGCGTGTTGAGCCCGATGTACGTTGGTCCGCATCCGTTCGAGGGCGCGCCGGTGTACGCCACCACGTTCGATCAGATCACGGCGCAGTGGGCCGGCGATCCCGGCGGCGTGCGATGGAAGACCCGCCGTCTCGCTTTCGGGCGCGATCTTCCTGCCTGGCGCTGGCGAGATCCCGCGCACCGCGTCCGCGTCATCCTCGATCGCCCCACATCGCCAGAGACTCCCCTCCCCGCTCTCTATATGGACGTCGGGCGCGACGACCCCCTCGCCGACGACACCCGCGTCTTCCACGCCGAACTCGACATCCTCGGTGTGCCGCACGTATTCGCCGAGTACCCCGGCGCCCACAACTGGCCCTACTGGAGCGCCCACGTCGCCCAGAGCCTCTCCTGGCTCGCGTCCAACATCGCGAGGTGAGT
>JBIQLU010000264.1:0-3072 GCA_044463985.1 Gemmatimonas aurantiaca | reverse complement strand
GCGCCGCGAGCTCGGCGATGTCTCGAACTCGCAGCCTGTTCTTCTTTCCGTTCACCGGCAGCTCAAAGTCGTCATCCGGGATGGCCAGCGTGGTACTGTCTAAAAATGGGGTCCTATAGCGTGGTATAAGACCGGCTTTTTAGACAGAGGCGATACCCGCTAGCCGCCCAGCAGAGCGCTCCGGATCAGCGCCGTCTGCTCGCGCACAGTGAGATCCAGGCGATCGAGGATCTCGTGGCGACCCGCGATGCGCTCCACACCGTGCAGCGCATCCGGGAGCGCAGCCGCGATGCCGTCGCACACTGCGGCGGTGAGATCGCGCACTCGTGCTGGTGCGAGGCGGAACTCACGCGCGGCTTTGACGAGCGCTCGGGGCGTCAAAGCGGCGACCGTGAGCTGACCGCCGAAGCGGAGCGGGAGCTCGTCATCCAGCGCCGGATAAGCGATCGTGCAGACGACGTCGTACGCGGGCGCGAGTCGTACGGTCATGGGTTGCACGTGCAGCACGCTAACGTTTTTCGCGTGTGCATCCCGATTGCCGAGTGCGAGATTCGCTACCGCCCAGCGGAAGAGCAACTCGACGTCCTCGAGCGGTGAGAGACCGTGACGATTGAGCATCGCTACCAGATCGGCATAAGCGGGTCCGCCCTGCTGCGCGTACTTCGCGAGCGATGTTCGTCCGGTGAGCTGGCAGCCGTCTTCCGCGTGCCGGCGCAGCACACTTCCATCGTCGTTCAGAACCCGATCGAAGCGCGCCGTTTCGTACAGACTTCCATCGAGCGCGTCCGGAGCGTGAGATGCCGTCGGCACGCCGGCGGCGCGCATCAGATCCATGGACGCCAATTCGTTCTGGAGCATTCCTGGAAAGCGGCCTCGCTCCCGTTTCACGAGCACCGTGCTCGGAGCACCGGCTACGGGAAGCGCGTAGTACGGCTGGCTTCCGTGCGACCCGGCTCCCACGGCGGGCCGGCGATAGAGCACCAGCTTGTCCTGCGCACCGCTCATCGACAGCCGGCCCTCGCGCAGCGTCCGCGCGAGCCGCGCTTCGTCCTGCGCCACGCCGAACGCGTCGCGCAACTCCGCCGCGCTGCACGGTCGATACTCTGGCACGGCTGGTGGAGCGCTCTCCTCGGGCCAGAGCGAGAGAGCGCCCGCGCACTCACCGCCGAACACGCCGAGCAGGCCGAGGACGTCGCCTTCGGCACGGTGAACCGAGCGCGCGAGGAGATCGCGGAGATCGCCCTCGGGGAGAAGATTCTCGAAGCAGGGGAAGGCCAGATGATCCGGATACGGCTGGCGCCGCACCGGGAGGCGCACGCTCACCGCGGCCGACGGATCCTGAGCGACTGCATCGTCGTACACGAAAGTCAGGCGCCCCGCGTCATCACGGCTCAGGAGACCAACCCGTCGCGCATCCTTGTAGACCTGAACGCGGTGAGAACCGGCCGTATCCGAGTCCGCGCTCATCTACGACGCCGTCGTTCTGCGTCCGGCGCGTGCGGAGAGTCGGCCTCACGCAACGCGAGCGAAGAGTCGCGCGGGACGAGAACCACGTCGTAGCCCATGCGTGCGAGAACTTCGAGGGCAGTCTGCAGGCGCACGCCACGATCCCCGCGCTCGAGACCACGAAGGAGCTCGGGACTGACCCCCAGCGATGCGGCCGCCTCGGCCTGCGGGAGCTGACGGACGCCGCGCGTCCACTTCAACACCTCCCCCAACTCGGCCGCATCGAAAACACGCACGCCGCGTTCGAGCGAGTCCGCGCGCGGAGCTGGCAGATCGGGACGGCGGGGACGAGGAACGGCACGGGGCATCGGCGTTACGGAGCAGTTGTGTGGTTCTCGAGGGCGCGCGTCCGGGCGGAGGCCGAGGGCGCTGTCAGCCGGAGCGTCTATTCCGCGCACTTACACGCGCTCATACGGCGCAGGATTTATCACGCGTGACTATACGCGGAATAATAAAGCCAAGCTATTGCGCGTGCAAGTACGCGGCTTGTGCCGGAGAGAATGCAGGTCATGCCGTGCGACTTGGGGGCTACGATTGTCAGAAGGGAGTGGCAGATTCGTGACGGACAGGAACGACTGCAATCGACCAACATGACACACCCAAAGCCCGATCGCTCGAACTACACGCCGAATCGCAGCAAGACACCGGAGAACGACCAGCTCGACATCGGATGGAACGAAGGGTTCATGTCCGACGGGCGCCCGTACCGGATCGAGTGTTGGGCGCAGGACCAGATCACCTGCGTAACGGTGTTCATGTCCACGGAAGGTCTGGAGAACTGCAACAATGCGCAGTTCGTGGAGCTGCTCGAACGAGAGCACATCGTGTGGTGGAAGGATGGGGCCAGGAAATCGGCGCACGCGATGCCGCTCACGGACGCGAGCGGGAATCCGATCTGGTCGGTGAATGTGGTCATCGGGGTTGGGGACGGTGAAGCGGTGGCGGATTCGATGGAGATACGCGCCTACTGGTCGCGATAGGAACCCGAGTCGCCCAGCATGATGTCAGCCTGAGTTACCCGATGGTATGGTGCTCTGGAACTGCTCGACAGCGACCGTGAGATCCCTTTTCAGTACCGACGCAGGAGCCATGAGTCGGGTCATCGCACCATCCGTTGATGGCAATAGTATTATGTCCGTGAATACTATTGCCAGATTGAAAGCACCCGCCGACCTGTCGCGATAGCGGAGCAGATTGAGAGTGGTGCCCGACGGCAGATACCGGTTTTCTCGGCGATGGCGACTCGATTGCTGCTCGCATCATCGAACTCCCCAGCCACGGCAGTACCGCTCGAGGACCACAACGAAATATTGGTCGAAATTGCCAATGCGCAGCCACCGATGATCTCGAATATTCGGTAGAGCACTAACCTCTACCGGAGATGTCACATGAACGCGCTCATCGGAACACGAAAGGCGTCGATCTTCCTTCGCCTGGCAATCGTCCTCGCCCTCACCACCATCACCGGCTCAGTGGCCCGTAACCCTCGCGCACCCGATCTGTCGGCAAATGCGAGGATCTGTTTCGTGATCGACGGCCAGATATACTGCATCCCCTGAAACACGG
>JBIQLU010000263.1:0-3087 GCA_044463985.1 Gemmatimonas aurantiaca | reverse complement strand
CCCGCCTAGCATCGCCCCCCGGCCCCCTTATACCTTTCCTCCCCATGAACCAGGACTTCTACGACATCGACGGCGCGCTCTCGGAAGAGGAGCGCGCCGTACGCGACAGCATACGACAGTTCGTCGACGAGCGGGTGCTTCCCATCATCGGCGACGCATACATCGAAGGGCACTTTCCGAAGGAGATCATCCCCGATCTCGCGGAGCTCGGTGTGTTCGGCGCGAACCTCCCCGAGGAGTACGGGTGCGCGGGGCTGAACAACGTCGCGTACGGGCTGATCATGCAGGAGCTCGAGCGCGGTGACTCGGGAATCCGTTCCTTCGCGTCGGTGCAGGGCGCGCTGGTGATGTATCCCATCTTCGCCTTCGGGAGCGAAGAGCAGAAGCGCGAGTACCTGCCGAAGATGGCGTCGGGCGAAGTGATCGGCTGCTTCGGGCTCACCGAACCGGACTACGGCTCGAACCCCGCCGGGATGATCACCATGGCGCGCGAGCAGGCCGATGGGAGCTGGATTCTCAACGGCGCCAAGATGTGGATCACCAACGGATCCACCGCGCAGGTGGCGATAGTCTGGGCAAAGACCAACGACGACAAGGACCAGAAGTCGATCCGCGGCTTCATCGTCCCCACGAACACGCCCGGTTTCTCGGCGCGCGATCAGAAGGGGAAGCTCTCGCTTCGCGCATCGGACACGAGCGAGCTGGTCATGCAGGACGTCCATCTCCCCGCCAACGCCATCCTGCCGAAGAGCGGTGGGCTCAAGAGCCCGCTCATGTGTCTCACGCAGGCGCGCTACGGGATTGCATGGGGCGCGCTCGGTGCGGCGATGGCGTGCTTCGAGGAAGCTTCGTCGTACGCGTGCAACCGTGTCATGTTCGGGAAGCCGATCGCGGCGTTCCAGCTCCAGCAGGCACGGCTCGCCGAGATGCTCAGCGAGATCGTGAAGGGGCAGCTCCTGGTGCTGCACCTCGGCCGCCTCAAGGATGCGGGCAAGCTCACACCGCAGCAGGTTTCGCTCGCGAAGCGCAACAACGTGGACGTGGCCACGGACATCGCGCGCGAGGCGCGCAGGCTCCTCGGCGCGAACGGAATCCTCGCCGAGTACGCGTCCATGCGGCACATGGCCAATCTCGAGAGCGTGTACACGTACGAGGGGACGCACGACATCCACACTCTCGTGCTGGGCCAGGCGATCACGGGGGTCAGCGCGTTCTAGCTGCTCGCCGCTTGCAACGATCGACAGCGCGCCTCGTACCGAAGAACCGGCACGAGGCGCGCTGTCATCATGGTGAATCCGAGACCGCGCCTGTGCAGCCGATCCTGGCGAGCGATGTATCTCCCGATGGCGGTGGAACGAAGCTCGTCGAATCGGACGGCTGTGCGGGGCCCGTGAGGTCGTACAGTCTGAGCTCCGCGCCGACTCCGCTCAGCGAGTCGGTGGTGGTGCCGAGCGTGGCGAAGTAACGGAGAAAGAGCGAGTCCTCCTGGATGCCTGCCTTCCGGAAGGCGTGGGACATCACGAACCAGACCCGGGGGCGCCCGCGGAGCGCATCCAACTCGCGGAGATAGGCCCGCCAGTCGTCGCGATCGCAGCTTCCGAGCTGGTACGCCGTGGCGGGGATGCCATCGCGCGTCGCGTAGTACTTGAACGCGGGCGCGGCGCCGTAGTAGACGTAGATGGCGTCGCCGTTCTCCCGGTGAGCCGCGAGGTGGCGCACGAGTGGGCGAAGCTCTTCGCGGTAGAACGGGATCTCCACCATGGCCATCGCGCTGCGAGCCGCTACCAGGGCGAAGCCGATGCAGAGCACGACCGCGACGAGCGCGCTGGGTGCCAGTTGGCTACCTCCACCCGCACCCGCATCGCGCTCGCGCACGCGCACGCGCTCGCGAGCGTTCGAACCTCGCTCGAACGGCGCTCGCGCGAGCGTGAGGAGGGCATCCGCTCCCGCGCCGACTGCGATCAACAGCGATGGCGCGGTGAAGAGGAGCAGACGGAAGCTCACCGGATAGAGGCGCAGCGCGGATGCGAGAAGCGTGAGTCCGAGCGGGGCGAGGAGAAGCGACGCGCCGCCATCCGCGCGGCGGATGAGCGCCGCGATGCCGAGCACGAAGAGCGCGATGGTGATGGTCGCGGCGATGGGTGGGAAGAGCCAGGTGAACACGTCGTGCGTCGTCCCACCCAGCCACTTCATGGAGGCGGCCAGTCCGCTCGTGACCGGTATGAAGCCGTGGCTCCAGTAGTTGTCGAGCGCCGCGCGCGTGGCCGGATCCATCTGTACGATGGACCGCACTATCGATGCTCCGCCGCCAACCGCCCAGAGCGTGAACAGTGGAAGAAGCCGACGAATCGTGGCGCGCCCCTCGGCGCCGTCGCGCGCGCGGAAGAACGGGATCGCGAGGTAGAACGCGACGCCGCCGAGCGCGAATACCGAGGGTTGCGAGAACCAGGGTGCGAGCGTGCCGGCGACGGCGAGCGCAGTGAGGCTGGAACCGCGCCCGCCGTCGCTGGCGGCCGTGCGTGCCTCGAGTCCCGCGCCGCGCGCTCGAAGCGCCAGGGCGAAGAGCGCGAGCGCGATCGCCACGTCCAGCGAATACTGCTTCGTCTCCGACGCGTAGAAGAGGAGCGGCGTCGCCGTGGCGAAGAGAGAGAGCGCGAACGCCGCGGCGATCGGCCGCAGCAGGCGTCGAGCCACGAGCGCGAAAAGCGGCAGCGACGCGAGGCTGGCGAGGAGCGGAACGAGACGCAGCGCGCGTTCGCCCGTGCCGAAAAGCGTGATCGCGATCTTCTCGAGCCAGAGAAAACCCGGCGCCGCGACCTGTTGCGTGTCGAGCGGCGCGAGAAGCGCGAGGAAGCCGCGATCGATGATGTTGCGCGCGAGCGCCGCCTCGTCGATCCAGAGCGAAGGGTTCCCGATCCAGGCGTAGATGCGGAGCGCGGCCCCGAAGATGAGGAGCGCGCCGAACGCGATCGTTGCCATTCTGGCGGTGCGATGTGCCATAACTTGAACCGAACCCGCCCGCCCTTATCTTTGTCGAGAACTCAAAACAGGGAGAATCACGGTGAAGATCGCCGTGTGCATCAAGCG
>JBIQLU010000262.1:0-3101 GCA_044463985.1 Gemmatimonas aurantiaca | reverse complement strand
CCGAACTGGTCCTCGAGCTGCTTGCGGATCCACTCCACGAAGTACGGCGCCAGCTCGCCCGACTCGGTCCGACGCGCGAGCTGCAGCGGATACGCCTGCGCGAGCTGCGCGTCGGCCGCGCTCACCACGCCCTGGTCGCGCATGAGCGCGATGATCGTGTTGCGACGCTGGATCGCCCGGTCGGGGAAGCGACGCGGGTTGTAGCGCGACGGCGCCTTGGGGAGCGCGGCGAGCGTGGCCGCCTCGGCGAGATTGAGATCGCGTACCGATTTCCCGAAATAGCGCTGCGACGCCGTCTCCACCCCGAATGCGCCGTTGCCGAGCGCGATCTGGTTGAGGTAGAGCTCGAGAATCTTCTGCTTCGGATAGAGCGACTCGATCTGCCGCGCGATCTTCATCTCCTTCAGCTTGCGCGTGAGCGTCTTCTCGCGGCTGATCTTCTCGGTGAAGATGTTCCGCGCGAGCTGCATGGTGATGGTCGAGAAGCCCTGCGCATATCCACCGGCGAGCACGTTGTGGAACGCGGCGCCGAAGGCGCGGATCCAGTCGATGCCATCGTGGTCGTAGAAGCGCTTGTCCTCGGTGACCACGAACGCCTGCTGAACTGTTTTCGGGATCTCGTCGAGCGTGACGAGAGTGCGGCGCTCGAGACCGAGCTCCGCGATGAAGCGGCCGTCGGCGGCGTAGAGCTTGGAGGTCTGGTGCGGGGTGAACGCCTCCAGACGACGCGCGTCGGGACAGGAGTCGCCGCGGCAGACCAGCGACCAGGAAGCCCAGGCGATCCCCACCGCAAAGGTGAGCCCGAAGACTCCCAGCAGCAGGACGGCGCGGGTGAGGCGCGGGCGCTTCTTCCAGAAGCTGCGCTTGAACGGCAGATCAGCCATCGATCTCGGCGGCGGGAGTCACGCCGATGGGCTCGTGATTGGACAGGGGCAACTGAGCTCTTGGGGTCGGAAGTCGGAACCTAACTACGGCCACGGCACGCGGCAACGCAAGGCACACGGCGTGCCGCTGTACTGGACGCCGGTGCCTCTGCGAGTCATCCGGCGGCGGTGTACGCGCTTTCGGTGCCGCGGTATCTTTGCCGGCATGTCATCCACAACGCTTTCCACCGCGCAACTGCTCGACGAGCTGTCGTGGCGCGGGTTACTGAATCAATACACCGAAGGGCTCAATGAGTGGCTCGCCCGCGGTGCGGTCACCGCCTACTGCGGCTTCGACCCCTCCGCGCCGAGCCTGCACGTGGGGAACCTGATCCCGGTGATGGGACTGGTACATCTCCAGCGGGCGGGGCACAGGCCCATCGTGCTCGTGGGCGGCGGCACGGGGATGATCGGCGATCCGAGCGGCAAGACGGTCGAGCGCCAGCTCAACACGCCCGAAGTGGTTGCGGCCAACACGCGCGGCATCCGCGCCCAGCTCGAGCGCTTTCTCGACTTCTCGGGCACGCACGGCGCCCTCATGCGCGACAACGCCGAGTGGCTCATGCCGCTGGGCGCCGTCGACTTCCTGCGCGACGTGGGCAAGCACTTCACGGTGAACTACATGCTGCAGAAGGAATCCGTGAAGACACGCATGGAGGCCGGGATCACGTACACCGAATTCAGCTACATGCTCCTGCAGTCGTACGACTACCTCGAGCTGCACAGGCGCGAGGGCGCCACGCTGCAGATCGGCGGGAGCGACCAGTGGGGGAACATCACCGCGGGCGTAGAGCTCATCAGGCGCGCCGATGGACACGAAGCGCACGCGCTCACGCTACCGCTCGTGACCACCGCGTCGGGCACCAAGTTCGGCAAGACGGAATCCGGCGCGGTGTGGCTCGACCCGGAGCGCAGCTCGCCGTACCGGATGTACCAGTTCTGGATCAACACCGACGACCGCGACGTGGGGCGGTACCTGCGCTTCTTCACGCTGCTCGGCCGCGAGGAGATCGAGACGCTGGAGCGCGAGACGGCGGAGCACCCGGAGCGTCGCACGGCGCAGCAGGCGCTCGCGAATGACGTCACGGCGCGGGTGCACGGCGCAGAGGCTGCGCGCACCGCGACCGAAGTCTCGGCGCTGCTATTCGGGAAGGGCGAGGCGAGCAAGCTCTCGGCGGGAGCGCTGCGGGCGCTGGCGGCGGAGGTACCGTTCGTGGAGCTGGAGGGAGGCGCCGCGGAGAGCGAGGGTGGATCGCTGGATGTGCTGGAGCTGTTCGTGGCGACGAAGCTCGCGGCATCGAAGGGAGCGGCGCGGCGGCTGCTGGAGCAGGGCGGGCTGAACGTGAACGGGAAGCGGCTGGGTGCGAGCGATCGAACGATCGCGAGGGAAGAGCTGTTACCGGGCGGTCACCTGCTGCTCAGGAAGGGAGCGCGGGACTATGCGCTGGTGCGGGTGGTGGGCTGAGAAGCTCGAGGCGCGGCGGCCATCGCGATGACGCACATCGCCAGGCGACCAGGGACGATCGCTAATTGGATCGTGCGCGATCGGCGGGGTAGGCGCGCATCGGAAGAGCCGCTACTTCCACCTGCGGAAGCGCGGCGAGCTTCCGGGCAGCTTCACGAAGCTGCGCGCCGGTACCGTCATCCCGGATGAACAGGTAGTAGTACCCGTCTCCCCCGAGAACCGCGTTCCACCAACCACATGTCCGCCGACGAGAGCGACGGCGGCTTGCCTGTCGGCGAGGTAGGTACCGCGCTCGAAGAGAACGCTAACGATATTCCTCAGGAATCCGTCGGGAAGCATGCCGTCGCGCACCCAGCTCGTGTCGTCGTCGAACCACGCCGGCGTGGTATCGGGAGGCAGCGCGGCAACGCTCGACATCGCCGGGAACTTCGTGGGGATGGCAATCCCGAGCGTCACTTCGGTGACAGTGTTCGGCACGTGGAGCTCGAACTGCCGATACGGCGACACCTGCAGTGGCTGAACGATCCACGGATAATCGAAGTACGGTTGATTCGGCGCCGTGAAGTCGGCGACACCATCGGCGTTCGTGATCCACACATCTCCGGTTCCACGTGTAGCAATCGGGCCATGGCTGACGACCACTCTGCTTCCCAGCGCAGTCGTTCCATCGAGCGTGCCGATGGGCTGCGCCAGGAGATTCTGGATGCCGGCTC
>JBIQLU010000261.1:0-3105 GCA_044463985.1 Gemmatimonas aurantiaca | reverse complement strand
GCTTCGATCGCTGCGCCGAGTTCCGCCGGAGTCATCCCCTTCCATCCGGGGATGCGCAGCAGGCTCCACGCGACTGCGGTACGACCCCAACCATGATTGTTCGACCCGGCAACTACCGCGAGGTCGAGGCTGTCGGCGATGCGCAGGATCAACGTGCGGTCACGCTGCGACTGTCCGATGCCGCGCGGCGCGCCGTCCGACAGTTCGATCGCTGCAAGGCCTCTGTCGCTCGAATGGTCGGGTATCGGAATGCGTTCCAGATTCTCCGGTATCGTCTGGATGAACACGGCGCTGCCGCGCTCGCGCGCAGGCCATCCGAGCCGTTGCCGCCGCGATTCCTCTCGTATCCACGCCGAATCGGCTGCGGTCGCGCCGATGGCGTTTATGTGGTTGTGATTATCGATGAACTCGAGCCCGCTCAACACCACGAGCCCATCACCCGCCACGCGCGGATTGAGGCGCATCGCCGCCTCGGCGCCATCGAAGCTCTTGTGATCGGTGATGTACGCCGCATCGAACCCCGAGCTGCGATGCCAGTCGATGTTGTCGAGTGCGTCGAAGTCGAAGCGGCCATCGTGCGAAGCGTTCGTGTGGCTGTGCACGTCGACCTTCACGATTTCACCATCGTCGAGATCGAGCGCGGCCATGGGGCGTGGAACGAGCGTCGCCGCCGCGCAGAACGCCAGGAAGGCTGCCAGCACGACGAGCGCGATACGCAGCTCGCGCCACGGGCGCATCTGAAGACCACGGCGCCAGCGCCAGGCGCGCCAGAGCAGATGCAGCAGAGCCAGCGATATCAGGACGGCTACGAGCTGCTCTATCGAGAGAAGCGTGAGCGCGTCCATCATATCGTAGGCGGGCGCGAGCAGCAGGTATCCGATGGAATGCGTGAGCCGTGCGCCGGGCACGGCTTCACGCGTCACCATGTCCCGCACTGCCGGCACGGCCAGGGGCCAGGTCAGCAGCACGAGCAACGTGGCCGTCACCGTCGTCACGAGCACACGGCGCGGCGATGCAGTGGGACTCAGAAGTCTGCGGTTGGGAGGTGAGGTACCCTTCGCGTTCATCGCCGCTTCGACGATCGGCGCGGCAGTGCTCGGCACGGCACGTCCTGCAATATAGCTTGAGGAAGCACCGCGTTCCCCCAAACGCCATCACCGATCCACCAGCCGCGACGATGAACAGACTAGCCAACGAAGCAAGCCCTTACCTCCGACAGCACGCCGGAAATCCGGTGGACTGGTATCCCTGGGGCACCGAGGCGCTGGAGCGCGCTCGCGAGGAGGACAAGCCGATACTGCTTAGCATCGGCTATTCGGCGTGTCACTGGTGCCACGTGATGGAGCGCGAATCGTTCGAGGACGAAGCCACCGCGCGACTCATGAACGAATACTTCGTGAGCATCAAGGTGGATCGTGAAGAGCGGCCCGATCTGGACGCCATCTACATGACGGCCGTACAGGCGATGACCGGCCAGGGCGGCTGGCCGATGACGGTGTTCCTCACGCCAGACGGCACGCCCTTCTACGGAGGCACGTATTTCCCACCGGTGGACAGGCAGGGAACGCCGTCGTTCGCTCGTGTGCTCGCCGCGGTGGCGGCATCGTATCGCGATCGACGCGGGGACGTCGAGAAGACCGCGGCGCAGGTTCGTCAGCTCTACGACAACGCGCGCGGAGAGGCCGCGGCTACCGGCGCCGTCGACGCCAAGCTGCTCGCGCGCGCCTTCCGGTCGATGGAAGCTCGCTTCGATCACCAGCACGGTGGCTTCGATGGGGCGCCGAAGTTTCCGCAGTCGATGGCGTTCGACTTCATGCTCCGCCACTGGCGACGGACCGGGAAGACCGCAGCGCGCGACATGGCGGACGATTCCTTCCTCGCCATGTCGCGCGGCGGAATCCACGATCAGATCGGCGGCGGCTTCCACCGCTACACGGTCGACGGCGAATGGCTGGTACCGCACTTCGAGAAGATGCTCTACGACAACGCGCTCATGGCGCGACTCGGTGCGCACCTCTGGCGCGCCACCGGCGAAGAGTACGCCCGCCGCGTAGCGGAGGACTGCATCGACTGGGTGGCGCGCGAGATGACGTCCGCAGAGGGTGGTTTCTACTCGGCTCTCGACGCCGACAGCGAAGGCGAGGAGGGGAAGTTCTATCTCTGGGATGAGTCGGAGATCGACGCCCTGCTCGGTGAAGACGCAGCCATCGCGAAGATGCACTGGGGGGTCACGGCGGGCGGCAACTTCGAGGGGCGCAACATTCTGCACGTGGCGGTGGACCCTTCGATCATCGCCGCGCGGCTGGGGATCGGAGTCGAGCAGGTCGAGGAAGTCATCGCGCGTTCGCGCGCGACGCTCTACGCTGCGCGCTCCAAACGAGTCTGGCCGGCGCTGGACGACAAGGTCATCGCGTCATGGAATGCGCTGATGCTGCGCTCCATCGCCGAGTGCGCACGCCTTTTCGGACGCGATGACTATCGCGCGCTCGCGCTGCGCAACGGCTCGCTGCTCTTCCGCGAGATGGTGCGCGAGACGTCGGAGGGAGGAGGGCTGCGCGTCCTTCGCACGCGCCTGGGCGGCGCTTCCACGATTCCCGGTTTCCTCGAGGACCACGCCGGGCTGGCGCTGGCCGCGCTGGCATTGTACGAGCTGACCTTCGACCGGATCTGGCTCGATCGCGCTCATGCGCTGGCCGAGTCCACCGTGCGCTGGTTCTGGGACGATGCGACGGGGGCGTTCTACGATACGGCGAGCGACCATGAGCAGCTCGTCACGCGGCCGCGCGAGCCGACCGACACCGCCCTTCCGTCGGGCAATTCGCTGGCTGTGGAGTTGCTGCTGCGACTTGCGGAACTGTTCGATGACCAATCGATGCGCGAGAAGGGAGAGAGCGTGCTCGCGGCGCTGGCCGAACCGATGAAGCGCTACGGCGCCGCCTTCGGGCATCTGCTGGGCGTGGCCGACCTCGCGGTTGACGGCGCGCTGCAGATAGCGCTCGTGGGAGAGCCGGGCTCACCCGACTTCGATGCGTTGGCCAGCGAAGTCGCGGCGCACTACATCCCATCGCTGGTTCTGGCCGGCGGAAGCAGCGAGAGCGCCGAAGG
>JBIQLU010000260.1:0-3112 GCA_044463985.1 Gemmatimonas aurantiaca | reverse complement strand
GAGCGGCGAGCGCGACGAGATCGAGGCGCGCTTCGCCGGGTATTACCTGTCGCTGGTGGAAGCGATGGAGCCGAAGCTCCTGGGCGGTCCTACCGAAGACGGTGTAGTCGAACGACTCGCGACTGAACACGACAACATTCGCGCCGCTACGAACTGGGCGATCGCCGATGCGGCGCGCGCAGATGTGGCGCTGCGTTTCGTCGGAGCCATCTACTGGTTCTGGTATGCACTCGGTCAGTTCCGCGAGGCGCGCGACGTGACGAGTCGGGCACTCGCGTTCGCGACACTCGATACCGACCCGCTCCTGCGTGGGCGCGCGCTCCTCACCAGCGCACTCATCGCGCTGGCGCAGGGCAGATACCCGGCCGCGCGCACGGACTTCGAGGCGGCGCTCCCCCTTCTCCGCGAGAGCGGCGACGTGAACAGCATCGGGACCGCGCTGGCGAAGTACGGGGCCGCATGGCTCCTCGATGGAGAAGTGGATCGCGCCACCGCGGTACTGGAGGAGGCACTCGCCTTCCGGGAAGGTGCCGCCGAGCCGGACATAGGACTGATCTTCGCTCGCTTCTGGCTCGGCTGGGCAGCATACACGAAGGGCGACTTCGATACCGCGCGTCGGCTGGCGACGGCGAACGTCGCGGCAGGCCGCGCCTTCGCGCTCCCTACCACACTCGGACACAGTCTATCCACCCTCGCTCAGCTCGAGCTCGCGTGCGGCAACTTCGAGCGGGCATGCGCTCTCGCGTCCGAAGGGCTGGAAGTCGAGGTCGCGAACGGCGACCAGTGGGGTATAGCCATCGCGCTCGACGTCATCGCGCTGGTGGCAGGGAGACGCGGCCGGCGAGATGACGCCACCCGTCTTCTCGGCGCGATCGAAGCGCATCGCAGGCGGTTGTCCGCCGCCCTTCCCGGACTCGCGCAGGCCGAGCGCGATGCGCTCACCGCCGAATTGCGTGCCACATTGGGGGCGCGCTTCGATGAGCTTTACGCAGAGGGCTTGCTACTCTCGCAGACCGAGACGATAGGACGCGCCGCGGCCGAGGCGGCGCGGCACACCGGCGAACACCAGGCGGTACGGTCGCTTCCGAAGAAGGAGCAGGACGAACGCCGCCCACTCAGAGTGCTCGCACTCGGGCAGCTCCAGGTCTACATCGATGGAAAGCTGGTGGACTCCACGGCGTGGGGCTCCGCGCGTCCTCGCGAACTGCTCGTGCACCTGCTAATGCATCCCGAGGGTCGCACGAAGGAGCAGGTTGGCCTCGCCTTCTGGCCTGACGCAAGCACTGCCCAGCTACGCAACAACTTTCACGTGACGCTGCATCGTCTGCGCAAGGCACTCGGGAATCCGGACTGGATAGTGCTCACCAACGACGGCTATCGGGTGGATCCCGCAGTACTGGAGGAGTTCGACGCAGTGCAGTTCGAGCGAGAGGTGGTCGGCGCGCGGCGCGCGCTCGCTCAGAGCGAAACACGCTCGGTGGATCAACTCGAGCAGGCGCTCGCTCGCTACCGCGGAGACCTGCTGGACGGCGAGCCGATGGGCGACTGGCACGCGGAGTTTCGCGATCGCCTGCAGCGGCTCTATGTGGACGCGTTGATGGAGCTCGGCGCTCGACACTCGCGAGAGGAGCGTCACGCCAGAGCCGCGGACGCGTACCGCCGCGTGCTCGCGCGCGACGACCTGAACGAGCACGCGGTGCTGGAGCTGATGCGCTCTCACGCCCGGCTCGGCGAGCGCTCGCAGGGAATGCGTGCCTACCAGCGCTTCGCCGAACGTCTCGGACGGGAAATGGATGCGGAGCCCGGCGAAGAGACGACCTCGTTCTTCGAACGTCTGCAGCAGGGCGCCGATGGCGTCAGAGCGTGACCGGCCATGTTCCTCCACGGAGGCAGCGAGCATGGCCGGTCGATCTCCGACTCCCTCGTGTCAGGGGAAGATCACCGGGAACACGATGTCGGTGGTATAGATGCACCGATCGTTGTGCCCGCACTCCGGAACGATGATCGCTTCGTGCTTCGCGCCGAGCGAATCGTTCACGTACTTCATGAACGCTTCGCCGCGCGCGCGACGTGTGGGACCCTGCGCCATCGCCGTCGGAGAGTCGTCGAAGCCGCCGAGCGGAAGTACGTCGACCTGACCGAGCAGATAGGTGGCGTGCCGCGAGACGAGGTTATTCTTCAACTGGTCGTCCGTCATTCCGGCCGTGTACCCCTCACGGCCGTCGAGCCCCTTGGGCCAGTGGTTGTAGCCCGGAGCCTTCGTGGAGTCGAACGGCCCGTACTTGAAGTCGGAGTGTACTTCCTCGGCGTCGCGCCCCATCGATTCCTTGTAGGCATCCACGGGATTCGCGTCGCCGACGGGGAGCGGCCTCGCCGCCACGGGCCACGCGTAGCTCGACGGATTCGCCACGACGTAGCTCACCTCCACACCGAGCGAGTCGTGAACCTTGCTGGCCATTTCGTAGCGCGTCGCGAACTGACCGCCGGCCGAGTGTCCTGCTACCACGATCTTCGCGAGGTTCGGGAATACCTTCTTGTCGGCGAGGTGGCGCAGCAGTTCATCGGCGAAGTCGAAGGACGAGAGCTCCGGGTTCGACGGCGACATCCCGCCGGATCTCCAACTGTCGCCGCGCGGCGGCCAGAGGACCTCGTTCTCGGCCACGGAATCGCGGCCAGCGGCGAAGCGCGGAGCCACTACTATCGTGTTCTCGAGGGCGCCGGCGAGGAACGCTGCAGCAGTAGCAGTCTCGAAGTAGTGGTCGGCGTTGCGTCCCGCGCCGTGCACCATGACGAGCGCGCGGGTGATCGAGGTGTTCGGTGTCTCCAGCGGATACGTGGAGTACACCATCGAGCGAGCCGGTCCTCCGCCGAAGGTGATCCACTGCTCGCACGCCTGCGTGGCTTCGGTGCACGGCACGGCCGATGCGGCGCCGGCGGTGTTGCAGGAAGTGGAAGCAGCGAGCAGGATTGCGATGGACGCGAATAGAGCTGGTGTACGCATCATTGGCGGGAAGTTGGGAGAGAGGACCGACGATGGAGACCGGGGACCGGGCCTCCGGCGGGCAACCACGAATACTTGCACGCGGACGCCGAGCTCGCCAGACGCAACGTG
>JBIQLU010000259.1:0-3142 GCA_044463985.1 Gemmatimonas aurantiaca | reverse complement strand
CTCGCTGCCGGTCATCTCGGCGGCTCTGGTAGGGATGAAGCGGCGGGAGCACCTGGTCGAGAATCTCGGAACGACGGGGTCAGGCACCTGATGTAGAGGTCTCAGGGCGATTGCCCTGAGACCTCTACATCAGGTGCCTGACCCCGTCGTTCCCGGCCGCGCCTCGGGGACCAGCTCGCGCGCGAGACGCTCGAGCATCTTCACTACCCGCTCGTGCTTTTCCGGGCCCCACTCCGCGAAGAGCTCCGCGAGCTGTTCGCGCCGGGCGACCACCAGGCGCTCGAGGGTCTCACTCCCCGCCGGCGTGAGTGACAGCGCTGCGGCGGACTCGGGCTGCTCCATCACGAGTCCGCGCGCCGCGAGTTCCGCGAGCCCCGCACGCAGCCGCTCCTCGCTCACGTCGTACTTTCGCGCGAGCTCGGCGATGTCGGAGTGCGGATCCCTGTTCACGCGCACCAGCATCCACGCCGCGGCCGCGCTGAGATCGAGTCCGGCGCGCTCCACGATCCGCTCGATGTACTGCCGCCGGACGTCGCGGTCCGCGAGGATGCTCACTCCGCGCAGGAGCTTCGGAAGGGAGTCATCGCTCGTGGGCATCGGGAAGGTCTCGCCCATGTCGCCGCCCACGTTCGCGCTCGCGGCGGCCACCGTTTCGCGCAGCGGCTGCTCGGGGAGGAGCCATGCGAGCACGAAACCGAGCAGCGAGATCGCCGCCGCCACGATGAACATCGTGGAGAGCGACTCGGTGAACCCCTGCACGTAGAGCGCGCGCGTGGCAGCCGGCACCGCGGCGAGCCGCTCCGGATCGAGTGCGCGCGTCGCATCCGCCACCGCGGCCGCTCCGCCGGGGAGGAGCCGCGCGAGGTTGGCACTCAACTGCGAAGCGAAGATCGCGCCGAGCACCGCGGTGCCAAGCGAGCCGCCCACGAGCCGGAAGAGCGTCGCTCCCGACGTGGCAACGCCGAGATCGCGATAGTCCACCGCGTTCTGCACGGCGATCACGAGCACCTGCATCACCATGCCGAGGCCGAGGCCGAGCACCAGCATCGCGAACGACGCACCGAGCAGACTGGTGTCGGACGTCATGCGCGAGAAGAGGACGAGCCCCGCGGTCGCCGCGATCGTACCGATGATGGGGAAGATCTTGTAGCGCCCCCACCTGCTGATGAGCAGCCCCGAGACGATGGACGTCACGAGCATCCCGCCCATCATCGGCGTCATCTGCAGCCCCGACGCCGTGGGGCTCGAGCCCATCGATAGCTGCAGGAACACGGGGAGGTAGGTCACCGACCCGAAGAGCGCGAAGCCGATGATGAGGCCGATGCACGATGTCACCGCGAACGACCGGTTCCTGAAGAGCCGCAGCGGGAGCACCGGCTCCGCCGCGCGATGCTCGGCGATGAGAAATCCCGCGAGCGCGACAATCGCGACCACGATCACGGCGATCATCGTGGGCGACGTCCACGCGAACTTCGACCCGCCCAGATCCGCGACGAGCACGATGGCGCTGAGCAGCACGGCGAGGAGCGCGGAGCCGAAATAGTCGATGGAGCGGCGTACGCGTTCGGTTATCGCCGGGATCGTGGCTGCGAGCACGACCATCGCGGCGATGCCGAGCGGCAGGTTGATGTAGAAGATCCAGCGCCAGCTCAGATGCGTCGTGAAGTAGCCGCCGATGAGCGGGCCCGCGATGCTGGCCACGCCGAACACCGCTCCGAAGAGACCCTGGTAGCGGCCGCGCTCGCGTGGCGACACGATGTCGCCCACGATCGCCTGCGTGGTGACCGTGAGCCCCCCGCCGCCCAGCCCCTGCAGTGCGCGGAAGGCGATGAGCTGCCACATGCTGCGGCTCATCCCGCAGAGCGCGGAGCCCGCGAGGAAGATCACGATCGCGCTCTGCAGAATACCCTTGCGTCCGTAGAGATCGCCGAGCTTTCCGTAGAGCGGCGTGACCACCGTTTGCGCGAGGAGGTACGCGGTCACGACCCACGAAAGCTGCGCCACGCCACCGAGCTCGCCGACGATGGTGGGGAGCGCCGTGGCGACGATGGTGGAGTCGAGCGCGGCCAGAAGGAGGACGAGCAGGAGGCCGCTGAACGCGATGAGAACGCGCCGGTGGTCGAGGGGCGCGGGAGTTTCTGCCGCTGCGACTGCTGCCGTCGTCATGCCTGTCGGTGTGAGGGTCGATCGTTCAGCGATCGCAAGAGTCGTCCCGAAGTTACACCGTCAGCGCGCCGGGGTCAGGCACTTTACGTAGAGGTCCCGGCAGCGACGCTGCCGGGACCTCTACGTAAAGTGCCTGACCCCGGCGCTCCTATCGGCTCACAACTACATCCTCGCTCGTGTTGCCGTTGCGGTCCACCTCGTTCACCACCACCACGTCCGGCACCGATGCGCCCGAGCGGCTCAGCGTGAAAAGCCGTTGCTCGCTCGGCAGGATGGTGGTGGTCCACTTCCCACCCGTGCGCGCGCGCACCGCCCAGAGCCACACGCGATGCGCGGTCGCAGGCGCCACTCCAAGCTGCGTATTGCCTGTGATGGAATCCACCACGATCCACGCGCGCGGCTTCGCGGGCACGCTGTCGCCGAGCCACGGCGACGCTGGCACGAGAGCCGGCGTGGAATACAGCCCATTCTCGAGCGAGTCCACCAGCCCGCCGCGATCGTCCATGAGCGCCTTCATGCTGAAGTGCACGTTCCCCGTGGCGCCCGGCTGCGCGCGCGTCGCGCGAACCTGATCGAGCAGCTCGCTCGCGGACCAGCTATTGGGGCCGCCGCTCGCGCCCTTGTCGCTCACGCGGCTGGTGAAGTTCCCCGGCCAGATGTGCCGGCCGTGCGTGTTCTGCGACACCCACCACTTCAGGAGCACCGGGTAGCTCTGTCCGGGCGCCGAGATCTTCCAGTAGAGCTGCGGCGTGAGATAGTCGAGCCACCCCTCGGTGAGCCACTTGCGCGAGTCGGCGTAGATCTCCTGATAGGCGTCGAAGCCCTTCACCTCGGGTGGATTGCCGGGACGCCAGATGCCGAACGGACTGATCCCCACCTTCACCCACGGCTTCGCCGCCTTCACGTGCTCGTAGAGATTCTCGATGAAGGAGTCGATGTTGTGGCGCCGCCAGTCGTCGCGCGAGAGCTTCCCGCC
>JBIQLU010000258.1:0-3145 GCA_044463985.1 Gemmatimonas aurantiaca | reverse complement strand
TGGCCAGCCGCTTCCCGATTCATCCAGCGCTCGGGCAGACCGAAATCGTGCCCCACCTGCGTGACGGCCGACTCTAGCGCCGCAGGCAGAGGCTCGGGCGGCCTGACCAACTCCTGCACGTCGCCCGGAGTGCGAGTGACGGCAACGATGTCGACGTCCCGCGTCGCTCTATCGATGACGCCCAGGAGCTGGAGCGCGGCGCCGCCTATCACCACGATGCTGACACGTGCCTCGTTCGCCGACAGCGTTCTAGGACACGGTCTATATCGTTGCCTTGTAGCAAATTTCTTCCTCCAGGACGACCGATAGCAACATATCCTATTATGCAATTAACAATATAATATTATCTATGGCCCTGCACCAATCATTTCCGCGAGAGCGGTCGCCGTCATCCCCGCGAATGCCCGCAACATCGGAAACAGATCGGGTAAGCGCTGGACGCCGACCATGAATACCCCGCATGACAAGCTGGTTTTTGATGGATTGCGGCCACGCGCTGGACCACCTGGCTTGTGAATTCCAAGGTTACCTGAAGAATTCCAGCTGGTAGTTATACTTTCGGCGGAAAAGTGTAACTGGAAGCATCCTTCATGGATTGCCGCTTTCGCGGGAATGACGTCGGAGATCACCCCCCGCGGAAGCAGGACTGGCCGATGATCCCGAGCTCGATCCATGGACCGCTCCTACGGCACCCCTCAACGCACCATCGCGGTCGCGAGCGCCGCCGCCGGGGCGAGTGCCGGGATCGGGCTGTGTCTGTAGTCCGAAGGATCCCGCGTGGCTATGACACGGGCACCGGCACGACGCGCGGCAGCGACGTGCAAGGCATCCTCGAAATCCGGAATCGCCGATGACAGTGCATAGCGTAGATCGTCGCTCCCGACTTCCGCGACGGAGATCATCGTCATCAGCTCGACGATCGCCGACCGCGATGCCGCGGCGCCGATCCGCTTGCGAGCCACGTAATCGAGAGTAGCGAGCGCATGGACGGAGGCCACGACTTCGACATCACCTCGTACCGCCGCCGCCAGTAGGCTCACCGCATCGGCGGCCCATCGCATACGAACGAGGACCGCGTCCAGCAGCACGTTCGTGTCGACGAGGATCACGGGCGGAGTAGGCGGAGAAGATGGCGCACGCTCTCGCACCCGCCGGCTGCGACCTGGGCGCGCCGGGGTCACTTCTTCCTCCCCTCCCGTACGTACCTGTTCGCAACGTGCTCACGGTACTCCTCGCGCCAATCGATCGGGCGGCCGTCGCGCACGAGTGTTTCACGCAATTGTCGAAGTTTCGGAGGCAGTTCATTCTCGGCGGGATTCTGTTCGCCCGGGAGCACGCGTAGCATCTGATCGACGAGCGCAGAGAGCGAGAGTCCCAGAGACGCGCTGTATCGCTCGCCGCGCTCTACGGCCTCGTCGGAGAGCGACAGGTTCCGAGCGCGTCGGGTGCGGCCGGTCGGCTTGCGGGGTCGGACGTTCGGCATGGTGGGCTCCCATATGCGCAACTAACTAGCGTGAATATGCGCACATTGTCCGCCGCCGCGCAAGCGGGTCGCTCCGTCATCCGCCCTCACTCGTCCTCGTGCCGCCGCCGCGCCCTCTTCTTTGGAACGCTACGGTCTGCGTCGGCCGCGTCGAAATCCTCGGGATCGAATTCGCCGCCGGCCCATTCGAGCCAACTCGCGTGCTCCTCGTGGTATGGATCCCGGATGGCTTCGAGGAACTCCATGTAGCCCCCATACCCACCGACCTCCTCTGGCGGGCATGCCCGCTTCCCGGCCACTACGCGCGGATAGCGCACGCACGGCTCCGCCTCGCCGCTGCGCTCGAGCACCACCTCGTGCTCCCAGCTATCGCCGAAATCGTACTCGTAGATCAGTCGGTCCCTGGGACGCTCGAGCAGTTCGCCCAGCTCGGTCTTCGTTTCGCTCACGATCGGCATACCGAACTCGGGGTCCGGCTCTCCGTAGTACGTGCCTCGATGGATGAACTGGTGCATGTGACTGTTGGTCCACCCCATCGCACCCTGCAGCGTTCGATGCAGGTCGAACAACGACATGTCGGCAGGAGCCTCGATCCGCCGCCAGATCGGAAGTCGGATTCCCCGAAGGATCACTTTGAGCTTGTAGATGGGACGTTCCATGGGTCGGTTACGATCCGTCAGGTGGCAAGCCACTGTTCAGCCGTCAACTCGTTCAACGCTCGCTCCAATGCCGCATTCTGGTCGCCCCCGCCCTTCCCCTCGTTCAGCAGCTTCACCAGATGCTCGGCGACGACGCTTCCCACCGCGTGAATGGCTGCGCACGCGTTCGAAGGCCCGCCGCGATGCGGGAACGCCCTCGGCCAACTGATTCTCCACTATCACGTGGATGCTCGAGTGGAGCCTGACGTTCGGAAGCTCCGGGTCCTCATGCTCGTGATACTGCTCCACGAGCCGTAGACGTTCACCCTCATCGAGTGCGAGCCATGCGCTCGCCCGCGGTGCTTCATCGGGATCGTACCTTCGCATATGGCTGGCATCTCCTTTCATCGAGCTTTCACATCAGAACGGAACGCGATTCCTCGTGTCGCGATGAGTTTCACAAACTGGCGTCAGCGCGTCGGTGGCTATACAAGCGTGAGCGGCAGGGGTTGCGGCGCGTCCCTCGTCCCACTGCGCCGGTCGTGCATCCTCGATACGATCGTCCGCGTCGTGTCGATCTCCGTGCTCCTCACTCGACGTATCAGTAGAGCCGAGGACGAGCTGGCCGATTCATGAGGCACCTCGGTTGCGGACCCGTACACACGGAGACTTCAACATGCGATTCCTGTCCCTTTACAAGCATGCGGAAACCGGTACTCCACCGACGCAAGATGAGATGGCTCGGATGGGTCAGCTCATCGAGGAGGCGATGCGCGAAGGGTGGCTCATCAGCACTGAAGGATGTCTGCCGAGCGCGCTGGGCGCGCGCGTCCGGCGCTCCGATGGGAAGATGACTGTGGCCGACGGACCTTTCACGGAGTCGAAGGAGTTGGTGGGCGGCTTCGCGATCCTCCAGGCCGCTTCGAAGGAAGAAGCGATCGAGCTGTGCCGCCGCTTTCTCGACACTGCAGGCGACGGCGAATGCGAGCTCCGCCAGCTCTACGAGGCGGGCGAGTAGCTCTGC
>JBIQLU010000257.1:0-3154 GCA_044463985.1 Gemmatimonas aurantiaca | reverse complement strand
GGCTCGATCTTCGCCGCCCGTCGCGCCGGAAGGTAGCTCGCCGCCAGCGCGACGATCACGAGCAGCACCGAAACTCCCAGGAGCACCAGCGGATCCGAAGGGCTCACTTCGAACAGCAGCGATCGCAGGAGCCGCGTGAGGAGAAGGGCACCTGCAATTCCCACCGCGATTCCCACCAGCGCGAGCCTCACCGATGCGAGTGCCACGCTCCGAACCACCTGCGCGATCTGCGCGCCCAATGCCACTCGGATACCGATCTCGCGCGTGCGCTTCCCCACGATGTAGGAGATCACACCGTACAGACCGACCGCGGCGAGTACGAGCGCCATCCCTCCCGCTATCGCGAGCAGGAACATGGTGAGCGACGTGCGCGCCATCGATCTGGCCAGGACGTCACTCATGGTTCGCACGTTCGCGAGCGGGATGTCGGAGTCGATCTCGGCCAGTGTGCGGCGTATAGCTGGCGCGAGCTGCTCCGGTCGTGTGCTGGCACTCGCTACCACCAGCGTGACCGACCGCTGTGGACTCCAGAGCGGCGCTCCCTCCAGCGGGATGAGGGGGAAGTACGCCATCTCGGTTGGAGGCTCGTCGAGCCCACCATACCGAACGTCATCGGTGACGCCGACTACACGATAGAACGGTCTCCCCCAGCCATTGCCGCGCAGCCCCTTTCCTATCGCCTCTTCGCCGGGCCAGAAGCGCTCCGCCAGCGCTCTGCTCACCACCACTTCGCCCGACCGTGCATCGACGTCAGTCCACGTGGGTGTCCTGCCGCGTACTCCGATCCCGAGTACCTGGAAGAATCCGGGCGAGATGGTGCTCACCGGTACGCATGGCGGGTTCACGTTGGGCGCGGGCGGCTGGTCCTCGACGAACACTGCGTTGCAGCCGGACGTCGACGTGGCGAGGGGAAGGCTGGTCGTGACGCTCGCGTACTTCACTCCGGGGAGCGCCTCTATCCTGTTCGACAGCTCCTGATAGAACGCAGCGACCTGTTGGAACGTGCCATACCGCTGCGACGGGAGCTGGAGCTCCATGGCGAGCACGCCACCTGAGCGGATTCCCGGATCGACCTTCCGCAGCTTGTCGAAGCTGCGCAGCATCAGCCCTGCCGATGCGAGAAGCACGAGCGCGAGCGCCATCTGCACTACCACGAGCGTACCGCGGAACGCGTTGCGATCACGGCTAGCGGTCGACCCGCGCGCGCCGCCGCCTCGAGTCTCATCCGCCGTGCGCCGCGCCGCAACTACCGGGAAGAGTCCGAACACGACTCCCGCGACGATCGCGACGATCGCCGTGAACGCCACGCTCTCCCACCCGAGTCGCACGGCGTTCAGACGGGGAATCCAGCCGGGTGAGAACGCGAGCAGGAGCCGCACTGCGCCCCATGCGAACGCGATTCCCACGGCACCGGCCAGCGTGGCGAGGAGGATGCTCTCGGTCAGATAGTGCCGCGCGAGCTGTGCCGAGCGCGCGCCGAGTGCCATCCTGATTGCGGTTTCGCGCTGGCGCGCTTCGGTGCGCGCGAGGAAGAGGTTGGCGACGTTGAAGCATGCGATGAGCAGCACGAGCCCGACGGTACCGAACAGGATCCAGATCGATCGTCCCACGTCGCCGAGCACGATGGTGCGCAATGCTTCGACATCGAAACGGAATCCTGTGTCCTTCATGAATGCATCGTTGTACGCGCTGGGGAAGAGCTCCACCACACGGCCGCTGACGCTCGCCAGTTCGGCGCGCGCCTGGTCGATAGTCACGCCGGGCCGGAGCCGTGCGATCGCGCCGAACGTGTGCCAGTTCGTGGGGCGCGCTGCTGGGTTCAGTCCCAGCGGCAGCCAGACGTCCACGTCCTGATCCGGAAGCTGCACGCCGGGGGCGAGCACTCCCACCACCGGCACGGCGCGCGCGTCGAGCCAGATCGTCTTGCCCACTACCGCCGGATCGCCGCCGAAGCGCCGCTGCCAGAAGTCGTGACTCAGCACCGCAACCGGCGAAGCCGGCCCGGGAGCCACGTTGTTGGGAGCGGTGCTCGCCGGCTGGTCATCCTCGGCCGACAGGATGCGGCCGAGCTGCGCGCGCGCCCGCAGCGCGGGGAGCACACCGGCGCTCGCTTCGACCGAGCGAACGCGCTCCGGACGTCCGTCGCCCGTGATCGTGGCTTCCGCAACACTGAAGATGCCAACGTCCTCGAGTGAACGACTGTGATCGCGGAAGTAGAAGTAGTTCGCCGGCGAGATGCCGATCCGCATGTCCGCTTTGACGCCAGGCCAGCGCGTGCCGATGTCGACGAGCCGGTCCGACTCGGGGTACGGGAGCGGCTGCAGCACCACGTTGTTCAGCAGTGTGAAGATGGCGGTCGTAGCGCCGAGCCCGAGGCCGAGCGTGATGATCGCGACGATCGTGAAGCCGGCACTGCGGCGCAGCGAGCGGGCAGCGTAGCGAAGATCCTGCGTGAGAGATGTCATGACGCGTCCCACAGGTGGAGATGGAGCCTCGCCGCTGGTTCGTGCAGTGCGTCGAGCGCGTGCGTTGTGTTGGTAGGTGATGCGGCGATTCGATGGCGCTCATGACGAGCTCCGCATGCATCGTTCAGCATGTTCAGGTCTTGCCATTCTCCAGCCGCCGAGGCGATAGTATGGGTATGGTTTCCTCGATCGACTTCTACTCGGGCGAGATGGTGCGCGAGCTCAACGCTCGCGAGCCGCGCCACTGGCCTCGCTACGAAACGGTGCACGGGGAACTGCTCGTGAGCCCCGGGCCGCGAATGTGGCATCAGGAAGTCGTAGCGCGCCTGCTCGTGGCCATTCGCGCGTATCTCGACAAGGAGCAGATTGGCCGTGCGCTGGCGTCTCCCTCGGACATCTCCTGGGGAAAGGCGGACGTTCTGGTTCAGCCGGACGTTTTTGTCGTGCCCCAGGACGAAGCACGGACGCTCGATTGGCGTCGCGTCCGGCAGCTTCTCCTCGCGATCGAGGTCCTGAGTCCTTCCTCCATTCTCGCGGACCGATTTACCAAACGACGTCTCTACCAGAAGATGGCCACTCAGTTGTACTGGGTGATCGATGCCGATGCTCGATCGGTGGACGTCTGGACTCGAGATGCGCTCTTCCCTCGCGTGGAGCGCGACCTCCTCGTCTGGCATCCTGATGGTGCA
>JBIQLU010000256.1:0-3158 GCA_044463985.1 Gemmatimonas aurantiaca | reverse complement strand
CGCTCACGAGCCCTCTACTTTAGAGTGCCTGACCCCTCGCTATGGTGAAGGGGGCGGTGGGAGTGGAGGCGGGGATGGGGAGGGCGATCAGGACCTCGGCGTCCCCGGCGATGGTGAAGGTGGTGAGCGGTGCGTCGCTCGCGTCGCTGACGCGGTATGTGCCGCCGGGGAGCCCCGAAAGGCGCAGTGTGGAGTCGTGCGCGGCGGAGGTCGAACTCTCTAGCACGACGCGGATGCGCGACAGATCGTTCGCGAGGACGATCGATGCTACCGGTGCGAAGCGGTCGCGCTCGAGCTGCATGTGCAGCCGCCCCGCGTCGAGCATCGCGTGGAAGCGGCGGCGGACGCCGTCGCGCGGAGTGATCTCGATCGCGTCGCCGGCGCTCCGCCAGTCGCCGCCGAGGCAGAAGCGGCCGAAGATCGGGTCGTCGGTCAACACCGTAGCAGCCGCGCGGAGCGCGCCGCTGAAGCCGAGGTCGATCTCACACGAGTAGTACCACGAGCCGCGGTGGTGTGGCTGCTCGAGCCACGTGGTTCCGTACGGAGCGGGCTCGAAGCCGCCGCCTGCGCCGCCGTCGTTCTCCTTGCCGGGATACCAGTAGCCGTAGTTCGACTCGGCCGGCCCGCTGTTGAGCAGCGCCCACGCGCTCAGATACGACTGGTACCCCAGACGCAGGTACGGCGCCGGATCCTTCGCGAAGTTCAGCGCGTAGTCGAGCACGGACCAGCCGCCCATCTGTGACATGTAAGTGAGCACGTACCGGTCGCCGCCACCGCCGCGGTAGTCGCTCCCCAGGTAATAGTAGGCCGGCTCGATCGAGCCGCGGCAGAAGATGTTCGCGGCCATCTGCGCCTCCATGAACTTCCGAACCTGCTCGGCGGCGATCTCGCGCGGACGCCCGTCGGGCTCGTCCACGTTGTCGCCGTTCATCTCGTCGACGCGTTGCATGGCGTACTTCGCCAGCGCATGCGTCGACTCGAAGCCGGTGGAATCGAAGGCGTATTCCGAGCGGAAGATATCGACGTCGCCGCGCACGAACGTCCGAACCTTCCGCTCCCAGTGGATGCGCAGCCGCTGCGCCCGGTCCTGCATGCCCGCCCGCTCGAGCGCGTCGATCAGCTCCACTATCACCAGCTCGTTGTACAGCCCCGTCGCGTACGCCGACCAGCGCGTGATCTCCAGCGGTACGGTGAACATCGCCACGGCGGTGCCGTATGCGCGCTTCAGGTATTCTTCCGCCGTCAGCGAGGTGTGGATCTCGGGATGCTGCGTGGCCACGCGGTACATCGCGTAGTACATCAGCGTGATGTGCGGATAGTCGTAGATCCGCCAGAGATGCAGCCGCCCCTTCGGACCGCGGTCGGCACTCTCGCGGTTCGTCTTCCAGTCGGGGATGCCGTAGATGCCGTACGTGTAGATCTCGTCGGTCGTGCGCTGCAGCCCGCCCCACACGAACTTCTCGATGTAGCGGTCCAGTGCCGCCACTTCCTCCTGCGAGGGGTACTCGGCGTTCTTCGACGCGAGGAACGCGGGCTTGCTGAGCCCCGGATCGTCGCACGTCACCTCGTAGATGCGCCAGCCGCGGATGCGATCGTACTCGTCGGGGCCCAGCAGCACGTGCGAATCCATGTTCCACTCGGCGAGGAGACCGTCGTACCACTTCGCCGGATCGCGATGCTGGTGGGCGGCGATGAACGCGGCGCGCTTGTGGATCAGTGTCTCCAGCGGCTCCGTGCAGAAGAACTCCAGTCGCATCCGGCGGTCGTCGCCGAAGCGCACGGTAATCAGGTTCTCGCCGGTCTTCGAGAAGCGGATGTCGTAGAGATGCGTGTCGCCCTTCGATGCCACTCGCCTGATCGTGGTCGCGCGCGGGAACTCGGCGTCCAGCCCGGCGATCCGCTCCTTCGTCCTGAGCGCTACGCGCGCGAAGAGGTCCGTCGGCACGGTCATTCCCGGAACCACCTGCACGTCGATCAGCCGTTCGTCCACGAGAATCTGCCGGACCGCGTCGTAGTCGCCGGCCCAGAGGAAGTCGAAGGCGTACGACCGCGCATGTGAACCACGCGTGTCGCTCGCATCCTGCTCACTCTTGCCGCGCCTTACGCTTCCACTCCTCTCACCAGCGCCGCGCGGCGCCAGCGTCGCGCTCGTGTGCGGCTGCCTCCACTTGCAGCCGCGCGAGAGCGCCTCGGCGCCCGCCGCCACGGAGTGCACGAACGCCCGGTATTCCGGACGCGACTCCCAGTACTCGAGCTGCGTACCCGCTTCCGGGACCATCGTGAGATACGGGCCAACGCTGTTCTTCCGCATCCAGAAGAAGAACGAGCCGTCGCCGGAGACGAGACAGTGCTTCAGCACGGCGGCGGTGGGCGACTGCCCGCGCTGTCCGAAGCGCGTGTTCATGGGGAGCGGGATCGCGAGATCGCCGATCTCGAGCGGCGCATCGCCGAGGTTCTCGAGCGCGACGGTCCATCTGATCCGCTCGCGCTCTACCTCGAAGCTCACGCTGAGTTCCAGCTCCGCGCGCGCGCCATCTTTCACGATGTAGCTGACGGTGTGCGTGGCTCCGCCTTCTCGCGGCTGGCTCACGCGCTCGGGCCTGGCTTCGGCACTCTCGAAGCTTCGCCATTCGCCGCCGGCTCTGCGATAGCGGATGGACACGTCGCCCAGCCGTCCGCCGGGCTTCACGTAGTTCGTGTCGTACTCGTCGCCCACACGGCGCAGCGTGGTGATCGCGCCCCGGTCGAATTCGACGGCGAACAGCGAATCGGACGGCCCGGCTCCCGCCTGGCCTTTCGAATCGTCGCGCGCACTTGGAAGCAGTCGCGCGAGCGCCGCATCACCCAGCGCGAGATGAGCGCCCGCCACACCAGCCGCCTGGAGGAATCCCCGCCGGCTTACGGGCGGTGTCGCATCTACGTTATCCGGCACTCGCTCTTTCCTTCGCCTTCTTTATGATCGCCGCCATCACGTCGCGGTGTTTGTCGAAGGTATCGTCCACCACCTGCAGTGTGGGGATCGATCCCGGGTAGATTCCGAGCGTCTCCTCGTTGAAGCGACCGAATCCCCATTCGTGCACGCCGCTGCTTCCGCGCCCCGGTGCGGGACTGCTCAGATGCTGGAAGTTGCGGCTGTACTTCGAGAAGATCGGGCCGAG
>JBIQLU010000255.1:1464-3169 GCA_044463985.1 Gemmatimonas aurantiaca | reverse complement strand
ACTTCGTCGAAGGGAACGAGGTTGCGTCCCTTTCCGCACAGCTCCTCGAAGGAGATCATCTTGTGGTCGAGGAACTCGAGCGCGAGCACGTCGAGCCCGTGCGAGCGGCGGCCGGGGTCGAGCACGTACGACGCGATCATCGTGTCGAAGTCGAGTCCGCGAAGGTTCACTCCCGAGCGGCGCAGCACGAGGAGATCGTACTTCGCGTTCTGCCCGGTCTTCTTCACCGACGGATCCTCGAGGAGATCGCGCAGCGGTTTCATCTCCGGCGAGTCGAGCGGCGGGAGATTCTTCACCGGCTCGCCTCCGTTGGCGAGGGCGCGCGCGGCGATGGAGCCGGGTTCGGCGGGCGTCTTCGCACTTTTCTTCTTCGCGGATTTCGCCGGCTTCGCGGTGGCGCTCGCAGACCGCGCGCCCGCCACCTCGTCTCCGCCTCTCACGAGTCCACGATCTTCCGGTGCATCGGTGGGCGAGCGGTCGCCGGAGACATCCACCAGGAGCTCGCCCTGCTCGGGGAGATGCGCGCGGTGGCGGAGCGGCAGGTAGTACGCCTCGCCGGGTGCCACGGCTATCGAGATGCTCACGATCGTGCAGCGCAGAGGGTCGACGAGCTGCGGACTCCCGGGATCGATTATCGTCTCGGTATCGACGGCGATGTGCGGCGCGCTCCGGGCGCGCTTCACCATCTTCTCGAGCGCGGCGATGGAGTCGACGGTGGTGTACTTCACCGTCTGCTCCGCCTTCTTCGGCTCCTCCGCCGCATGATCGCGCGCGAGCCCGTGGAACTCGAGCTCGACGAAGATCTCCTTGAGCCGCGCGTGGTCGGGCTCGCGCACGGCGAGCTCCTCGAGATCGAGCTCGATGGGGAGATCGTAGCGAAGTGTTACTAATTCCTTGGAGAGTCGGGCGTCGGCCTCGTACTGCTGGAGCGCCTCGCGCGGACGCTTCTTCTTTATCTCGTCCACGTGCGCGAGGATCTCTTCGAGCGGGCCGTACGTCTCCACCAGTTCGCACGCTGTCTTGTCGCCGATCCCGCGCACGCCGGGAACGTTGTCCGACGAGTCGCCCACGAGCGCGAGGTAGTCGGTGACGTACTCGGGCGCAACGCCGAGTCGCTCGGAAGCGTTCGCGACGCCGACCCACTTCTCGTCGACGCTGGCCGGTCCGCCGCGGCCGGGATTCAAGAGGTAGATCTTCGGCGCGATGAGCTGGTAGAAGTCCTTGTCGCCAGACACCACGACCACGTTCACACCCTGCTCGGCGCCGCGGCGCGCGAGCGTGCCGATCACGTCATCGGCCTCGAAGCCCTCCATGGACAACACGGGGACGTTGTAGGCGGAGAGGAGCTCGCCGATGCGTTCCATGCCGCGGTCGAAGTCGGCCTGGAGCTCCTCTCCGAGCTTCTCGCGGGTGGCCTTGTAGGCCGGGTAGCGCTCGTGGCGGAAGGAGAGCCCCGAGTCGAGCACCCATCCCAGGTACTCCGGCTTGTGCTGCTCGACCAGGCGCTGGAGGAAGTTGACGATCCCCCACGCTGCCGAGGTGTTCTCGCCGCGGCTCGTGGTGAGCGGGCGCGATATGAGGGCGAAGAACGCTCGATAGATGAGCGCGTAGCCGTCTACGAGGAAGAGGCGCGGGGATGGCGGCGGGGAGATGTCCATGGGGCGAAAAGTCGCCCGACGTGGGAGGGAGCACCAGAGGACGGGAA
>JBIQLU010000255.1:0-1364 GCA_044463985.1 Gemmatimonas aurantiaca | reverse complement strand
GCTACGAGCTTCGCGGGGTCGTAGCCGACGCCCTGCTTGAATACCGTCTCTACCTTGCGGATGTCGGCGATGTTCGCGGCGGGGTTGCCATCGATGACGACGAGGTCGGCCTGCTTCCCCGCG
This sequence comes from Gemmatimonas aurantiaca, assembly GCA_044463985.1. Classification (GTDB taxonomy): domain Bacteria; phylum Gemmatimonadota; class Gemmatimonadetes; order Gemmatimonadales; family Gemmatimonadaceae; genus JADGGM01. The sequence goes on along the minus strand of JBIQLU010000255.1, from coordinate 1,241 downwards.
GCGATCGAGCCGACTTCATCGGCACGTCCCAGAAAAGTGGCGCCGTTGAGCGTGCAGATCCTTATCGCTTCGAGCGGACTGAAGCCGCTCCCCACGAGAAGCTCCACCTGGTGCTGGTTGGAGAAGCCGGGAATGACGCCGCCGCCGCCCGTGGGGTCGGTGCCCGCAATCAGCAGTCCGCCCGCGCGAGCGAACGCCAATTCCATCGAGCGCGCCTTCGCGAAGAGCGTCGTGTACGGCGACTGCGAGTTGCCATTCACTCTCGCGCGGAACCGCTCGAACTGATCGCGGAGAAGCGGATCCAGCACCTCGAGCCCCGGCGGCTCCGGCTGTCCCGGGGCGAAGGTCTCGAACACCGTGAGCGTGGACGTCACGGCTACGTGATGCGCGATGAGATACGCGACGAGCTCCCTGAACCGCGCATCGCTCGTGTCGACCTGCGCGAGCGCGGCCATGCCGGCGTTCTGGCCGGGACACACGTCGGGCTTCTTGTCGCTCACGAAGTCGGTGGCGACGAAGAAGCCGTGCTCGAGGTTGTCGATCCCCGCGTCCGTCGCCTCGCGATACGTGACCGAGCAGAGGTGGCCGGTGATCTTCAGTCCGCGCTCGTGTGCTTCCTCCGCCGCCGCCCGCAGCTCGGCGCGCGTGATATGCATGTACGCCTTGAACGACGTGGCGCCCGCATCGGCCCAGAAGTTCACCATGCGGCGCGCGTCGGCGGCGTCCTTCAGCTCGTACATCTGTCCGAGATCGAGCCCCGGACCCTGCAGGTACGGCGCTGTCGCATCGATCCACGGGCCCGGCTTTTCGCCGTGCTGGATGGCGCGGGCGATGTTGATCTCGCCATAGCCGTTCACGTTCCCGCCAGTGCGCATCGACGTGACGCCGCCGGCGAGGTAGAGCCGCGTGAAGCTCTCCGAGAGGTTGCCGTAGACGCCGGGACCGGTGGGATAGTACAGATGCTCGTGCACCATCACGAGGCCGGGGATCACCGACTTGCCGGTGAGGTCGAGGATCCGTGCGCCGGCGGGCACTTGCACGGATGCGGCATCGCCGAGCGCTGCGATTCGTCCGTCGCGGATGACGAGCGTCTGGTTCTCACGCGGCTGAGCGCCGGTGCCATCGATGACGCGAACGTGCGTGAGCGCGACGGTCGGCGTGTCGACCGCCACGTACTGCATGACGTTGCGCGAGAGCGTGGGGCGCTGGGCCGGGAGAGCGGCCGTGGCGAGGACGAGCGA
>JBIQLU010000254.1:0-3208 GCA_044463985.1 Gemmatimonas aurantiaca | reverse complement strand
GGGTGCACGGAATGCCGGGTTTCATGCGTACTGCTGCGTGCATTCGACGTGGGGCTTGCAACCCGACAGCGCGAACGCAGTACGCTTGCCGGGGTAGATGCAGGCGTGTAACTTCGCGGCCATGGATGCGCCCCGGTCCGTCCCGGTGTATGAAAAGCCACCTCTAGTGGAAGCGGTTCTCGCGTTCACTTTCGCTCGCTACACGGTGCCCTGGGACAGTATCTATTTCGGGAAGTTTCATGACAGGGTGCAACGAGACTTCCCGATGGTCGGCAACATCCCTGGCGCCTCGATCGAGATGAGTGGTGAAACCGGGGTGCGCGTGCACGCTGCCCCGGAGATCAAACGCTTCGCACGGCATGATGAGGGCATGGTGATGACCGTCGGCGCCAACTTGCTGGGCCTGAGTGTCTTGCCGAAGAAGTATCCGGGAGGTCATCCCGGCTGGCCGACGTTGTTGCACACTGCTCTCGCGAGCCTGCAAAGCTATGTCACTGTGACCAAACCCGACGAGATAGTTCAAGTCGGTGTCCGGTATATCAATGCTATCCCGATAGACCCCGCAACTTTTCTCTTGCGTACTATCATCGCCGACGACGCCACGATCATTCCTGCGGCGTTGCTCGAGGAGCGGAACCCATTCTCGCTTCGCGTGGAGCGTACACGTGGTACCGCCTCCACCCGTCGCCTCCAGGAGGCTCTGGCACTCCAGGCTCGTCCCTCGCCTCATGGTTCCGCTGAGCTGGTTCTGGATGTGGACGAACTATCTCTCGGAAGTGTGGACTCGTCTGACCAGGATCGGCTGAGCGAAGTGGCTGGAGAGTTGCACGACGCAGTCCATGGCGTCTTCAGTACGGTGATCCGAGATGATGTGCGTGACAGTTTCCTGCCGAAACCCCCTTCGCCCATGGTGAAGTAATGGCGACTCTGTGGCTCCCCGAAATTGAGATTGCCGAAGAACCGTTTACCCCCGAGGGTGCGCTGGACATGGTGCAGATCTCGGCACGGTTGCGGGTAGCTCGTACTCCGGCGGTACTGGGTGGCATCCCTGGGAGTGATTTTGGCTTGGTGTCCTCGAGGGAGCGCGCCCAGTTCGTTATAGATGCGCTGGGTGGCGCCATCGAGCAGGACGATGCAAGTCACGCCGCGACGGCCTCTCTGATGGAGGAGTCGTCGGAACCCGTGCGTCCGGTGGCCTGGTTCAGCGATCTGCCCGACGATATCTGAGGCCCCGTTAGGCCAAGCTCATGGAGAGTGCGGACCCGGAAGCCGTCGTCGAGGAATTCAGGCCGATGGCGCCTAAGGACTTCCTGGAATCCATCAGAGGTCTCGAATTCAGGAATCCGAAGTGGTTGTACGGGGCAATTGATGATCCCGACCCTTATCAGGGCGATATCGCAAAAGATGGCGAGCTCTCGTACGTGGACAGAACTGGGGCTCCCCGGGGATATCATGGAGCGGTAGCCCTCGCGTCACACGGGTGTGACGCTGTACCGGGGCGGAATCAGGTAGCTACGCTGGTTCCGGTGTTCTCGGCAGAACGATATCTCGCTGAGTTTCCTGAGGCTGATCGCGCACAGCGCTTGGGGGAACTCCGGTCGAACCGACTCACGAGCCTGTTTTACCTGCCGGCGGTCGACACCTTTCCCGAGAGTTATATCGATTTCGCTTGGGCGGCTGCAATATCGACGTATCGCATTGCCACGATGTTCTCGAGCGCCCCTGCCTCCGATAGGCTGCGCCTCTCCAGGAAAGGATGGTATCTGTTTGCTGCGAAGCTGGCGCACCATGTCGCACACGAGGAGAGGCTCGCGGATTACAAGCGCGCAGGGAGTTAGCGAAATCGCATGAAACTGTGTGGCGGCCCACTGGCTCGGCCACCGAGCCGCTTCCACGGAGTTAGCTGGGATGTGGAGCGGGAGGATGACAGGTGGATGGGGAGCTCGTGTGGCGGCATCCGCATCCGGTCATCGCCGGCGCGCCCTGTACCACGCACGTGAACATCCTCGAGCAGAACGGAGTCACCGAGCTCACCGCCCGCGCGACGGCCGATGGCGGGATGTCCAGTGTACGCAGCACGGTGGGCGCGGGGCAGGCGAGGCCGGCGTTCCTGGCCGAACTGAATCGTTCGCTCCGCCTCTTCTACGATGGCGACGACTCCGCGCCCAGAACCATGTCCGACGACGATATCGATGCGTTCGTGCGCAATGTGCTCCTGTCGGAGTCGCGCATATGCCCCGTGGCCATCCTCGCTCCGCTCGAAGATGGTGGCTACGTCGTCGAGCCCACCGGGCTCTCCGAGGAACTCCTCGGCCTCGCGCACCTCTACGTCATCGATCGGCACCCCGCAACGTTTCGACTGTCGGACTCGCTGGGCGATCGGAGGCTCTCCTGCTACTGGGGTGCGCTTCGTGTCTACATGCCCGGCTTCTCGTGCGCGGACCACCCGGAAGACCATCCAATCCTCATGAACGAGCGCCTGGACGATCCCGTCATTCGCGCTGGACTCCTGGGGGAGTTCGGCCGCTTTGCGGGGCATCGGGTACAGATGCCGCCCGGCATCGCGGCGTGGAGGGCCCATACCATCGCGGAAGCGGCCGCGCCTGTCGTCGCACCAGCCGGCTCCGCACCGGCGGCCGACGGCGCGCCGTCCCCCGCGACGCCGGCGAGCGCCAGCGCCGCGGCAGGCGAGGATGCCGGCGCCGCGGCTGCCGTCGTACCCGCCTCCCCGCTCGCCGCCGAATTGAGCGTCGCGCTGCAGCCGATCTTCACCATGCTTTCCGGCCAGCTCACGCTGCTCGCCGGCACGATCGATCACCTCGTGGAGACGAACGCATCGCTCGCTGACGAGATCGCGCGTCTGCGCGCCACCACCGTGGTGCGCGCCACGAGCACGACGTCGCTGGAGCGCCGGATTGCGGGACTCGAAAAGCTCCTGCGCCAGTCGCAGCAGCAGCCGGATCTGCACGTCCCCGAAGGAACGGCGGAGTCGAAGAGTCGACCGAGGAGGGGGACGGGAGCGAATCGCAGACGCTGGTCGACGTGCTCCGGCAGGCGGCGACCGCGCACTCCGACGCGATCCTCGTGCTCGACTCCGCCGAAAGGGCCGCGGCCGACAACCCGTATGCGGATATCGACCGACTGGAGAGCGTTCTCGACGCGATGGCCTCCATCGCGCGTCGCAGACAGGAGGGCGCGCTCGGCACGA
>JBIQLU010000253.1:0-3212 GCA_044463985.1 Gemmatimonas aurantiaca | reverse complement strand
CTCGCGCGACCTTCCTTCGCTGCGAGTTCGTGAACCGCGCGTCCGAATCGAACGCTGTTGCTCGTCATCGGCTCACCCGTGCCCGAGTGCGGGATCGTGAGGCGTTCATCCATGTCGGGGCGCCAGAGGTAGCTGCTGTTTCGCATACCAAATGGCTCGAGAACCTGATCGCGCATCACACGCGCGATCCCGTGGCCGGTGATCGTCTCGACCACTCTCTGAACGAAGTAATACCCTTCACCCGAATACGAGAAGCGCGAGCCGGGTGTGAACGCGCTCACGAGCTTCGGCTCGCGCTGCGTGCGCCAGTTCGGCCAGCCGCTCGAGTGGCTGAGCGCATGCCGGATGGTGATGGCTCGCGCGCGCTCGTCGTCCGGGTTCGGCAGAGGGACGTACGAACCGAGCGGGCGATCGAGTTCGAGTTTGCCCGCCGCAACGAGCTGCATTACGCAATAGGCGAAGATCGTCTTGCTGAGCGATGCGGCCTCGAATATCGTATCGCCGTCGACTGACCCACCGGCCTCCGCGCTGCGCACGCCGTAACCGTGCGCGGACACCCCGCCTCGATCGATGACGGCGACCGACAGCCCCGGTACGGAGCCGAGCCGCATGAGACGCGTCGTGTCGTCGTGCGTGGACGGGGGTACCGGGCGCACCGCGCCGCTCGTGCCGGTGCGCTGGCTCGAGCACGCGGCAGAGAGCGCCAGCGCTCCGGCGCTCGCGAGCCATGTACGGCGGGGGATGGCGCGTTCGCGCTCGTGTGTCATCTGGCTGGTCCGGCTGTGAGAGACATGTGGCGGGAAGGCTTCGTCGCGGTGAATCGGGAAGATGCTCGCTGGTAAGGGAGGTTTGCCAGACGTCCACCCCGGAGCTGGGCCACGAGCCGGGGCGCTGTCGAATCACGCGACCCCCGTTCGTCGTATGGATGCAGCACGGGCCGGCCGCCTTGCTTGAAGCAACGGTTGCCCAACAGTTCACGCCCCAGAGAAACTCGCCATGCCCATTGCCGACCTGCGATACGCCGTCCGAAGTCTGCTCCGCGCCCGGGGATTCGCGCTCGCCGTGGTGTTGACGCTCGGACTCGGCATCGGTGCCACCACCGCGATCTTCAGTGTGGTGCGCGCCGTGATGCTCAGGCCACTGCCGCACCGCGACGGCGACCGCCTCATGTACCTGCGCCAGTCGATCAACGGTCCGGGCGGTGAGGACATCGGCTTCTCGGTTCCCGAGATAGAGGACTTCCGCACCGGATCGCACACGCTGGGCGGGATCGCGGAATACTCGCCAATCACGTTCACTCTGCTCGGCAACGACGATGCGGTGCGCATCGACGTGGGGCTCGTCACGGGGAACTACTTCTCCGTCATGGGACTCTCACCCGTGCTCGGACGGAGCTTCAACGAGGGCGACGACGGCAGGTCGGCAGCGCCGGTCATGATGCTGACGTACGACTACTGGCAGAAGCGGTTCGGCGGCGATCCCGCGGTGATCGGCAGGAGTCTGCGCGTGGGCGGCCACTCGGCTACGGTGGTCGGCGTGCTGCAGCCCGCGCCGTTCTACCCGGCGCACATCGACGCCCTCATGAACATGGTGAACAGCGAGCACCATCTGAGTGCCATGATGGTGACGGGACGCACTCATCGCATGACCGCGATGATCGCCCGCCTCGCGCCGGGCGCAAGCGTGGAGCAGGCACGCGCGGACGTCGCAGCGATCACCGCGCGCGCGCACGCCGACCATCCGGAAGCGTACGATCCGGGTTCCGGCTTCAACATCACGCTCACGCCGTTCCAGGAGATACTCGGTCAGCGCGCACGGCTCACGATGCTGCTCCTGATGGGCGCCGCCGCGTTCGTGCTGATCATAGCGTGTGCGAACGTGGCCAACCTCACGCTCATGCGCGGCGTGCGTCGCGAGCAGGAGCTGGTGGTTCGCGCCGCGCTCGGCGCTGGCTCCTCGCGGATCCGCCGACTCCTGCTGGCGGAAAACCTGGTGCTGGCGGTCGCGGGCAGTCTCCTGGGACTGCTCATCGCATTCGGCGGCCTGCACATGCTCACCGCGTTCGCGGCGCGCTACAGCCCGCGCGCGAACGAGATACGTATCGATGGAGCCGTGCTCGGATTCAGCCTCCTGCTGGCCGTGGTGGTCGCGGTACTGCTCTCGTTCGCGCCCGGTCTCGCCAGCGAGCGAACCCTCGGCGCGTCGCTCGCGGGCGGTGGCAGGCGTACGACAGGCGGCGTACGCCGACAGCGGCTCCAGCAGACGCTGGTGGTGGCGCAGATCGCCGTGTCGGTGATGCTGCTCACCGGCGCCGGACTGCTGACGCGAACGATGCAGCGCCTCTCGGATGTCGACGCTGGCTTACGCGCGGAGAACGTACTGACGATGGAGGTCCCCGCGGACTTCGATGGCGTGAGCACTGCGGCGATGATCGCACGGTACGAACAGATGCGGAGCGAACTCGCCGCGCTCCCCGGCGTTTCGGCGGTGGGAGTCGGCTCCACGATGCCCCTTCGCGCCGCGGGCTTCACGCTCGACATACTCGCCGAGGGTCACCAGGTAGCCCCGGGGCAGGCGCAGCCACACTCCGAATATCGCACGGCAAGTCCCGAGTACTTCGGCGCGGCGGGAATTCCGCTGCTTCGCGGGCGCGCATTCACATCCACCGATCGCGCCGCGAGCGCGCGCGTGGTGATCCTGAACGAGACGCTCGCCAATCAGCTATTCCCGAATCAGGATCCCATCGGGCAGCGAGTGGCGTGGACCGGCGAAGTGCTGAAGTTCATCGGCGTCTCGGGCGAATGGCGTACGGTGGTCGGAGTGGTGGGCGACACGAAGGACGGTGGGCTCGACTCGACGCCGATACCGGCCACCTTCATTCCTTTCGCGCAGGGCGACTTCGCCTCGGGAGGATTCGTGATACGCACCAGGTCGAACCCTTCTTCGTTCGCGGCGGCGGCGACACGGGTCGTGCGACAGGCGGCGCCCGAGCAGCCGATCGAGAACGTGCTCACCGTGAACCAGATCCGCGATGAGAGCGTGGCGCCGCGGAGGCTGAACGCGATGCTGGTGTCATCGTTCGGCGTTCTGGCGATGGTAGTCGCAGCAGTCGGCATCGCGGGTGTGCTCGCATTCTCGGTGAGCGCGCGGACGAACGAGATCGGCGTGCGGATGAGCCTCGGTGCGGACAGCGGCAGGGTGCAGCGCATGGT
>JBIQLU010000252.1:0-3258 GCA_044463985.1 Gemmatimonas aurantiaca | reverse complement strand
TAGATGGGAAGCACGCGCACGCCGAGTCCCTTGCCGTAGCGGTGGACGGCCTGCGCGACCTGCATGGCAAGCTCGCGGGTGGGAACGAGAACGAGCGCGCTGGTGCGCGAATCACGCTCGTCGACATCCGCCAGGCGCTGCAGCATTGGGAGTGCGAACGCGGCCGTCTTGCCCGTGCCGGTGGCAGCCTGGCCGAGCAGGTCGCGGCCGGCGAGCAGTGGCGGGATGGCCTGAAGCTGGATGGGGGTGGGTTCCTCGTAGCCGAGGGCAGTCAGTTCCGCGAGGAGTCGGGCATCGAGGCCGAGCGATGCGAAGCCCGCATCGGGGGGCGCGTCATTTTCGGAAGTCATTCATCACAAGGTAATCGCGTATGCTTCTTCGGTGCGCGACGAACGTGCCGTGGGTCTCCTCCGCTCGGCAGTCGCAATAGCACGTAGCTAGTAGCGGATAGATCTCGCCGGCAACAGCGCTTGCTTTTATTCATCGAAGGGTAGTAGTTTTTATCCCTAATGGGATAGCACGTCCGCTACGCGGAGGGATACCTGATCCATTCCGGCTATGGAGGCAGATCTGGCCGCTCGCAAGCAACCGGCGTCGCGTAATTCGAGGCGTACGCCGAAGCGCGCCCCTATCGAGCTGGCGCGCGCGTGGTGGAGCGAGCACGCACGCGCCCACCGCTACGTCGTCCCCTCTGCGGAGGCGCCGCCGGCGGCGGTGACGCGAGTCCTCCGGCAGGAGGGCCTCATCATCGAGGTCGCTGGACGCCGCGTCTGGATTCTGGTGCCCGGTCCGCCACCGGATCGTCGAGCCGTATTCCTCCTGAACTACTGGCCCGTGGTCGCGGCCGTTCTCGCGCGATACCATCCCGCGGCCGTCGTAGGACTCGAGGCCGTGAAGCTTCACCTCGGCGAGTTCTCGCCGCCGGAGACGCTCCGGGTCTACCACGGCGCCAACGACAGCGTCTACACGCTCGTGCTGGAGCCCGAATTCGTGACGCGGCTCCGTCCGTACGGTGGCACCCTGCGCGTCGATCCGATCGCTGCGCCGGGCGGAGTGGAAATCCCGGTGCTGACGCCGGCAGCGTTGCTCGCTACGCTCGACGAACCCGAGATCGCCGACGGCATCGAGCCGGTGTCAGCATGGCTTCGGCATCTCGTGATCCGCACGCCGGACCTCGCGACGGCGGTCACGGAGAATCCGCGCCCGCAGCTCCTGCAACGCCTCGCGGACATGGCGGGGGAGCTCGGCAACACACCGCTCGCGCGGCAGCTCGACCAGGCGGCCAGACGCATCTCGCCGAAGATCGTGTCGCCCGCACGCACCGGAGTCGGTACCCGATTAGTGATCCCGGAAGCGATCACGGCGCAGCCGCCCGGCGCAGGGTCGCCCTGGCGCGACGAGCAAGCGATGCGCCTCGCTCGGCAGGAGCGCGAAGTCGCAGCCATCATCGGCCACTACGAGCGTCCGAAGATCGCCCGCTCACGTCTCATCGCCAACGCGCGGGCCGCCAAGGCGTACGATGCGTACCACAGCACCACGCTAGAGGGGTATCGCATTTCGCCGGAAGCAGTAGACGCGATCGTGAGAGGTGAGCGCCTGCCGGACGGCCCGGAGGATGAGGCGACGCTGCGTGCGGCGATGGCCGTGCAGGGATATGCGCGCGCGTTCGACCGGGTGCTCGCGCTCGCGCAGCAGCGCACGCCGATCACGCGTACCGTCATCCTCGACCTGTACGAGACGCTCTTCCGGCCGTCGGTGGACGCCGGCTTCGTCGAACCGCACGAGCTACGGCGTTGGCGCAATCGTGCCGTCGGTCTGCAAGGGTGGCGTTGGGTACCGCCGAACGAGGTGAAGGTGCCAGATCTGATGCTCGGGCTCGAGGAGTTCGCCGCGCGTCACGATGTCGATCCGGTCGCGCGTGCGTTGCTCGTGCACCTGGAATTCGTCACCGTGCATCCGTTCATCGACGGCAACGGCCGGCTCGGACGCCTGCTGATGAACTACGAGCTGATCGCGAACGGACTCCCCTGGGTGACGGTGCGGGCGGACGAGCGAATGCCGTTCTTTCAGTCCATCGAGCGGGCGCAGGTGGAGGGCGACACCGGGCCGTTCATCCGGTATCTGTGGCATCTGATCCGGCAGGCGATCGCGGATGTGGGGAGCGGAAAGGGCGGGGGGAAGGGGAGGCGCGGGCGGCGGTGAGGTAGAGCCCGCACTGTACTGCGGCGACGGGGGACTCGAGATCCCCTGCGCGGCCATCTGCAGTCGAGCAACGGACTTTTAATCCGCAGGTCGTGGGTTCGGAGGTCCAGCGAAAGTTCGAACTTACAACCTAATGATCAAGAGTCACTTGCTCCGGACCGGGAGCACAGCGCCACGGGCATGGACTACCCCGCCACCAGCAGTCGGGATTGAACCAACGACCGTTCGATCACGAATCGAGTACTCGCCCGAGTCAGAGTCAGGGAGCCGTTTTCATTCGCAGGATGAAGACTGGTCCCCGAAATCGGCTCGAGCCACAGACCTCGCGCCTGATAAGCGTGCGCTGTTAGCTCCGTAGGAAAAGGGGTCTGACCCCATGAATCCGGTCGAGCCGCGGGCCCTCGGCGAAGCGGCCGCGAGAAGCCGCGGCTCCGCGCAGACGCCCCGTTGACGCCACCCGCCCCGATCTATACTTTGTCGCGCAGAGTACTTGGTCCTATGGAGCCCAACCCCGATGCGATTCCTGCCCCGCTTCTCGACGCTCGACCTCAGACTCGGCGTCCGCATGCTCGCGCGGTATCCCGGAATAGCGGTCGTGAGCACAGTCGCGATCGCGGTCGCCGTCGCACTTGGTGCGGCGTACTTCGAGACGACCGACAAATTCCTCCACCCACGGCTCGACGTGCCGGGCGGCAACCGGATCGTGTCGATCGTCGATTGGGACCGCGAGCGGCTGGCCGTCGAACCGCGCGCCCTGTACGACTTCGCGACCTGGCGCACGCAGCTGAAGAGCATCGAGAACCTCGGCGCCGCGCACGGGTTCGTCCGCAACCTCACGACCGAAGACGGAAGCGTCGAACCGGTGCGCGGTGCGGAGGTGACGGCCAACGCGTTCCGGCTGATGGGAGCGCGTCCGCTGCTCGGCCGCACGCTGCTCGATCGCGATGAGCAGCCGGGCGAACCGCTGGTGGTAGTCATCGGCGAGCGCGTGTGGGAGACGCGGTTCGAGCGGGACCCCGGCGTGCTGGGCAAGGTGGTGCAGGTGGGCACCGAGAG
>JBIQLU010000251.1:0-3265 GCA_044463985.1 Gemmatimonas aurantiaca | reverse complement strand
CCCAGCCAGTTGTTGTACGAGAGCGTGGTGCGCATCTTCGGCCAACTGTCGACGGCGAGAGGAGCGGGGAAGGGCATGGTTGGCCACACCATCGCCGCGATCCCGGCGGCGCGCATCGCCTTCACGAGCTGGCCGACCACCGTCGCGCGCGAGCGCGCGAACGACTGACCCGCCGCATCCTTCGTCATCGGTTGATCGAAGAGCGGCTCGCACTGCTCGTAGGTCTCGGGGAGCGCCTCGTAGAAGGAGCGGTAGGCGGGATAGCCGCGCCGCATGTCGGCGCGCGCGTCGTCGCTGCGCCCTTCCCAGTAGATGCGATACGCGTTTGCGGTTGGCGCCGGCGTCCAGTCGTTCGGTTCCACGTCGCCGCGTTCCTTCGCGGCCGCCTTGAACAGATCGCGGTAGTTGGCGGATGTCACGGGCGAGTCGAACGGCTCGACGATCGCGCCCGCGGCGCGCAGGTCCTTCACTGCACGGTCGAAGTTCGCCAGCGACTCCGCACTCATCTGCTCGCGCGGCACGTTCGCGTCCACCAAGCCGATCCTCACACCCGACAGTGCATCGTCGCGCAGCGATGCCAGCGGCGCGGCGTCGAACGCGCTCGTGAGCGCCAGAGGATCCGACGCGTCGGGTCCGGCGATGGCCGCGAGGTAGAGCGCGGCGTCGGCCACGTGTCGCGCGAGCGGCCCGTGTGTGTCGAGGTACGGCCAGGTGGGGATCACGCCGGTACGCGGCACGAGGCCGAAGCTCGGCTTCATGCCGACGATTCCGGTGAACTGCGCCGGGATCCGGTTCGACCCGCCATCGTCGGTGCCCAGCGCGGCGAAGGCCATCCCGTCGGCCACCGCCACCGCGGATCCCGCGCTCGATCCGCCGGGTGTGCGGGTGCCGGTTGGATCGTACGGCTCGAGAACCTGACCGGTGTAGCTGCTGGTGCCGTTGCCGTGGAACGCGAAGTCGTCGGCGGCGGTCTTGCCGAGCAGCACGGCGCCGGTGGCCCGGATGCGCGACACCTCTATCGAGTCGCGCCGCAACGGATCGGGAAAGAGCAGGGCCCAGGCAGCGCTCGAACCGGTGGTGGGAAGCCCCTTCACATCGTAGATCGCCTTCGCGAAAACGGGCACGCCATCGAGTGGGCCGAGCAGCTTCCCGGCGCGAAGCCGGGCGTCGGACGCACGCGCTTCGGCGATCGCTTCATCCGAGAGCGCGTCGATGGCGTGCAGCAACTTGCCGTCCGTGTGGCAGCGCTCGAGCGCGCGCTTCGTGATCTCCTCCGCGCTCCAGTCGCGGCGCCGACGACCGGCCTGGTAGTCGGCGATCGTTCCGTCGAGCGGATCGGCCGGGAGTGAGTACTTCATGTCGGGGAGTCGGACGGCAGCCGCCGCGGCGAGTGCCGCGAGCTGGGCGAGGGCTTCGCGTCTGGTGGGAGACATTGAATGTCCATCGAGGTTGACGCCGATCGGCGGGCGAACGGCAGGTCGTGCTGGCGATCGCGCGAATTCGAAAACTGCCCTCGGAACGCAGGGCGTCAATAGCTTCTGCGCTCCTCGCCCAGGCGCCGGCTCTGGCCGACGCGTGGCCCCCACCGTAGACTCGAACTCACCCATCGATCGAGATCCATCCAACATGTCAATGCGTCGTCTGCTTCTCTTCCCACTGCTTCTGACCATCGTCGCCGCGCACGGCACTGCGCAGAGCGCGGGCGGTAGCGCGCGGCTCGCCGCTCTCCATACCGAGATCACGGCTGCGGTGCAGCGCGTGAACCCCAAGGTCGTCGCGTGGCGCGAGGACATCCATCAGCATCCGGAGCTGGGCACGCACGAAGTGCGAACCGCGAAGCTCGTCGCCGATCATCTCCGGTCGCTGGGGATCGAAGTGCGCACCGAAGTCGGTGGGCACGGCGTGGTGGGCGTGCTCCGCGGGGGGAAGCCCGGGCGCGTGGTGGCGCTGCGTGCGGACATGGATGCACTCCCGGTGACGGAGCTCGTCGATGTCCCGTTCAAGTCCACGGTGAAGGCGATGTACAACGGCCGCGAGGTCGGCGTGATGCACGCGTGCGGCCACGACAACCACGTGGCGATCCTCATGGGCACGGCCGAGGTGCTCGTGGGAATGAAGGCGCAACTCCCGGGGACGGTGGTGTTCCTCTTCCAGCCCGCGGAGGAGGGACCGGGCGGCGCGAAGCCGATGATCGAAGACGGCGCGATGGATGATCCGAAAGTGGATGCGGTGTTCGCGCTCCACGTCGGCCCGGACAGCCTCGGACACATCGGCTATCGTCCCGGCCCCATGATGGCATCGTCCGATCGCTTCAGCATCGTGGTGCACGGAAAGCAGACGCACGGCGCTTATCCCGCGGGCGGGATCGACCCCATTGTGGTGTCATCGGAGATCGTCATGGCCGCACAGACCATCGTGAGCAGGCAGATCGATCTCACGCAGTCCATGGCGGTGCTCACCTTCGGCATCTTCAATGCGGGAGTGCGGAACAACATCATCCCCGACAGCGCATATCTCGAGGGAACGATCCGCACGCTCGACGCGGACGTCAGGAAGCGAGTGATCGAGCGTCTCGTGCGGACGGCGACGCACGTGGCGGAGGCATCGGGTGCACGCGCGGTGGTGACGATCGATTCGGGCTACCCGGTGAACGTGAGCGATCCCGCACTCACCGCCCGCATGGTGCCGTCGCTGAAGTGGGCGGCGGGCGCGAGCGCGGTCTACGAGATGGACCCCAACCTCGCCGCTGAGGATTTCTCCTACTTCGCCCAGCGCGCGCCGGGAGTGTACATCTCGCTCGGCGTAACACCGCCGGACCGGGATCCTGCGACGGTGCCAGGGAACCACTCGCCGTTGTTCTTCGCCGACGAGCGCGCGCTTCCAGTCGGCGTGCGTGCCATGTCGGCGCTCGCGGTGGACTACCTGGTGAATTCCGCGACGCGCTGAAGCCGCAGCACCGGGGCGTTGCTGGGGGTAAGAGGAGCCCTTCACGGAATAGGTACTGTCCACCGCAGCGGACGAACGCGCGTCCCCGGGGAGAATCGAACCTCGTCCGCCTGCGTGCCGCGCGACGTGCGTTGTCGAGGACGCAAGTCATTGTCTCCACTCGGCTTCGTCATGTGAGCCGGTCGGCGGCGCCGACCGGCGCGAGAGGTGCGTTCCAGGAATGCACCTCGAGCTCACGTGGAGGCAACGCTATGCGAGGGTCGAACAGGGTTTCGCAACGGATGCTGATCGCGGCTGCGGCGATGCTGCTGCTTCCGCC
>JBIQLU010000250.1:0-3280 GCA_044463985.1 Gemmatimonas aurantiaca | reverse complement strand
CGGCCGCGCACCATCTACAATTAGGTGCCTGACCCCGTCCTCGATATTATTAGCGCGGATATGGAACAACGCATCCGTCTCTGCCTGACACCGGATGGCGTTCGCCTGGCGTACGCCATCTCGGGACACGGACCACCGCTGCTCAAGGCGGCGAACTGGCTCAGCCATCTCGATCACGACTGGCGCAGTCCCGTCTGGCGACACTGGATGCGCGAGCTCTCCACGGGCTTCTCGCTGATCCGCTACGACGAACGCGGCTGCGGCCTCTCCGACTGGGATGTGGCGGACTTCTCCTTCGATGCATGGGTCCGCGATCTGGAAACCATCGCCGACGCCCGCGGACTCGCCCGCTTCCCCATTCTCGGTATCTCGCAGGGAGCCGCTGTCGCGGTGGCATTCGCGGCGCGACATCCGGAACGGGTGAGCGCGCTCGTGCTCTACGGCGGCTACGCACGCGGACGCCTGAGGCGGGATCCGTCGCCCGAGAAGGTAGAGGAAGCCGAGTTGCTGCTGCGCCTCACGCATCTCGGCTGGGGGCAGCGCCAATCGGCGTACTGCCAGGTCTTCTCGCGACTCTTCATGCCCGACGCCACTCCAGAACGCATCGTGTGGCTGGATGAGCTGCAGATGCATACCACGTCCACCGCGAACGCAGTGCGCTTCCAGTCGGTGTTCTTCGACATCGACGTCACCGCCGAGGCGCGGCTCGTGCGGGCGCCCACGCTGGTGCTGCACGCGAGAGACGACGGGGTGATTCCCGTGGAGGAAGCGCGCGTGCTCTCCTCGCTGATACCCGACGCGCGGCTGGTATTGCTCGACGGACGAAACCACGTTCTCCAGGAAGACGAGCCCGCATGGCCGATCTTCCTCTCCGAGACGCGGCGCTTTCTCGGTGGGAGCGCGCACGATGACGAGCCCTTCGCCACGAGCGAGCCATTTCCCACGCTCACCGAGCGCGAGCGCGCCGTGCTGGAGCTGATCGCGCGTGGGTCCGGCAACTCGCAGATCGCCAGCAGCCTCTTCATCTCGCCCAAGACGGTGCGCAACCACATCACGAGCATCTTCCGCAAGCTCGGAGTGGATACGCGTCCACAGGCGATAGTCGCCGCGCGCACTGCCGGCTTCGGCCGACTCTCCGCCGAACGCGACTGAACGCGCGTGGGACTCCGCTCCCACGCGCCAACGCCGCTCCACCGAACTCTCTTCGAAAATCGGGACCGCCGCCTCATGTGCGAGCGGTAACGCCGGGTGCAACATCACGCACCCACACCTCGAGGAGAGAATGAGCGCCACACTCACGCCCCCACGTCGGACGATGCTTCCCGATCCGACGTTCTATCCATCGCCGCGCGCAGCGGCGGCCGCACCACCGGAGACGCTCGCGTACGTAATGCTCGTGAACCCCACGCCGGAAGACGGGCGCCCGGATTCGATAGGAGTCGTGGACTGCGACCCCAACTCGCGCACGCATGGCGAAGTAGTCACCCGCATGGACCTGCCGTATGCCGGCGACGAGCTGCACCACTTCGGCTGGAACGCTTGCAGCGCGGCGCTCTGTCCGTACGCGCCGCACCCGCACGTGCGCCGGCGCCATCTGGTAGTGCCCGGTCTCAGATCGTCGCGCATCTACATAGTCGACACGCAGCCGAACCCGCTCGAACCCGCCATCGCGCGCATCATCGAGCCGGATGAGCTGGTGGCGAAGACGGGCTACACCCGCCCGCATACTGTTCATTGCGGACCCGACGGCATCTACGTGAGCGCACTCGGCAACGCCAGCGGCGACGCGCCCGGCGGAATCTTCATACTCGATCACGACACGTTCGAACCACTCGGTGCCTGGGAAATCGATCGCGGGCCCCAGCGCCTCGCGTACGACTTCTGGTGGCACCTGGGCTACGACGCCATGGTCAGCAGCGAGTGGGGAACGCCCAACATGGTCGAGAACGGACTCGTGCCCGAGCTGTTGATGGAGAAGCGCTACGGCCGCCACCTCAACTTCTGGGATCTGCGAAAGCGGCGGCACACGAAGTCGATGCAGCTCGGCGAGAACGATCAGATGGTGCTGGAGCTGCGACCGGCACACGACCCCACGCGGGCATACGGTTTCGCGGGCGTCGTGGTGTCGCTGGAGAATCTCTCCAGTTCGATCTGGCTCTGGTTCCAGCGCGATGGCGAGTGGCAGGTCCAGAAGGTGATCGAGATCCCTGCGGAAGCTGCCGACCCGGGCGATCTCCCGCCCGCGCTCAGGGATTTCAAGGCGGTGCCGCCGCTGGTGAGCGACATCGCGCTCTCGCTCGACGATCGGGCGCTCTACGTATCGTGCTGGGGAACCGGCGAGCTGCGCCGCTACGATGTAACGGATCCCTTCCACCCGAGGCTCACGGGATCGGTGCATCTCGGCGGCATCGTGCGGCGCGCGGAGTACAACGGCTCGGGTCCTCTGAATGGCGGCCCGCAGATGATCGAAGTGAGCCGCGACGGGAAGCGAATCTATCTCACGAACTCGCTCTACACGTCGTGGGACGCGCAGTTCTACCCCGACGGCATTCGCGGCTGGATGACGCGGCTCGTGGTGGGAAGCGACGGGGCGATGCACGTCGACCCCGACTTCTTCATCAGCACGGATGGCTATCGTCCGCATCAGGTGCATCTGCAGGGCGGAGACGCATCGTCCGATTCCTACTGCTTCTCGTGAGGGTATGATGAACTGGACGGTGCCCGCAATGCTCGGTGCGTACCACGGTTTGAATCCGGGGATGGGGTGGCTCTTCGCCGTGGCGCTCGGCGTCCAGCATCACCGTGCGTCGAGCGTGGTGGGTGCGCTTCCGCCCATCGCGCTCGGCCACGCGGCGAGCGTCGCGCTGGCGGTTGGCGCGTTCGTGGCGGGCGGGGTCTATCTACCGATGAACGCACTGCGCATCGGCACGGCGGCGCTTCTGTTCGCCTTCGGCGTCTGGCTGGTGGCGCGCCGCGGGAAGCATCCGCGCTGGGTAGGAATGCGGCTCGGCTTCCGCGATCTCACGGTATGGTCGTTCGTGATGTCCACCGCGCATGGGGCGGGGCTGATGCTCCTCCCCGTGCTGGTGGGTGGTGCCGCCGCACACGGCGGAGAGATGCACCATACCCGGAGTGCGCTCGACGGCGGTGCGGTAGTGCTCGTCGCGCACACCGCGGCGATGTTCATCGTGATGGGAGCGGTGGCTCTCGCGGTCTATCGAGTGCTCGGAGTGGAGTTCCTGAGGAAGGCGTGGATCAACTTCGACGTCGTCTGGACAGT
>JBIQLU010000249.1:0-3296 GCA_044463985.1 Gemmatimonas aurantiaca | reverse complement strand
TCCGGTGGTGTGGGAGGGGAGTAGCCGGGATCACCGGCTACCCCCTATCCCGATTCAAAGTACCTGACCCCGGTTCATGCCACCCGCTGGCGCTGGGAAGGCCGGCCGATAGATTGTTGGGTCGCCCTTCCCCGGCCCGCACCATGACTGATCTTCGCGATCAACTGCAGAGCACACTGTCGGGCTCGTACACGCTCGAGCGTGAGTTGGGCGGCGGCGGGATGTCGCGCGTGTTCCTCGCCGACGAGCTCCGCCTCGGTAGACGAGTCGTGGTGAAGGTGCTCTCCCCCGAGCTCGCTGCCGGGATCAGCGCCGAGCGTTTCGAGCGCGAGATTCGACTCGCGGCATCACTGCAGCAGGCGAACATCGTCCCGGTGCTCGCGGTCGGTGAAACGAACGGGCTTCCGTACTACACGATGCCCTATGTGGAGGGCGAGTCGCTCCGCGTCGCGCTCGCGGATTCGCTGCCGCTCTCCATCACCGACATCCTTCGCATACTCGGAGACGTCGCCCGCGCGCTCCAGTATGCGCACGAGCGCGGCATCGTTCACCGCGACATCAAGCCCGACAACGTACTCCTCTCGGGCGGTACCGCCGTGGTGACGGACTTCGGGATCGCGAAGGCGCTCAGCGCATCGCGCACCTACGAGAGTGGTGCCACGCTCACCCAGCTCGGCACTTCGATCGGAACGCCCGCCTACATGGCGCCCGAACAGGCGGCGGGCGATCCCGACGTGGATGCGCGCGCCGACATCTACGCGCTGGGCTGCATGGCGTACGAGCTCCTCGCGGGCCGGCCGCCCTTCCACGATCGCACTCCGCAGCGAGTGCTCGCGGCACACATGGGGGAGACGCCCCAGTCCATCGCCGAGCTCCGCCCCGACGCGCCGGCCCCGCTCGCCGATCTCGTGATGCGCATGCTCGCCAAGGATCCCGGCGAGCGGCCGCAGAGTGCCGCCGAAGTGATAGTGACGCTCGGCTCGGTGACGAGCGGGAGTGGGATGACGGCGCTCCCGCCGGTGCTGCTGCACGGGCCGGCGGCGTTCCGGCGAGCGCTGCTCGTGTACATCGCATCGGTGGCCGCGGTTGCGGTGATGGCGAAGGCGGCGACGATCGCCATCGGTCTCCCCGACTGGGTTTTCCCCGGTGCCATGTTCGTGATGGCGCTCGGCCTCCCGGTCATCCTCTTCACCGGCTACGTGCAACGCGTGGCGCGGCGTGCGCTCACCGCCACGCCCACCCTCACGCCCGGCGGCTCGCAGTCGCAGGGTACCATGGCGACGCTCGCGCTCAGGGCGAGCCCGCACGTCTCGTGGAAGAGCGCGACACGCGGCGGGGTCTACGCGCTCGGCGCGTTCGCGGTGCTCGTCATCGTCTTCATGGTGATGCGCGCCTTCGGAGTCGGACCCGTGGGATCGCTGCTCGCCGCGGGAAAGCTGAATCAACGCGACCCGATACTCATCGCCGACTTCGGCGTCAGTCACGCGGATTCGAGCGTCGGTAGAGTGGTGGCGGAGGGAGTGCGAGCGAATCTCGGTCAGTCGTCGTCGATCACTCTGTTCAGTCAGGCCAGCGTGTCTGCCGCGCTGGGGCGAATGCAGCGCGATCCCGCCACGCATGTGGACGCCGTGCTGGCGCGGCAGATCGCCGCGCGAGAAGGGATCAAGGCGATAGTGACCGGCGATGTGACGGGGCTCGGCGGCGGATTCGTCATCGCGTTGAGACTGGTCTCGGCCGACTCGGGGAACGTACTCGCGTCGTACCAGACCACAGTCGACGGCCCGTCCGGGCTCGTGGACGGAGTGGACGAGGTGACGCGCAAACTGCGCGGCAGGATCGGTGAATCGCTGCGGAGCGTGCGGTCCAGCCCACCGCTCGCGCAGGTGACGACATCTTCGTACGAGGCGCTCAGGGCGTACACCGACGGTGCGCGCGCCTTCGACGCCGGGCACGATTTCCAGAAAGCCATCCCGCTGCTCCGCCAGGCCGTGGCGATCGACACCGGCTTCGCCACCGCGTGGCGCAAGCTCGGTACCGCGTACGCGAATGCCGGCTATCCTCAATCGATTGTGGATTCCGCCGTCACCAAGGCCTTCCAGCTCCGCTCTCGACTCACCGACAACGAGCGGTATCTCGTCGAAGGCTACTACTTCCTGAATGGCGCGGGCCACGATCGGGAGAAGGGCATCGCCGCCTATCAGGCGCTCATGGCGCGGGGAGACTCGGTGTACGCCGCCAACAATCTCGCCGTGGCCTACGGCCGCCGGCGCGACTGGCCAGCGGCGGAGTCGCTCTATCGCATGGCGCTGAGCAAGCAGTCAGGCAACATGATCCCGCTCCCGAACCTCGTGAACGTACTGCAGACGCAGGGGAAGTGGGCAGCGGCTGACTCGTTCCTCGCGACCGGGCTCGCGCAATTGCCGAACAACGCCGTGCTGCTGGAGCTGTCGATGGGACGAACCTATCGAAAGGGCGACGTGGACGGCGCCGAGAAATCGCTCGACAGCCTGGACAGAGCTACGACGAGCCCCGACGTACGACTGATGACCAGGTTCGATCTCGCCATGATGGCGGTGATGCAGGGACGCCTCGCGGAGGGCGAGCGGAGATTCAGGGAAGCGAGTGCGATGGCTCGCGAACAGGGGAGTGCGGGGCCAGCGATCACCGACAGCATCCAGTTCGTGCTCCTCGACCAGTGGTTCCGGCCCAACGCCGAACGCTCGGTGGCGCGGCTCGATGCGGCGGTGGCCGCACTCCCACTCGCATCGCTCCCGGAGCAGGACCGCCCCTATACGGACCTGGCGGTGGCATACGCGAGAGCCGGCCGCCCCGATCGGGCGCGCGATGTGCTCGCGGAGCTTCGTCAGCTCCGCGACACCGCGCTCGTGCGCGCGACTCAGCCGGCGGTGCACGCGGCGCTCGGCGAGATCGCGCTCGCCGACGGGCGGCCGCGCGAAGCCATCACGGAATTCCGCGCTGGCGACCGGCTGCCCGACGGTCCGGCGTACGAGGATCCGCTGGTCGTGCTCGGTCAGCTGGGCCGCGCGTTCGACCAGGCAGACGAACCGGATTCGGCCATCGCGATGTACGAGCAATACCTCCGGACGGACTATGCCGGGCGGGGCGGCGATGACTTTCTCCTGCTGGCCGGAACTCACAAGCGGCTCGGTGAGCTGTACGAGGCGAAGGGCGACACGGCGCGTGCGGCATCGCACTACGCGGCGTTCGTGAATCTCTGGAAGAACGCCGATCCGGAGCTGCAGCCGGCGGTGACGGAAGTGAAGCGGCGGCTGGCG
>JBIQLU010000248.1:0-3301 GCA_044463985.1 Gemmatimonas aurantiaca | reverse complement strand
GGGCGATTCGTCTTGGGGGTATGGTCCACGACGATACGGCCGCGAGGGCGCGGGAGCTCGCGGATGAGGAGCGGCAGAAGGATATCCTGAGCTTCCGGCATGGCGGCCGGCAGCGGCGCATCGCGATCCTCGTGGTAGGGCTCGCGATATACCTCGCGATCCTCTCCGACGTGCTGGCGGCGGCGTTCTGGGCCTGCATCGCGCTCTTCATCACCGCCATCGCAGCGAACGAAGCGCTCAGCTTCCTTGCTCAGCGACCGCAGTCGTACCGCGCCTGGTATCGCTATCTCTTCGTCGCATTCGACGTCGCGCTGGCGAGCGCACTCGTGTTCGTGTTCGGGCGCGGGTCGCTCCTCGCGCTGTACTTCGTGACCATCATCCCCTGCTCGTTCGGCCAGGGAAAGGCCCTGGGCCGCTTCGCCGTGCTGGGGTCCGCAGCGGGCTACGCCGTCGCGATGTGGGGATACCTGCGCCTTCACCCGGCCGCCATGGGAGCCGGCACGCGAGGCTCGGCGGTGCTCGCACCGATCGCGCTCGATGTCGCCATTCTGATCGCGGTGTCGTGGCTGGTGGTGCCGGTCGCCGCTCGACTCCTGAGACGCGTGCGCGGCACGCGCGACTGCATCGCCGAGGCGGAACATGGCAACCTTCTCGTGCGCGCTCCGGCACGGCACACCGATGAACTGGGATTCCTCGAGCGCAGCTTCAACAGGATGCTCGAGGAGCAGGGGTACATCATCGCCACGGTGCAGCGCGAGGCCGACGAAGTGGCTGCGCTCTCCGAGCAGCTCGCTTCCGCTACACAGCAGTTGAGCGCTACCGGGATGCACTTCGCCGAGACTACCCGCTCGCTCTCGAGCGAGCTCGACGACCAGCGACAGTACACCGAGGCGGGCGCCGTCGAAGCGTCCGGCGCACACGGCGCGGCGGAGTCGATCCGCGAGCGCGCGGAGCAGCTCGAGAGCAGCGCACGAGAGCTGCTCGAAGCGGCCACCTCGAGCCGCAGCGCGATCTCGCGCGCGGCGCAGACGCTCGTGGTGATCGGCGCCGACGTACGCGATACCGCGAGCACCGCTGTGCGGCTCGGCGACGCATCGGCGAAAGTGGGCGAGTTCGTCACCACCATCTCGCGCATCGCCCGGCAAACGAATCTGCTCGCGCTGAACGCCGCGATCGAGGCGGCGCGCGCGGGCGATCATGGGAAGGGCTTCGGAGTGGTGGCGGAGCAGGTGCGCCAGCTCGCCGAGGAGAGCGCCCTGGCCGCGAAGGACATCGCCGGCACGGTCGGCACCATACGCGAGAACATCGCGAGCGTGACCGATGCCATGACCGCCGGCGAACGAGAGGTCACGAACGTGGGCGAGATCGCCACGCAGGCCGATCGCGCGCTGAGCGACATCCTCGAGGGAATCGAGCGTGTCACGCTCGTGATCAGCGAATCCGTAGCAGTGTCGCGCGAGCAGGCGAGCGGACTCGCCGAGCTTTCGGAGAAGATCGAGAGCATCCAGACGCTCGCCGGCAACGCTGCCGCGCGCGCGGGCGAAGCCACGAGTGCCGCCGAGGAGCAGACGGGCGTGATCGACGGCCTCGCCGAAGCGTCGCTGCAGATGTCCGAGTCAGCCGGCCGGCTCCGCGCGTCGATAAGCCGCTTCGACGTGGCGGCGCTCACCACTACGCAGGAACAGCGTCTGCCTCATCGTCGTCCCACTCGGATTCCTCCGCGCCAGAGTAAGGTGACGACAGCGGCGTGAAGCTGCGCAGGACCTCGAGGTGCGGCAGGATGAGCTCCTCGCGAAAACGCTGGAGCATCCCTTCGCCATCGTAGTGCTGCCGGAAGCTCACCGCCGTCATGTGCAGCATGGTGCGCACGTGTCGACCGAAGCTCTGGGGCGAGGAGTACTCGAGATGGTTCGCGACGTTCGAGACGGAGAGGCCGGGATTCTCGAACACGCGCGCCGCCTGAACCAGCCGCGCCATCGCCAGATATCGCTTCGGCGCCGGCAGACCCGCTCGAAAGAAGCGACTCATCAGCGTACTCGGCACCACACGCAGCCGACGGGCGAGCATGCGCACGCTCGTGATGCGCGGTGATGCGATGCGGAAGAGCGTCTCGAAGAAGCGCCAGCAGTCGGCCGGCGCGCCGGCCAGATCGAGGGAGAGCTGTCCGAGCGCCAGGCGTTCGATCTCGGCGGCCCGGTCGGCCACGAGCATCTCGCGCAGTACCTTCCACCCTGCCGGCTGTCGCACATCCACGAGCGAGCGCACACCCGACTGACCGAGCGACAGCACCGCCTGAGGCGTATCGGAGCTGAAGCTGGAGAGGAGCGCGACAGCGGGCACGCGCGGAAATTCACGCACCAGGCGCGCGACGCGTCCCACCTCGAGGTCGGCACAGCGCGAAACCGAGACCAGTACGACCCTGGCGCGGTGCTCGTAGAGATCCCGGAAGACGTCATCGAGCGAGTCGCGGTGCAGCGTCTTGTAGAGCCCTTCGCCCGCGGCATCGACGCGCTGCCGTTCGCCAGGGAGGAGCATGGTGGCGATGGGGGTGAGTCTGGCGCGGGATTGATGAGCGGAGGACATGGCAGGCTCCTTGATCGGCACGGTACGATGGAGGGGAGGGGGTCGCCCGATGGCGAGCGGCGCGCCGAGCTCGCAGGCAATGAGATGCAACACGAGGCGGCATACGGTGGCAGGATGTCGCGACCCGGTCATTGCGGCGTCATTATCGGGCCAGTGACGGCTTCTGCGACGAACGGCGCGAGTCAGAGTCCTCAGGAGTCAGGTCAGCCGACCGCGGCCCGCGTCAGCCCTGCCCCACCGTATCGATAAGTAGCAGTTCGTTACTAAATCGTAGCGTGCACCGGCAGTAGCGCCACATGCTCGGCGCCAGTACGCTGGAGAGGGTTATATTTCCGGGGTGGGAACGGTCGGCCGGACGGTCGCGTGGGGCTTCGTGCCCCGCGAGGAAAGTCCGGGCTCCACAGGGCAGGCCGCCAGGTAACGCCTGGGCGTCGGCCACTCGAGAGGGTGGCGGGCGACGGAAAGTGCCACAGAAAAGATACCGCCGATCGCGGGACCGGATCGGTAAGGGTGAAATGGTGGGGTAAGAGCCCACCGCGCGCCTGGCAACAGGCGTGGCAGGGTAAACCCCGGCTGGAGCAAGGCCAAATATGCGGCGAGAGGCGGCCCGCCTCGACCAGGACGCCGCGGGTAGGCTGCTAGAGGGTGCGAGCGATCGCACTCCCAGAGAAATGACCGTCCGGATGGCGACATCCGACAGGACCCGGCTTACAGGCCG
>JBIQLU010000247.1:0-3306 GCA_044463985.1 Gemmatimonas aurantiaca | reverse complement strand
AGCTGGCGCCGTACTTCGTGGAGTGGATCCGCAAGCAGCTCGAGGACCAGTTCGGAAGCCGGCTGTACACGCAGGGCTACAAGGTCTACACCACGCTCGACATCGACATGCAGCTCGCGGCCGAGCGCAACCTCGAGCAGCAGCTCGAGGACATCGAGGGCGGGAAGTGGGGGAAGTTCGGCCACATCACGTACGAGCAGTACCAGGCGCGCAACGCGAATGGCGAGGGCGATTCGCTCGGCAACTCGCCATACCTGCAGGGCGCATTCATCGCGATGGATCCGCGCACCGGCGCGGTCCGCGCGCTGATCGGTGGCCGCGACTTCGACGACTCGAAGTTCAATCGCGCCACGCAGGCGCTGCGGCAGCCCGGGTCGACGTTCAAGCCGATCGTCTACTCGACCGCGATTCACAACGGCTACCCGCTCTCGTATCTGCTCGACGACAGCGCCCTCTCGATGCCGCAGGAAGACGGGAGCGTCTGGACGCCGCAGAACTACGATCTCAAGTACGAGGGCTACATGCCCATGCGGCGCGCGCTGTACCAGTCGCGCAACCTGCCGACGATCCGGCTGGGAATGGAGCTGGGCGAGCGCAACGTGATAGACATGGCTCGCCGCATGGGTCTCAGCACGCCGATCCCGCCGGTGCCTTCGATCGCGATCGGTGCGGCCGACGTATACCCGATCGAGATGGTGTCCGCGTACACCACGTTCGCGACGCTCGGTGATCGGGTGCCGGCCAACGGGATCCTGCGCGTGGAGGATGGGCAGGGGAACGTGGTGTGGGAGGCGAAGCCGCGCTCGGTGCGCGTGCTCTCGCGCGACGAGGCGTGGCTGATGGTCGATGTGATGAAGGACGTGGTGCGCCGCGGCACGGCCGCGCGCGTGTGGTCGTCGGGCTTCCACATTCCCGCCGGCGGCAAGACGGGCACGACCAACGACTACGCCGACGTCTGGTTCATCGGCTACACGTCGGACATGGTCGCCGGCGTGTGGCTCGGCTTCGACCAGCCGAAGCGGATCATGTCGAACGCGCAGGGCGGTCGCCTCGCGGCGCCGGCGTGGATCGGCTTCATGAAGGAGGTCTACCAGCGGCGTCCCGAGCCGCCCGACTGGCCGCGTCCCGAAGACATCCTCGTCCGCCAGGTCGACGAGACCACCGGTATGCTGCGGAACCCCTTCTGTCCCGACAGCGTGGTGGTGACCGAGTACTACATCCCGGGCACCGAACCGGTGGGCGAGTGCACCGTGCACACCCCGTTCGGCGTCGCATCTCCGATGGACTCCGCCGCGTCGCGCCGCTCGCCTCGAGGCGACACGCTCCGCCCGGTCCCCAACCCCTTCGCCATTCCGGGATCCACTCCCCGGCGTCCGGATACGACGGGGACGACGAGATAGAAGAGACAAGACAGCAGAGAGCAGAGGGCAGACAGCAGGAACTGCACACCCGTGTTCAAACGACGGGGTCAGGCACTTCAAGTAGAGGTTCCGGAAGCAACGCTTCCGGAACCTCTACTTGAAGTGCCTGACCCCGTTGCTTCACCGGAGATGGGTGCGCAGTTCCTGCCCTCTGCTCTCTGCCGTCTGCTCCCTTTTCCCGTCCCCCCTCGCCAGTTATCATAAACTCATCTCTTTACGAGGCGAGTATGTCGAGCGGAAGTTCGGGGCGGACGTCGGTGATCTGGCGTGACGGGCAACTGGTGCCATGGGAAAGCGCGACCATCCACGTGATGAGTCACGTCGTGCACTATGGATCGTCCGTGTTCGAAGGGGTGCGCTGCTACAACACACCTTCCGGCCCGGCGATCTTCCGACTCCGCGACCACATCGTGCGTCTCCGCGACTCGTGCAGGATCTACCGGATCGTGCCGCGTCACGATGTCGACGCGCTCGTGCAGGCGTGCGTGGATACCGTGGCGGCCAACGAAGTCTCCGAGTGCTATCTGCGGCCGATCGTGGTACGCACCGGTGAGCAGATGGGGATCTATCCGGTGGAGCTGCCTGCCGAGACGTTCATCATCGCGTGGCGCTGGGGCCGCTACCTCGGCGACGAGGCGCTGGACGAGGGGATCGACGCCGGCGTCTCGAGCTGGCGGCGACCCGCGCCCGATACGATTCCCGCGCTCGCCAAGGCCGGCGGCAACTACCTCGGCTCCCAGCTCGCCAAGATGGAGGCGCGAGTCAATCGGTACGCGGAAGGGATCGTGCTGGACGTGCAGGGGCACGTGGGGGAGGGAAGTGGGGAGAACATCTTCCTGGTGCGTGACGGCGTGTTGTACACATCGCCGCTCTCCGCCGGGATCCTGCAGGGGATCACGCGGGACTCGGTGATCCGCATCGCGCACGATCTCGGTATCGAGGTTCGCGAGATGGAGATCCCGCGCGAGATGCTCTACATCGCCGATGAACTTTTCTTCTCGGGCACTGCCGCCGAGTTGACGCCGATCCGCTCGGTGGATCGGATACAGGTGGGAGAGGGGAAACCTGGCCCGATCACGCGCTCCATCCAGGAACAGTTCATGGGGATCGCTACCGGCCGTATCGAAGACCGCCACGGATGGCTGACGCCGGTGGGCGATGCCGTCGAGGCGCTTCGGTAGGCCGACATGAACGCGAGACGTTCGCTCGACTGCCGGGCGCTGCCGTGGCACCGTTCGGGGATGGCCAGTGTAGAACGAGTAGCCGGCGCCACCATCGTGTGGCGCGACGGGGGTTTGCCCGTGTGTAGCAGTTAGCACGCTCCCGCCCTGAGCTTCGAGGCGGGAGTTTTTCTTTTGCGGGTCAAGGAGGGCCACGTGATCGTCGGGTGTCTGGCGCTGAACGCTTCGTTCGAGCCGCTCACGATGGTGCCCATGCGCAGGGCACTGAGGCTCGTACTCGACGGAAAGGCCGAAATCGTCGAGGCGGATGAGGAGCGCCTGGTGCGGTCGGAGCGCCTCACCATGCCGCGCCCCGTGGTCATTCGCCTGGTGAAGTTCATCCACGTGCCGCGACGGTTCCGGCGCCAGGTGACGAACACCTTCCTGTTCGCGCGCGACAACTACCGCTGCCAGTATTGCGGCCGCGGCACGGCCGACCTGCGCCCGCGCGAGTCGCTCACGCGCGACCACCTGATCCCGATCTCGCGCGGCGGCAGCAACGACTGGACGAACGTGGTGACGGCCTGCTCCCCCTGCAACACTCGCAAGGGGAACCGCATGCCCGAGGAGATCGGCATGCACCCGCTCACGCCGCCCAGCGAGCCTCACTTCGTCCACCTGAGCTGGGCCGTCCGCCGCCTCACCCCGACGCAGTCGAAGTACAT
>JBIQLU010000246.1:0-3364 GCA_044463985.1 Gemmatimonas aurantiaca | reverse complement strand
CCTCCCATACATCTACGGCTCAGGCCGCTTCCTCTCACTCTCCATCCATCTCATGCGACATCTGCCACTCGCGTTATCGGTCGTGGCCGCGATCGCGACCGCTGGTCCGGGACTCACCGCGCAGCAGGCCACCAGTCAGGGGGCAGCATCTGCGGGGCTCGACTCGGCTACGCTCGCGGGGTTCCGGTGGCGATCGATCGGGCCGGCCATCATGGGCGGGCGCATCGCCGACATCGCCGGCATCCCCAGCCCCTCCAGAACGTTCTTCGTCGCGGCAGCGGCCGGCGGAATCTGGAAGACCACCAACGCCGGAACCACCTTCCGACCCGTCTTCGACCACGAGCGCGTGGTATCCATGGGCGCACTCGCCATCGCGCCGTCCGACACGAACATCGTCTGGGCCGGCACCGGCGAGCAGAACTCGCGCAACTCCATCTCGCCAGGCGGCGGCATCTACAAGAGTACCGACGGCGGGATGCACTGGACGTTGATGGGACTCGAGAAGACCGAGCAGATCGGCCGCATCGTCATCAATCCCACCAATCCCGACATCGTCTACGTCGCGGCGCTCGGACATCTCTGGGGCTCCAATCCCGAGCGCGGCCTCTACAAGACCACCGACGGAGGTAAGAGCTGGAAGATCATCAAGTTCATAAGTGACAAGGCGGGCTTCGTAGATGTCGCGATGGATCCGCGCGACCCGAACATACTCTACGCATCGAGCTACGAGCGCGTGCGCGGTCCGTGGTACTACAAGAGCGGCGGACCGGGAAGCGCGCTCTGGAAGACGACCGATGGCGGGAATACCTGGATGAAAATTCAGGGCGGCGGCTTCCCCTCCACCGAGCTCGGACGCATCGGCCTCGCCATCTCGCCGAGCAACCCGGACATCGTCTACGCGCTGGTCGAGGCGGACTCGATCCGCGGCGGCAAGGCGCCGTTCCCGCTTCCGCTCGCCGATTCCGGCAAGGCCAAGGAAGCGCAGCAGAACCGGCTCCTCAGCGGTCTCTATCGCTCCGACGACGCGGGCAAGACGTGGAAGTGGATGAACGACAAGAACGTTCGCCCCTTCTACTACTCCCAGGTGCGCGTCGATCCGAAGGATCCGAACCGCGTCTACTGGTCGTCGACTCCGGTGAACTTCTCCACCGATGCTGGTCGCACGGTGCGCAACGCGACGGTGGGGATCCACGTGGATCACCACGCGATGTGGATCGATCCGAACGATGCTGCGCACTTCGTGGTGGGTGACGACGGCGGCGTGTCGCAGACGTGGGACAAGGGCGGCAACTACGACTTCCTCAACGTGATGCCGCTCGGCCAGTTCTACGAGGTGAGCTACGACTTCGCGGTTCCCTACCGCGTGTGCGGCGGCCTGCAGGACAACGGAAGCTGGTGCGGTCCGAGCCGCAAGTCGGACGGACCGATCACCAACGCCGACTGGTTCACCGTCGGCGGCGGCGACGGCTTCTACACCGCGCAGGATCCCACCGACCCTAACACCATCTACGCCGAGTCGCAGGGCGGCAACATCGGGCGCATCGACTACGCCACCGGTGAGCGCGCGAACATCGTGAAGCCCACGTGGAGGCCGGTCTACCTGCAGTACGAGGACTCGATCCTCATCGAGCGCGGCGACACCGCGAAGGCCGCGAGCAAGGCGACGCAGAAGCGCGTCGACCAGCTTCGCGCCGCTCAGAAGGCCGACTCCGCGGCTCTCGAGCTCCGCTTCAACTGGAACACTCCGTACTTCGTCTCGCCGCACTCGGCGAGCACGCTGTACATCGGCGGGAACCGCGTGCTGAAATCCACGAATCGGGGCGACTACGTCTTCCCGATCTCGCCGGATCTCTCCACGCAGGATACCGCGAAGATCCGCGTCAGCACGAAGACCACCGGCGGCATCACGAACGACGCCACAGGCGCGGAGACGTACGGCACCATCACCACGCTCGCCGAGTCGTACATGCGGCCGGGACTTCTGTACGCCGGCACCGACGATGGCAACGTGTGGCTCACGCGGAACGACGGCGCCACGTGGGAAAATCTCACGGGCCGCTTCCCCGGTCTTCCGGCGAAGACGTACGTGGTGCGCATCGAGCCGTCGCACTTCGACTCGACGACTTTCTACGTCGCCTTCGACAACCACCGCGTCAACGACTTCGAGCCGTATCTGTACGTGACCACCGACTACGGGAAGACGTTCCGTTCGATCGCCAACGATCTCCCCACGGGCGGGCCCGACTTCCTGCACGTGATCCGCGAGGATCCCGTGAACCGCGATCTGCTCTTCGTGGGCACCGACGTCGGTGCGTACGTGTCGCTCGACCGCGGCGCACACTGGCAGAAGTTCATGACCGGGATGCCCACCGTACCGGTGCACGATCTCAAGATTCATCCGCGCGACCACGAGCTGATCGCTGCCACGCACGGCCGCAGCATCATGATCGTCGGCATCGCGGCGCTCGAGCAGATGGCCGACAGCGTGCTCGCATCCAGCACGTGGCTCTTCCAGCCGGCCACGGCGTTCGAGTTCGGCTACCCCGTGGGAGCGGAGTACGACGCCGGCCACGCCTGGTACGAGGCGGAGACTCCGGGTGCCGGCGCAGTGATCTCGTATCGTCTGGCGAGCACTGACCGTGGCGACACGGTCAAGGTCGTGATCACCGACGTCGAGGGCGACACGCTCACCACTCTCAACGGACCGGCCACCGCTGGTCTGCATCACGTCACGTGGAATTTCCGCGGCAAGGCGCCGGCACCGGAGCCGCTCACGCCCGCAGGTGTGCGTGACAGCATCGTGGCCGACAGGAAGATGACGCACGTCTTCGACTCGCTGGCCACCGCCGGCGTGGCACCGAAGGCCGAGCTGGATCGGATCCACAAGGCGATGACGGGTGGCGAAGGTCTCTTCGGGCTCTTCCGCCGCAGTGGAAGCGGTGGGGGAATGGGCGGCTTCCAGGAGCGCCCGGGCGAGAGCCCGCCGCCGCGTGCAGCGGGTGCGCGCGGCGGGAGAGGCGGCCGTCCCGGCGCGCCGTCCGACACGGCTCGCGCGACGAAGTCCGATACCGCACGGGCGAGACCACGCGGCCCACAGGCCGGTGGCGAGCCGCCGATCGATCGCGAGGTACTCGGCGAAGTCTTCAGCGCCCTCCGCAGCAGCGGAGCGATCCAGGGCGGCTTCGGTCGCGGGCGCGGCGGCGCTCCGTTCGTGGAGACTGGCGACTACCGCGTCTCGCTCTCGATCAACGGCCGCACGCAGTCGCGCACTCTCCGCGTGGAACGCGTGAGCGGCGGGAACGGCGTCGCGGTGGATCCGGGCGAGCTCGAGGAGCTCCTCGAGGGTAAGGATCCGTAAACGGCG
>JBIQLU010000245.1:0-3405 GCA_044463985.1 Gemmatimonas aurantiaca | reverse complement strand
CCGCCTTTCGCGGGTGCGATGAAGATGCCGGTGGTACCGGTACTCGCGGCGATCGCCATAGCGTCGGCCATCTGGTACGGGACGATAACCATCGTGGTGTACCACGTCGGATCCGACTGGGGTGCGCTGCGAATGCGGCTCACCGAGCTCTCGCGAACGTCGATGCTCGTGGCTGGCGTCGTCGCAGCGCTCCTGGTGGCCGGCTGGCTGATGGTGAGGGCAGTCCGCAGGCGATGACGGAGGAAGACGTGGGCCGCGCCTTCCTGCTCGAGCGCTTCGCCGACTTTCTGTCGCTGGAGCAGGGAGCCAGCCGTGCCACGGGCGAAGCGTATGGGCGCGACCTGGCGCGCTTCGCGATGTACAGCCGCGCGAAGGGGATCGGGTCTCCGGTGGGAGTCACTCCGCAGCACCTGCGGCGCTACCTGTACCACCTCAAGGACCTCGGACTCGCGCCGTCTTCCATACGCCGCAACATCTCGTCGCTGCGCACGTACTACCGCTTTCTGATCGGCGACGGGCTCGTGGTGCAGGATCCGACGGAGCGGCTCGACACCCCATCGCGCTGGCGCACGCTCCCGGAGGTGCTCACGGTGGCGGAGATGGAGCGCGTACTCGGCGCGCCGAATCTCGACGACCCTCTGTACTTCCGCGACCGAGCGCTCCTCGAGCTCGGATACGGCGCGGGACTGCGCGTCTCCGAGTGGATCACCATCGGCACCCGCGACGTGCTCCTCGAGGACGCGCTGGTCCGGGTGTTCGGAAAGGGAAGCAAGGAGCGCCTGGTCCCCATCGGGAGGAGCGCGATAACGGCGCTCGCGGTCTACCTGCGCGAGTCGCGTCCGACGCTCGAGAAGGGAAGCGGGCGTGGAACACTTTTCCTGAACGCTCGCGGCGCTCCGCTCTCACGCATGGGCGCGTGGAAGATCCTCCGCAAGTACGTGGAACGTGCGGGAATCGAAAAGCACGTCACGCCACACACGCTCCGCCACACCTTCGCCACCCATCTCCTCGAGGGCGGCGCCGACCTTCGCGCGGTCCAGGAGATGCTGGGTCACGTGGACATATCCACCACCCAGATCTACACGCACGTCGACCGCGAGTACCTGAGACAGGTGCATCGGGAGTTCCATCCCAGGGGGTGAGGGGCGGGACGGCAGATGGCAGAAAGCAGAAAGCAGAAAGCAGGAACCGCGGAGCGCATCCCCCGCGTCCCGTGATAGTTTACCTTTTCGATGGCCGCCGTCCGAGCGCAGTTCCTGCCGTCTGCTTTCTGCCTTCTGCTCTCTGTCTTCATGCTTCTCGTAATCGACAACTACGACTCCTTCACCTACAACCTCGTTCAGTACCTCGGTGAGCTCGGGGCCGATCCGGTGGTGCGCAGGAACGACGAACTGACGGTGGAGGAGGTCGGCGATCTCGCGCCGAGGGCGCTCGTGCTCTCGCCCGGTCCTTGCACTCCGCGCGAAGCGGGCGTCACGGTGCCGCTCGTGCAGCGCTGGGGCGCGGAGATCCCGATACTGGGAGTGTGTCTCGGACATCAGGCGATCGGCGAGGCCTACGGAGGGAAGGTGGTGCGGGCGGGACGTGTGATGCACGGCAAGACATCCAGCATAGCGCACGACGGCACGGGCATCTTCGAGGGGCTGCCGTCGCCGCTCGAGGTGATGCGCTATCACTCGCTGGTGGTGGAGGCGAGCTCGCTTCCCGCGGAATTGACGGTGCTCGCCACGTCGCGTGATGACGCATCCGAGATCCAGGCGATGCGCCACGCAAAGCACCCGGTGTGGGGAGTGCAGTTTCATCCGGAGTCGATCCTGACTCAGGAGGGGAAGGGGATCCTGCGCAACTTCCTCTCGCTCGCGGGATGCTGAAGTCGATTCTTGCCATAGCCGCGGTACTGGCCGCGGTGGCGCCCGCGGCGCCACGCGCCGCCGTCGCACAGAACGAGGTTCGCGTCGAGCTGCGCCGCGCGGGACCCGGTGAGCCTGGCGAGATACTGCGCACGGCGCTCGAAAGGCCGTACACCGTGGTTCACGAACAGTGGAACACGCGGCTCTTTCGCGATTCGGTCTACGACCGGAGCGTCGTGATCGTGGGCTCCGATGCGAGCGTGGCAAGCACGATACACGGCGACCTCGTAGTGGTCGACGGCGACATCTACCTGCGTCCCGGGGCGAGAATCGATGGACGCGCCATCGCGTACGGCGGAGGCGTGTACGATTCGGAGCAGGCGGTGGTGCAGGGTGGTCGCGCGTCGTACTGGGACACCCGATACGACGTCACGCGCGGCGAAGGAGTCATCTTTCTGGACTATCGCGAGCCCTCTGCGTTCGAGGAGGCGCAACTCGCATCGCTCCCTCTGCTCTACGGTCTGCGCATTCCCGACTACACGCGCGTCGACGGGCTCGCGCTCCCCTGGGGGCCTCGCTTCGCTGCCACGTGGAAGGACGGCGGTTCGCTCCAGGTCGACCCGACGGTGACCTACCGCTCCGCGATCGGGGCCTTCGACCCGGCGGTTACAGCTCGGCTCCGCTTCCGGCACGACTGGAGAGTCGAGCTCTACGGGGGGCGCGGCACTTTCACTAACGACCGCTGGATCGAGTCGGACCTCATCAACTCCATCAAGGCGCTCGTCAACGGCCGTGACTACCGCAACTACTGGCGCGCCGACCGGTTCGAGGGACGGCTCGCGCGCAGCGTGGCGAACGAGTCGGGCCAGCTCACCTTCTGGGGCGGGGCTCGCACCGAACGCGACTGGTCGATAGCTGCGAGCGCTCCGTGGAGCCTGAGGGGCCGCTACGCCGGCGACGGCATGATCCGCCCCAACCCCGCGGTCGAGCGCGGCAGGATCTCCAGCGCGCTCGCGGGAATCGGCGGCTCCGTGTCGCTGCCGGAGCTGTCCTTCGCGGCCGAGCTGCAGCTCGAACGTCCCTTCGATACGCCGGGCGACGAGAGCTTCACGCAATTAACCGCGGATGCCGGGCTCCGCTTCGCAACCTTCGGATCGCAGAGCTTCGAGATCCACTCGCACGCCGTACTCACGGCAGGCGACCAGGCACCACCGCAGCGATTCTCCTATCTCGGAGGCTCGGGCACGCTCCCCACCTTCTCGGTGCTGGAGTTCGGGGGCGAACAGCTTCTCTTCGTCGAGAGCTCCTACGCCATTCCGGTCACCGCGGTGCAGATACCGATCGTTGGGCCGCCGGTTCTCTCGCTGCGCCACGCCATCGGTTCAGCGGGCGTCGACAAGCTCCCGAAGTTCGAGCAGAACCTCATGGCACGCATCGCTCTCGGGGTGGTGTACGCGGAGTACGCGATCGACCCGGCCACGCGGCGCGACGCGTTTTCGGTGGGGCTCTCTTCCTCGATGATCAGGTAGAAAGCGCGCGCGAGGCGGCGTGTTTC
>JBIQLU010000244.1:0-3457 GCA_044463985.1 Gemmatimonas aurantiaca | reverse complement strand
CCGCACCCGCCAACCCCACGCTCCGCGACATTCAGCACGCGCTCGCGCGCGAGCACGGTTTCACCGGCTGGACCGAGCTGAGGGAGGCGGTCGAGCGCGCGGATTCGGCCCGGAGCGTGGCGGCCGCAGCCAGCGTCGCGAAGTACGAATCCGCCGCCGAGGCGCTGCTCGATGCGTATCGCACCGGCACGCCCGAAGCGATGGAGCGACACTACCGGTACACCTGGCATCGGCGAGCGTGGCTGGGGATGCGCCGCTACGTGCAGCTCGACCTCGGCAAGCGGCCGCGCGCGCCCGATGCGCCGGACGACGATGTGGAGATCACGCTCGACGACGCGCGCTATCTGGTCGCGATGGAGCACGGCTTCCGGAGCTGGGACGCGCTGCTGGAGTTCGCGCGACGGTCCGCGGGCCGGCGCGTGGCCGCGAAGCCGGTGAAGCTGCTCGATCCCACGCCGCCGTCCGGGAGTCCGCGCACGGTCGCCGTCACGCGCGAATGGGACGACATCCTGCGGCTCCTCGCCGAGCGCCCGTCAACGCATCTCGAAGCCGCCGGCCAGATGACCGACGCGCTGCTCGCCGAAGTTTCGCGCATTGACGGAATAGCCTCGCTCGACCTCGGCGGCTCGAAGGAGCTCACCGATGACGGACTGCGCCACCTCGCTGGACTGCCGCGACTCGCTCACCTGAACGTGAGCGGTACCGCAATCACCGACCGCGCACTCGACGTGCTTCGCGAGCTTCCCGCGCTCGAATCGATCTCGCTGGCGATGACGCGCGTGACCGACGAAGGGATGACCTGGCTCGCGAGCTGTAGCGAGCTCGCGCGAGTCGATCTCTCGTGGACGCGCACCGGCGACGGCGCCATCCGCGCCCTGTCGGGGAAGCGCAAGCTCCGTGAGCTCCGGAGTGGCAACAATGTGACCGACGCGGGACTCGCGCTGCTGCACGAGCTTCCCGTGTTCGAGTCGTGGCAGGGCGGCGAGCCCGAGATGGAGCTGCTGCGCAACAGCGCGGAGCCCAACCATCTCCGCCTCCGCGGATCGTTCACCGATCGCGGGATGCGGGAGCTGCGAGGACTCGATGGCCTGTTCGGTCTCGATATCGACGACGAGCAGCTCGCCATCACCGCGGCTGCGCTCGAGCCGCTCCTCTCCCTTCCCAACCTCGGCTGGCTCGCCGTCGATGCGAAGGATGACTGGATGCCGTACATCGCCGAACTGCCACGATTGCGCTTCCTCGTGGTGCAGGACACCACTGCGGGAGATGATGGCTTCGTCGCGCTGGGCCAGTCGCGGTCGCTCGAATACCTCTGGGGACGCCACTGTCACAACCTGCGGAACCGCGGCTTCGCGGCGCTCGCGCGCATGCCCGCGCTGCGCTCTCTCGCGGTGAGCTGTCTGAACGTGGACGATGTCACGCTGGCCGCGCTTCCCGAGTTCCCCGCTCTGCGCGAACTGATGCCGATGGACGTGCCCGACGCCGGCTATCGACACATTGCCCGATGCGAGCAGCTCGAGTCGCTCATCCTCATGTACTGCCGCGATGCGACGGACGCCGCGACCGAGCACATCGCGCGGCTCCGAAATCTCTCGTACTACTTCAACAGCTACACCACCATCACAGACCGAACCCCGGAGCTGCTGTCGACCATGGATTCGCTCGAGCGGATCACGTTCGACGTCTGCCACGGGCTCACGAACGCCGGCGTGGCGCATCTGGCGCGTCTGCCCCGGCTGCGGGAGCTGCGGTTTTCGGGAAAGCAGCTCAGCGGCGACGTGGCCGGCGCGTTTCCAGCGCGAGTGAGTGTTTTCTACGAGCCGATGTGAGATCGGCGCGTGCAATGACGAGATATCGCACCAAGTGCGCTATGGAGCCCATCCCGCAACGCACCTCCGCCTCTACCCGTATCCCGATATATGGTTCGCCACTCCCATCCTCCCCGCTCGCCCGACCGCCACACCTTCCCCGAGCGTAAGATCATGACTCGCGCATTCCGCCTTCTCTCTCTGTTCACGCTCCTCGCTCTCTCTGCCGCCAGCGCCGGCGCGCAGAACTCCGACTCCGCCGCCGCGCCGCTCGTCGTCCCCGGCCGCTCGGTGGTGTCGTCGCAGTATGGGATCGTGGCATCGAGCCATCCACTCGTGTCGGCGGCCGGCGTGTCCATCCTCGAGCGCGGCGGCAACGCGATCGATGCGGCGATAGCCGCCAACGCCACACTCGGCGTCATGGAGCCGATGAACAACGGGATGGGCGGCGATCTATTCGCTATCGTGTACGAGGCGAAGACCGGTAAACTCTACGGGCTCAATGCGAGCGGATGGGCACCCACCGGTCTCACGCCCGAGCTTCTCGCGTCGAAGGGCCTGAAACGCATCCCGCGCCGCGGCATCTATTCGGTTACAGTGCCGGGCGCCGTGGCGGGATGGGATGCGCTGCGCGAACGCTTCGGCACGCTGCCCTTCGACCAGCTCCTCGCGCCGGCCATCTATTACGCGAAGAACGGTTTCCCCGTCACCGAGGTGACGGCGCGCATGTGGAAGGGTTCGGAGCGTGTCGTGGGCGCGAACCCGAACGCGAAGTCCACTTTTCTCATCGACGGCCACGCGCCGCGCGAGGGTGAGATCTTCCGCAATCCCGACCTCGCCGCGTCGTTCGAGCGCATCGCCCGGCACGGACGCGATGGGTTCTATGCCGGCCCCACCGCCGACTCGATCCTCGCGCTCTCGCATCGCGAAGGTGGAACGTTCACCGCGCGGGACCTCTCCGACTTCCGCGCCGAGTGGGTGGAGCCGCTGCATACCACGTATCACGGGTGGACCGTGTACGAGCTCCCGCCCAACGGCCAGGGCGTGGCCGCGCTCGAGATGCTCAACATCATGGAGCGCTTCCCGATCGCGCGGTACGGTTTCCACAGCGCGAAGGCGATGCACGTGATGATCGAGGCGAAGAAGCTCGCCTACGCCGATCTGATTCGCTACGTGGGCGATCCGCGCTTCTCGAAGATTCCGGTGGAGCAGATGATCGGCAAGGCAACCGGCGAGGCGAGAGCGAAGCTCATCGACGAGAGCAGGGCGCAGTGCCACGTGGAGCCGTCGGAGTTCAACGTGCTCACCAAGGCGGCGAGCGAGACGATCTACATGAGCGTGATCGACAAGGATGGCAACATCGTCTCGCTCATCCAGAGCAACTTCTCGTGGTTCGGGTCGGGACTCGTGGCGCCGCACACCGGCTTCCCGCTGCAGAACCGCGGCTCACTGTTCACGCTCGAGCCTGACCAGCCAAACACGCTCGCGCCACGCCACCGCTCGCTGCACACGATCATCCCCGCGTTCATGGAGAAGGATGGCACGCGCATCGGCTTCGGGATCATGGGCGGCTTCAACCAGGCGCAGGCGCACGCGCAGTTCGTGTCCGACATCGCCGACTTCGGGCTCGACAT
The DNA here is from genome assembly GCA_044463985.1 of Gemmatimonas aurantiaca. Lineage (GTDB taxonomy): Bacteria > Gemmatimonadota > Gemmatimonadetes > Gemmatimonadales > Gemmatimonadaceae > JADGGM01. The sequence goes on along the minus strand of JBIQLU010000244.1, from coordinate 15 downwards.
CCAGCGAGCGCTCGA
>JBIQLU010000243.1:0-3459 GCA_044463985.1 Gemmatimonas aurantiaca | reverse complement strand
TGCCCTGCGGATGCCCGTCGCAGAGATCCTGAATCTCGTGCGCCGCCGCATCGCGACCCGCGTCGTCGAGCGCGCTGTAGAGCGCGACACCGGTGGTAGTGAAGCCGATCATACCCATGGGAAGACAAGCCGGGTGCTCCGCCGCCACCGGCTTCGCTGGCACGTCGAACGCGAGATGCTGTGCCGCTATCCGATTCGGGTTCGGGTCGTAGTCGTGCGCGGGATCCGATCGCGCGATGGGGGACGTGACCGTCGCCGAGCGGGAGGCGCTGTGCGCGAGCGGCGATCGGAGCGAGCGCTCCCAGCGCCATCGCCAGCAGGGCAGAGCCGATGCCGGCCGGGAGCTGCAGCGCAATCCGGGCGTCTCGTTCCATTGTCGTTCCAGGTGCAGGTCGCTCACTATGTACGACGTCAGGCGGGCGGGGGCAAGAGTGGTGCGGGGGACGAGGCGGGACGCTCACTCGCCAACCGAGACGCTAGTCCTCCTTCAACACCACGGTCGGCTGGATACTCAGGGCGCGTTGCGCGGGCAGCATCGCTGCTATGATACCGACGCAGACGGCGACGAGCGAAACCGCCGGGAGAATTACGACGCTCCAGGCCCCGAGCAGTTCGCCGCCGGCGATCGAGTCGAGCATGACGGCGGCGCCGATGCCAACAGCGATGCCAGCTCCCAGTTGCACGCCTGCGCGCATGAAGATCCCCCACAACAGCCGCCCCCTGCTTGCCCCAAGTGCCACGCGGATTCCGATCTCGCGGCGACGCTGCGTCACAGTAACCGACATGAGCGCGTAGATACCGGCAGCCGAGAGTATCAGCACACTCGAGGTGACGGCGGCGAGGCCGAGCGCGATCCATTCCAGCGGCAGTTGGCTTTCCCTGATCACCGCATCCAGCGGACTGACCTCGCGCACGAGAAGCTCCGGGTCGACATCGAGTGCGATGGTACGAAGGCGTCTCGCGAACGCTGCGGGGTCGCCGCGCGTCCGCAGAACGAGCGTGGTGGGGCCTGTCTCGCCTGCACCTACAATTCGATAGATCGCGGGTCGCGGACTGTCGAACGGCGGGTGCGCTGGAAAATCTTCGACCACACCGATGACCTCCAGCCAGGGGTCACGCTCCGTTTCTCTACCCTCGAGCCGGACCGTGCGAATCCGTCGTCCCAGCGCGTTTTGCCCTTGGAGGAGCGAATCGACGAACGAGCGATTGACGGCCACAACGTTTGTTGCGCTGTCCGCTGGGATGAACGTGCGACCATCGAGGAGTCGGATACCAAACGTCGCGAAGAATCTCGAATCGACGACTGCGAATCGCGCCTTCGGGGCCACGTAGTAGCCGGCCGCGTATGGGTTCAATCCCTCCGCGACAGCGTCCGCGGAGTCGGCCATCCGCTTCGCCGAGTCGGACGCCGTGAGCGAGTCGAATTCGATCCGTCGCCCGCCCTCGGAGCCGGGTGTAGCACTCGTGAACGTAACGGCGGTCACTTCCTGCTCGACGTCGAGGCGGTGCGCCAGCTCCGCTCGTGTATGTACGAAGCGCGCTGTGCGAGCGCGAAGGTCATCTGGCGAGGATGGCGTGGAGTAAGACCGTTCCAGCGACAGCGAGGCGGACAGATACTGCTCCGCGGGGAATCCAGGGCCGCTTGCAGTACTCTGAATCCACTGGGTAGCGTAGCGCACCGCGGCCGGCAAGAGCGCTACCGCGGACGCGACTTCCATGACGATGAGGGCAGTCCACAATCGTCCCATACGAACCGTAGCATGCCCACCGGCCAGCCTTTGGAGGCCGAGTTGCACGCGCCGACCGGTCAACTGCAATCCAGGAATCACGCCGATCAGGAAGGCACTGACGACCGCGAGAGCGAGGAGCCAGGCCAGCGTCGTGTCGGATACCTCGAAACGAAACCAGAATGGCAGCCAGCGGACGAGCTCCTGACTGAGCATGGAATAGAGGCGTGAGGCGATCCCCAGCATGATCGCGAGTGCCACCACGGAGCCGAGTCCCGCGAGCACCAGCGCTTCGCCGAAGAGCTGCGTGACTATACGTGCTCGACTCGCACCGAGTGCGCTCCGCACCGCCATCTCGCTCTGGCGCGTGGCAGTGCGCGCATAAACCAGGATCGCCACATTCACGCAGATGACCACCAACAGCAATCCCAGGATCAGGCGTGCCGCGCGCATCACGTTGACCGCATCGCCATTATCCAAGCGAAACCAGGATTGCGAGAACGGCATCACCCTCGGGCGCAGGGTCGCGTGCGTGTCCGGGTGAGTGTGCGCGATACGTGACTCGAGCGTCTCGATCTCTGCCCGGGCCTGCGCGAGCGTTGTCCCCGGCGCAAGCCGTGCAAAAGAGGAGAGCCCTGGTCCCTCACGCCACCCATAGTCCAGCTCATTGATGCGCAGGGGCAGCCACAGATTGTAGTGGACCGGGAACGCAAACCCCTTGGGCATCACGCCGACGATCGTGTATCGGTCATTGCCGAATAGCACCGTCTTCCCGACGATCGTGGAATCGGCCGCGAAGTTGGCGCGCCACGCATCGTAGCCAATCACGACCACCGGCGGTGCACCAGGGCGCTCGTCATCGTCCACGAGATACCGTCCCATGAGCGGCTTCACGCGTGCCAGGCGAAACCCCGCGGCGCTCATCTCCACGCCGCGGCCCACTTCCACGCCCCCGTCGGCGGTGACGATGTTACGGATGGCCGGGCGGAACGCGCCGACGTCCTCGAGTGTCCGCATCTCGTGCCAGGCAGCGAGGTCGCGAACGATCCGGCGCTCATGGGTCTGCGACTCCACGTCCCATAGCTGTACGCCTACTATTCGATCTCCCTCGTATAGCGGCAGCGAAGGCGTGGAGATGAGCGAAAGCACCGTCGAGCCCCCCGCCCCGATCGCGATCGCCACCCCCATTGCGAGCGCACTCACCAGCGTGAGAAGCGGATACTTGACGAGCATCCGGGCGCCGAGCTTGATGTCGAGCCACGAGAAGCGCAGCGAGTCGAACCAGCCAAGCCCGCGCGCCTCGCGTCCCTCCGCCGTGTATCGATACGCGCCGCCGAACTCCACGCGCGCCCTCCGCTCGGCGTCGGCCGGCGGAACGCCGGCGCGCACGAGGTCGGCCGCGCGCAGCTCGATGTGGTGCTCGAACTCCTCCCGCATGTCTGCGTCGATGCCATGCGTGCGCGACATGCCCCGCCAGAGCGAGCGCACTCGCGCGAGCCACGACGCGAGCATCAAGCCTCGGCCGGTGTCGCCGCGAGTGCGCGGGCTATCGCCTCGACGAGGCGATTCCAGCTCGCCGTCTCCTCGCCAAGCCGCTTCCGGCCGGCGGCGGTGAGCCGGTAGTACCTCGCTCTCCTGTTGTTCTCCGACGTGCCCCACTCGCCCGCGATCAGTCCGTGATGCTCGAGTCTATAGAGCGCCGGGTAGAGCGCGCCCTGCTGGATCTCGAGCG
>JBIQLU010000242.1:1532-3501 GCA_044463985.1 Gemmatimonas aurantiaca | reverse complement strand
CGCTCACGAGCCCTCTACAGCGAGTGCCTGACCCCATCGCTCCCTTGACGAGGGTGGCGCGCTCGACGGCCCAGCTCCATCGTTCGCCGTCATGCGCTCCACTTTTCTGATCGCACTGCTGCCGATGCTCGCGGCCTGCGCCTCATCCGCACCGGTGGCCCGAGCCGCTCCGGATGCGCCGGCGCGCCGACCCGCACTGGAGTCGCGCACCATACACGCGACGTCCAACCCGATCGTGTCGGATGGCAGCTACTACACGACCGATCCGGCGCCGCTGGTGGTGGGCGACACGTTGTACATCCTCACCGGACGCGACACCGCCAGCCCGGGCGTGAACGACTTCCACATGCCCGAGTGGCAGATGCTGGTGACCGGCTCCGATCCGATGAAAGGGAGGTGGACGCACTACCCGCACTTCCTCCGGCCCGAAGAAGTCTTCAGGTGGGCCGCGCCGGGGAGAGCGTACGCCGCGCAGATCGTGCGCGCGCCGAACGGCAGGTTCTATCTCTACGCGCCGGTGGTGTACGCCGCGGCGACCACGCGCGACAAGTTCGCCATCGGCGTGGCCGTCTCCGACACGCCACTCGGCCCGTGGGTGGATGCGCATCCCGAGGGCCCCATCGTTTCCCAGTCGTATCCCGTTCCGAACGACATCCAGAACATCGACCCCACCGTGCTGGTGGATCACGACGGGCGCGTCTACCTGTACTGGGGCACCTTCGGCCGCATGAAGGGGGTGGAGCTCGAGCAGGACATGATGACGTTCAAGGGAACGCCGATAGATGTGCACACTCTGAACGGCTTCTTCGAGGCGTCGTGGCTCTTCGAGCGCGACGGCACCTACTACATGGCGTATGCGGCAAACACCGCCGGGCCGACGTCGGAGTGTACGGAAGCGATCTACTACGCGTGCATAGCGTACGGCACGGCGCCTACGCCGCTGGGACCGTGGACCTACCGCGGCGTCATCCTCGATCCGGTCTCGTCGACCACTTCGCATCCGGGGATCGTGGAGTACGGTGGCAAGTGGTACATCGCCTACCACACCGCGGATGCGAAGAACGGTGGGCACTTCCGGCGCTCCGTGGCGATCGACCGGCTCGAGTGGGATGACGGTGTCACGCCGGCGGCGATCAGGAAAGTGATCCCGACGGGCGGCGCGCCGGTCGACACGACTCCGACCAGCAACATCGCTTCGCACGCGCGCATCACGGCATCCAACATTCCGGTCCCCGTGCGCTACTGGCTGCGCGCGGTGAACGACGGCAAGGTGCGCGAGTCGCCGCTGCCGCCGGACATGTGGGCGACGTGGACGCGCGACAACCCGCCGCGTCAGTGGATCATGTACGAGTGGGATGAGCCGCAGACACTCACCGGTTCGAGCATCTACTTCTGGGGCGACCACCCCGCGGGAGCCGGTGAGGGCGTCGCACCGCCGAAGTCGTGGCGGCTCGAGTATCGCGACGGCGCGGAGTGGAAGCCGGTTGACGCGAAATCACCATACACGAGCGCGGTCGACCGCTTCGACCGCGTGGACTTCACGCCCGTCACGACACGCTGCCTGCGCGCCGTATTCGACGCCTCGACCAATGGCACCAGCTACGCAGCGGTTGGCGTTCAGGAGTGGGAAGCGTATTCGACGCGCGCGCTCCCGCCGCTCACGCCGCCGGTCAAGGGCGAGGCGAACGCGGATTGTTCGTGAGGCGTGCGGTCACCTGAGCGACGCGCTCCTCGAGAGTGCCCGTCGCCACGACGACGTCCGCGCCGAGCGCCCACTCGTCATCGATGAGCGCATCGCGGAGCAGCGCATCCACTTTACGGCGAAGCTGAAGCTCCTCGTGCTGCACCGCGATGCGGTCGGGGCGCTCCACCGGCACGTAGACTATCAGATCGAGCGTGGCCACCGCGTCGCACACCAGCGGCAGCCACTCGGCCGTGACGGCATGGCTCGATTGCCGATGCGCGAGCA
>JBIQLU010000242.1:0-1432 GCA_044463985.1 Gemmatimonas aurantiaca | reverse complement strand
GTCGACTTCCCCGTGGCATGTGCGCCGGCGATCGCGATTCTCATCCACCTCCCGCCTTCACGCCTGCTCTGGCGGGCGCACATCTGGCAGGAACGCGGCGAGCAACCCGAGCAGCGGGAGGAATGCGCACACCTGATATACGAACACGATCCCGAAGTGATCGGCCAGCAGACCGAGCACCGCTGCACCGAGCCCGCCGAGCCCGAAGCTGAATCCGTAAAAGAGCCCTGACACCATCCCGATCCGGTGCGTGAGCATGTCCTGCGCGTACACGATGATGGCCGGGAACGCCGACGCCAGAACCAGCCCTATGACGACACTGAGCGCGACCGTCCACGCGAGCCCGACGTACGGGAGCAGCAGCGTGAATGGCGCGCACCCCAGGATCGAGAACCAGATCACCCGCCTCCGTCCCATCCGATCGCCGAGCGGCCCACCGATGAGCGTGCCCGCAGCCACGGCAAACAGAAACACGGCCAGGAGATTCGCAGCGGTGTGCGCCGACAGGCCGAAGCGATGCATGAGATAGAACTCGTAGTAGCTGCTGATGCTGGCGAGGTAGAAGAATTTCGAGAACATCAGGACGAGCAGAATCCCGATCGTGTGGCGCACCACCTTCGTGGGAAAGCGCGGCCGATCGGATACCGCGTGCGTTCTCACGCGTTCGTCGATGTGGCTCTTGTACCAGCGGCTCACCTGCAGCAGGATGACGATCGCCAGCAGCGCCGCGAGGCCGAACCAGCCGGCGCGCCCGCGCCCCAGCTTGAGGATGATGGCGGCGGCGAACACCGGGCCGAGCGCCTGCCCCGTATTTCCTCCGATCTGGAAGAGCGACTGGGCCAGGCCGTATCGTCCACCTGATGCCATGCGCGCGACGCGCGACGACTCCGGGTGGAACACCGATGACCCCATGCCGATCAGCGCCACCGAGAGCAGCAGTATGCCGTACGATGGCGCGACCGAGAGAAGCAGCAGGCCGCTCAGCGTGAAACACATCCCGACCGGCAGCGAGTACGGCAGCGGGCGTTTGTCGGTGACCATTCCCACCACCGGCTGCAGCAGCGACGCCGTCATCTGGAAGGTGAGTGTGATTAGCCCGATCTGAACGAAGTTCAGGTTGAACTCGCCCTTGAGCAGCGGGTAGATCGTCACGATCACCGACTGCATCATGTCGTTCAGCAGGTGTACGAAGCTGACCGCGCCGATCACGCTGAAGCGAGTCGGGGTGTGCAGTGGTGGTGCGGCTCCCGCGGCCGGGGAAGCCGCGCCGAGATCTGATCGGGCAGGGACTGCGTTCACTATCGTTTATGTGTAAAGGGCGATTCGCATGAGAAATCCGGTGCGGTCGCTTGCGCGGCCTCAACCGGAAACGCCGTTCCTCGGGCACCGGCTTCGGTGCTGGAGGAACGGCAGGCCCTCAAAGTATATGCGG
>JBIQLU010000241.1:1215-3517 GCA_044463985.1 Gemmatimonas aurantiaca | reverse complement strand
GCCAGTATCCACCAGATCCGCCGGCGCAGGATGGCGAGTATCTGGCGCAGGTCCAGCGGCGCCAGCGTCATCTCGGCCTGCTGCGGGCGGCTCTGCTGCGGCCACTGCGCTATCGGCGCCGTGTGCACTGCCGGCATCCGGCCGCGGCTGGAAGGCGGTAGATATTCAGGCATCGGTCACGACCGGCATTCAGGCATCCCTCATAAACGAAATCTGCGACTCTCGATCGGGCTCGAGACGTGCCCGGAGCGAGCCGACACCGGCGCCGCGGGCTGCCACGTCCGCTGGAGGCTCGTCCGCCTTCACCGGGGCCTCATGCATGATAGACGCCTGATCCGACACTGTTGTAATCTGCTGCGGCTCGTACTCGGGAACGAGGGCCCGGAGCGCGACGTAGATCATGTGCCAGTCCCCCTGCGCCGAGGCGGTGAGAAGGCGCGAGACTCCATCGCGGATCTCGTTCCCATCCACTTCGTCGGTCTGCACCAGGTCTATCTTCGCCACCCCACTCGGCATGGTGTGTTCCACCGAGGAGAGGAGCTCCTCGTGCAGCTTCTCGCCGGGGCGGAGCCCGGTGAAGGAGATCGGCACATCGCGGTACGGCTCCAGCCCCGAGAGACGCACCAGGTTCTCCGCGAGATCCAGGATCTTCACCTGCTCGCCCATGTCGAGCATCGCGATGCGACGCGCGGCGTTGGGGAGCGCGGCCGCGTGCAGCACGAGCTGCGCAGCCTCTGGAAGAGTCATGAAGTAGCGCCGCACGTCGGGGTGCGTGACTGTGATCGGGCCGCCGCGCGCGAGCTGCCGGCGGAAGAGCGGCACCACACTCCCCTCGCTCCCGAGCACGTTGCCGAAGCGCACGGCGCGGAACTCCGTGTGCGACGCCTTCAGCGACGGCCAGCCGAGCACTATCCGTTCGGCCACGCGCTTCGTGGCGCCCATCACGCTCGACGGCCGCACCGCCTTGTCGGTGGAGATGAGCACGAACTTGCTCGCCCCGCAGCGCGCCGCGCACTCCGCCACGTGCAGAGTACCGAGCACGTTGTTGCGCACCGCCTCGGCGGCGTTGCACTCCATCATGGGAACGTGCTTGTACGCCGCCGCGTGGTATACGTGATCGGGGCGATACCTCTCGAAAACTCTGGCGAGCGCGGCGCGGTTCGTGATGTCGGCGACGATCGGAATCGTCTCCACGTTCGGGTGCGTGCGCAGCAGCTCGAGGTGCACGAAGTAAAGAGAGCTCTCCGCCTGCTCCACGAGAACCAGACGAGCCGGCTCGACGCGCGCGATCTGCCGCGCGAGCTCCGATCCCACGGAGCCAGCACCGCCGGTGATGAGCACCACGCTCCCGGCGATGTCGCGCGCCACGAGCTGGGTGTCGAAGACCACCGGTTCACGCACCAGCAGGTGCTCGAGCTCCACCTCGGCCAGCTCGCCGCTCCGAGCCGTGCCCTGGAGCATCTCGCGCATCGATGGAATACGCTTGAACTCCACCTTGGCTGCAAGGCAGAGATCCACGATGTTGCGCAGCTCCGCGGGAGTGGCGCGCGGGATCGCGATGACCACGAGCTCCACGGAGCGCGCGGCGACGACCTCGGCGAGCTTGCTCACCGGACCCACCACCGGCACACCGTGGAGCGACATCGACCACTTGTCGGGATCGTCGTCCACCAGCGCGACGGGGCGAAGCTCGAGTCCCGCGATCGTCGCGCGCTCGAGCTGGCGGAGGAGCCGTTCGCCGGCCGCGCCGGCGCCCACCACGAGCGTGCGCCGTCCCCTGGACGGCCCCTCGCGCCGACGCTGCAGCCACTCGCGACCGGAGCGGACGAAGAGGCGCGAACCGCCGGCGAACAGGAAGGAGAGCATCCCCTCGAGGATGACCACCGAGCGCGGCACGGAGCCGAGTCGCCCGCCGGCGATCAGCGCGAGCATGAAGACGACCGAGCCGACGGCCACGGCCTTCGCGAGCTGTACGAGGTCGTGGTGGCCGAAGTGGCGCCAGAAGCCGCGGTGGAGGCCGAAGTACACGAACACCGCGAGGCGGATCACCACCAGCGCGGCGACGGTGACCTTGAATGCATGTATCGAGTCGGCGGGGACAGGGCCGTCGAACCGCAGGATGAACGCGGCCGCGTACGCGGCTGCGACCAGCACCGCGTGCGCCGCCAGAATCAGCGGACGGCGATGCCTGGAAAGGAGCGGTGGCATCATCGCGCGGCCGCGCTCTCGCGGGTCTGACTACTCACGTCATCCCCGCGAAAGCGGGGATCCATTCTGGATGGAGTAACATGGATTCCCGCTT
>JBIQLU010000241.1:0-1115 GCA_044463985.1 Gemmatimonas aurantiaca | reverse complement strand
TTCCCGCTTTCGCGGGAATGACGCTGCTCCCCGCTTCCGCGGGGACGACAGCGGGACGTCCTACGACGCCGAGCGTGGAGAGAATCACGAGGAGATCCGAGAAAGGCGTGGCGCGTTCGGCGTACTCGAGGTTGATGCGGATCTTCTCCGGCATGATCTCATCGATGTAGCAGCGCTCCGGGTCGGCGGCGTGCGCGAGCACCGATGCCTCGTCGCGGTAGCGGATCGAGGCGGGGTCGGTGATTCCGGGAACGAGATCGAGCACGACGCGCTCCGCGTCGTCGTAGAGCGCGACGTAGCGCGGCACCTCGGGGCGCGGGCCCACGAGACTCATCTCGCCGCGGAGGACGTTGAAGAGCTGCGGCAGCTCGTCGAGCTTGGAGCGCCGGAGCCAGCGACCCACGCGCGTGATGCGCGAATCGGCGCCCACCGTGAGCTGGGCGCCAGAGCGTTCGGCGTTCACGCGCATCGTGCGAAACTTCCACATTCGGAAACGCACTCCATACCGCCCGACCCGCTCCTGGGCGAAGAACACCGGGCCACCAGCACCGTTCCGAACATCGAGCCTGATCGCGATACCGACGAGAACGAAGAGCGGTGCCAGCACGACGAGCCCCACGAGGGAGCCGCAAACGTCCATGGCCCGCTTCGCGCGAGTCATCTCCGGTGGCTGTCGACCACGTCGAGAACGGCCTCGATCACGTCGTTCACATCCGCGGCACCGAGCCGGGGGTTGAGCGGAATGCTCAGCATCCTCTCGAAATTGGAGAACGCGACCGGGAAATCGTTCGGAGCGTAACCGTAGCGGTCGCGGTAGTACGGGTGCGTGTGCACGGGAATGAAGTGCACGGACGTGCCGATGTTCCGGACGGTGAGCTCGTCGATGAACTCGTCGCGGCCGATCGTGAGCGCGTCGGTGTTGAGGCGCAGCACGTAGAGGTGCCACGCGTGGTGCACGTCGTCGCGCTCCACGGGGATCTCGAGCGCGGGCTCGGCAGCGAAGGCGCGATCGTAGGCGGCCACCACCTCGCGGCGCCGCTGATCGAAGCAGCCGATCTTGCGGAGCTGGGCGAGCCCCATGCTCGCCTGGATGTCCGTCATGTTGTACTTGAAGC
>JBIQLU010000240.1:0-3530 GCA_044463985.1 Gemmatimonas aurantiaca | reverse complement strand
GTGAGCAACGCTCACGAGCCCTCTACACCATGGTGCCTGACCCCGCCGCTTTCGCGTCAACCGCCGGCGGAGCTTCTCTCGCGCGTCTTGGCCGATGTCCTGCGGCGCGGCGCCTTGGCGGCCTTCGCCGCCTTCGCCGTCTTCGCGATCTCGATCGGCACTACGTTGGGCGCGGCATCCTCGCCGCCGCAGCCGTTCGACGCTGCCACCTTCGGCTGCTTGTAGACGAAGCGCCGCCCCTGGTAGTTCCGGAACACGACTTCGTCGTCGGTGATGGACTCCACGTACTCCGGAAGGAGCGGCACCTTCCCGCCGCCGCCGGGGGAGTCGATCACGAAGTGCGGAACCGCGAGTCCCGACGTCCAGCCGCGCAGCGCCTGGATGATCTCCAGTCCCTTCTGCACGGTCGTCCGGAAGTGCTCACCGCCCGCCACCTGGTCGGCCATGTAGATGTAGTACGGCCGCACCCGCGCCTTGAGCAGCTTCTGCATCAGCTCGAGCATCACTTTCGCGTCGTCGTTCACGCCCTTCAGCAGCACGGTCTGACAGCCGAGCGGCACGCCGGCGTCAGCGAGTCGCCCGAGCGCCGCGACGCTCGCCGGCGTGAGCTCGCTCGGATGGTTGAAGTGGCAGTTCATGTACACCGGGTGGTACTTCTTGATGATCTCGCAGATCTCCGGCGTGATCCGGTCGGGGAGGTGCGAGGTGATCCGGCTCCCCAGCCGGATGATCTCCACGTGCGGGATGGCTCTCAGCCGGCCGAGGATGTAATCGAGCCGGCGGTCGGAGAGCATCATCGGGTCGCCGCCCGACATGATCACGTCGCGGATCTCCGGATGGCTCGCGATGTACTCGAACGCCGAATCGTACTGGTTGAGCGGGATCTTCTCCGGGTCGCCGACCTTGCGCCTGCGGGTGCAGAAGCGGCAGTACGACGCGCACACGGGGCTCACCAGGAAGAGCACGCGGTCGGGATAGCGGTGCGTGATGTTCGGCACCGGCGAATCGGCGTCTTCATCGAGCGAGTCGATGATCCCGTCGTGGATGTCGAGTTCCTGGACCGTGGGCACGTACTGATTCCACATCGGGTCGCCCACTTCCTTGATCTGCTCGAGCGCCGCCGGCGTGATGCGCATCTGGAAATTCTCGAATGCCGGCTTCAGCGCCTCCACATCTATCACGTCGCTGCCGAACTTCTCGGCCAGCCTGTCGAGCGACGCTATCGCATCTTCCTTGAGTATCTTCTGCCACTCACTCATGGTGACTATGCTCCCCGCCGTCAGGCGAGTGTTGGAACCTTTTTGTGAAGATGATCCGGTCGTCGCCGGGCGCGTAGAAGTCGCGCACGCGGGCGGATTCGGCGTAGCCGCGGCGACCGTAGAAGTCGCGCGTGGCCGCGTAGTCGGACCGGGACGAAGTCTCTGCCACCAACATGCGGGCGTGCCGCTGCTGAAGCCTTCGTTCTACCTCTGTGAGGATTGCGGTTCCAATGCCTGCTCCATGCGCGGTCGCATCCACGGCGATCCAGTACAGATCGTGGACGCGGTCGGTGCCCGGCGTCGGGCCGTAGCAGGCGTAGCCGACCAACTCGGATTCCGGGGTGAAGGCGCCGAGGAAAGAGTAGTCGGTGTCGGGGGACGACGATTCGCTGGTAATCGCCGCATCGAAGAGCTCGATGCCCACGAGTACCTCGTCGTCGGAGAACGCTCCGGTACCACGGAGGATCTCCGCGAGGCGGTCGCGGTGGCCGGGTTCCAGCTCGCCCAGCCGCAGGGGAACGTCCACTCTCTCCTATCTATCGTTGGAGAAGAGCTCTAACGCGGTGGCCTCGGTAGTAGCGGCGACTCCGGAGAGCCGCTGTGCCATCGCCCATCTCTCGCTCTCCGGGAGCGCGTGCCGCGCGAGCGCGAGCTCGCAGATGCTGCTCACGAGCTCCGCGTAATCCATCCCCGCCGCGCGCGCCATGCGCGCGAGCCCCGCGTCGGGCGCGATGTCGGGGTTGGCATTCACTTCGAGGATCCACGGCCGGCCCGCGCGATCGATTCGCAGGTCCACTCTGCCGTAGCCGTGACCGCCCACGAGCCGCCACGCGGCCAGCGCGAGCTTCTTCACTTCCGCGGTGAGCTTCGCCGGCAGATCTGCAGGGCAATGCGGCTCGCTCCCCTTGTCCTCATCGCTTCCCGTTTCCCACTTCGAACGGTACGACACGATCCGCCACTTCCCCTTGGGCATGTGGTCGAAGCGGATCTCGGAGACGGGTAGTACCGTGTCGCCGAGGATCCCCACGTTCACCTCGCGTCCGTCGATGTAGCGCTGCACGAGCACCTCGGGCCAGCGCTCGTGCATCGACGCGACGCGCTCGGCGAGCGCGCGGTTCGTGCGCACCACCGAGCGCTGCTCGATTCCTATCGATGCGTCCTCGGCTGCGGGCTTGCAGATGGTCGGGAAGCCGACGGTTGGCAGCGGCGCTCCGGCGTGCGCCAGCGCGAAGCGCGGCACGGGGAGGCCGGCACGGTCCAGGAGCGAGTTCACCACGTGCTTTCGCAGCGAGAGTGCCGTGGTCCACGACGAGGCGCCAGTGAACGGGACGCCGAGCAGCTCGAGCATGGCCGCGGCCGCGGGCTCGAGTGCAGCGCTCCCGTCGATTCCCTCGCACATGTTGAAGACCAGGTCGAACTTTCCTTTCCTCACGCGCTCGATCCAGCGGGCGTCGATGTGCGCGCTGATCCTCACCACCTGGTTGCCTTCGGTAGCGAGCACGCGCTCGAGCGCCTCGAGTGTGTCGAGGATGAGGACGTCCGGACTCGCGCCGAGTGCGGACGCGCCGTCGAACAACAAGCCGATCTTCATCAGACAGCCCCTCCCGCCGCAGCGCGCCGGCGCTTGCCGGTGGTACCGCGACCCAGGGTAGTCGGCAGGGCAACTCCCTGCCGCTCGGCGGCGTGCCGTGCGCACGCCTGAATCAGCTCCTCATAGCTCATCCCCGCGGCGCGAGCGGCCTTGGGGAGGCACGAGTTGTCAGCGGGATCCGGAAGGATTCCGGGAAGCGGATTGACCTCGACGACGTTGGGCACGCCAGCGGCGTCGAGGCGAACGTCGACGCGCGACCAGTCGCGGCAGCCGAGTGCGCGATACGTCGCGAGCACCGTGGCTTCGATGGCGCGACGGAGCGAGTCGTCGATGGATGCCGGGCACTCGAAGATCTCGAGCGGATTGTCGGGGCGGTCCCAGAGCCACTTCGCCTCGTAGCCGTACACTGGAAGTGCGCCGTCGGGGAGAGCGTCGTAGCGCATCCCCACGATGGGGAGCACGCTGGCCGTGTCGCCGTTGCCGAGCACCGCGCAGGTGAACTCGGCGCCCGGCAGATATTCCTCGATGAGCACTGGCTGCTCGTACTTCTCGAGGAGGAAGGTGACCTGTGCTTCGAGCTCCCGGGCGTCGCGGCAGAAATTCCGCTCGGTGATCCCCTTCGACGATCCTTCGTGCACCGGCTTCACGAAGAGCGGGAAGCGGAGCGCACGGCGGCTCAG
>JBIQLU010000239.1:0-3548 GCA_044463985.1 Gemmatimonas aurantiaca | reverse complement strand
CGTACGACTTCGTGCCTGTGAGGTCGACCGACTGGAGCGCCTCGCCGAGTCCCATGAGATGGCCGTGCGCATCCACCATCCCGGGGATGATCGTGCGGTCGGGGAAGTCGAGTACGCGTGTGGCGGTTCCGGCCAGCGCGTGTGCGCCGGAGGGGGTGCCCGCGTAGATGACGCGGCCGTCGCGTATGGCGAGCGCCTGGACCAGCGGGCGGTTCCGGTCTACGGTGTAGATGCGCCGTGCGGTGACGATCAGGTCAGCGGGCTGCTGCGGCCGTTGCGCCGCGAGCGACGCCGTCGAGAGCAGTGCGCAGGCCGCCAGCAGCGCGCGCGTAAGGAGCGAAGTTGTCATCGCGTCGGGATGCGAGCCGTATGTGTGGTGTGATTTGCGTGAAACGCCGCGAAAAGGATCGGCGCGGCGGCAAGAGCTGCCGCCGCGCCGATCCGAAGAATATGTGCCTTCCGTCGCGCGCGGGGGAAGAGCAGGAATGGCCCGCTACGCGCTCACGCCATTCACGCCGCCGGCGCGTCAGTGCTCGCGGCCGCGCTCGCGGCAGTTGGCCGCTTCACCCGCCGGAGCGTCCTGACTCCAGCATAGCCGAGGAGTCCGAGCACCACGGCGAGCGGGACGAGCGTACCCAGCGCGGCGATGAACCCGGCCACGAAGTTCACGAAGTTGCGCCATGCCTGTCTGAACGACTCGGCCATCACGCCGCTGCTTCCCTGCTGGCCGACGATCGGCATCGGCTCGTGAACAGTCACCGTGAGAGTGCTCATCGCGGCGTGGGCACGAAGGTAGCGGAGGCGTCCCTCCTGCCGGTCGATATCGCCCCGCACGCGCGCGAGCTCACGTTCGACCGCGAGGACATCGGAGAGCTTCCCCGTACGAGTGGCGAGGATCTGGACGAGACGCTGCTCGAGCCGGCGAGCGTTCGCCACCTGCGCGCTCACGTCGACGTACTCCTCTCCCACGTCCTCGGTGTTCACGTTGCTCGATTCGAGCTTGCCGATCGGGCGGAGCCCGGCGAGAGCATCGTCGAAGCGCGCCGACGGGAAGCGGAGCTGCAGAGTGGCGGAATGCACCTGGGCATCACCCGCCTGCATCGAGGTATTGGCAACGTAGCCGCCCAGGCTCGTGGCCAGCGCATGCACCGCGGCGATACCCGCCCCGAGCGAGTCGACCTGTACGCTCGCGTTGCCGGTGCGGATGAGCATGGACGCCGGTACCGAGTCGACCGCGACCTGCGAAGTAGGGATGGTCGAGGCGATGGCATCGGCGAACGGAGGTGGGGCGGCGGGTGCCGCTCCGATTCCGGCGGCGTCGGCGGCGACCTTGGCCTCCCGCACCGCACGCTGGGGGGCCGATGCATCCATCGGCAGTTCGCGCTCCCCACGCGCGTAGTTCGTGTCCGCGGCATGCTCACAGCCGGCGATCAGGAGCAGCGCGATCGCCATCGATCCGATCGAAGCGAATCTCATCGACATCTCCGTAGCGGGCATGGTTCTGAAGCTTCGCACGCCGCCGTCGGGAACACGGTCGCGTGAGTGGCGGGCGGGCCCTCGCCGCCGCCATGGCGTCGTACGGTGAGACAGTTCTGGCGGGAACGGCGTTAACGGCTGCAGCATTAGCGATGGATTACGTTTCCATTAGCGGGCTCGCCGTGCCGGGCGATGCTCTCCGGGCAGGCCGCGCACGCGGGTGCTCACCACCCTTTCTCCAGGACCTCGATGCGACAACACACGCCCTGGGTCAGCGGAGCCTCGTTCGCTGTCGCACTGCTCGCCGCGTCCGCGGCGCCCGCGCAGAACGCCGCGTCATCCGCGCGAGGTGCCGTGCAGAGCGCGCCGATTTCGGGAATCGTATATCAGGTGACCTTCGACAGCGCCTCCGCGATGCGCCGTTCCATGCACGTCGCGATGTCGTTCGACGTAGCGTCCGACGCGCCCGTGGTGCTGTCGATTCCTGCGTGGACGCCCGGCGCGTACGAGATCAGCTACTTCGCGCGCGGCGTGGTGGGTTTCACGGCGCGTGGAGACGGGGATCGTGCGCTCCGATGGGACAAGGTCGACTACGATAGCTGGCGTGTACGCCCGGAAGATTCCAGGAAGGTCACGGTCTCCTTCGACTACCTGGCCGACTCGCTGGACAACGCGATGTCCTGGTCGCGCGCCGACTTTCTCCTCTTCAACGGCACCAACATCTTTCCGTATCCCGAGGGAAGGAGCCTCGCCTTCCCCGCGACGGTACGCATCGTGACCGAAGCCGACTGGCGCGTCGCTACGGGGATGAAGCCCGGTCCGACGCCGGGTAGCTACACGGCGCCGAGCTACCACGACCTGGTCGACATGCCGTTCTTCGTCGGGCGCTTCGATCTCGACAGTGCACGCGCCGGCAAGGGGTGGCTCAGGATCGCAGCGTACCCGCGGGGAAGCATCCCCGACGACATACGCGCGCGTGACTTCGAGGAACTCTCGCGCATCATCGACGTGCAGTCGAAGGTGTTCGGAGAGATCCCGTTCGACGACTACACGCTCATGCAGATCGCCGATTCCGCATACGGCGCCATCTCGGGACTCGAGCATCAGAACTCGCATGTGGACGTGACCACCCCGCTCGCCATCGGGCAGCCGATTCTCACCTCGATCTACGCGCACGAGATCTTCCACGCGTGGAACGTCAAGCGGCTGCGGCCGGCCGACTTGTGGCCGTACGAATACTCCGACGAGCAGCCCACCACCTGGCTCTGGATGAGCGAAGGGATCACCGACTACTACGCTGACATCTCCCGGGTTCGCGCTGGCGTCATCGATTCGGTCGCGTTCTTCGAGGCGATCGCGGAGAAGATGGTGGAGGTGGCCAACGCGCCGCCAGTGGCGCTGGAGGATGCGTCGCTCTCGACGTGGGTTCAACCCGAGGATGGCACGAGCACCATCTACTATCCCAAGGGCGCACTGGCGGGGCTGATGCTCGACGTATTGATCCGCGACGCGAGCGACAATGCATCTTCGCTGGACGATGTGATGCGACGGCTCTACCACGAAAGCTACCTGAAGGGGAAGGGATTCACCGGCGAGCAGTGGTGGAGCGCGGTCGCCGCGGCGGCCGGCGGTGCAGGGAAGACGTTCGCGGACTTCCAGTCCCGCTACATCGACGGGCGCGATCCCTATCCGTGGAACTCGATTCTCCCGCTCGCGGGGATGCGACTCATGGTGGACACTCTGCGGATTCCCGTGCTCGGCGTGAGTACGGCCGCCGACTCGGGCGGGCTGGTGGTTCGGGCGGTTGCGCCGGGTTCGACCGCCGACGACGCCGGGCTCCGCCCCGGCGACTACCTGCTCTCCATCAACGGGATGCTGGTGACCGAACGCCGTTTCGTTGCCCGGCTGCGCGAGATGCTCGGCACGCGAGCCGGCGCCAGAATCACCTTCGACGTGCAGCGCGGCGATCAGATAGTGGAGCTCGTCGGCCCGCTGCAGGTACAGGAGAGAGTTCAGATGCGCGTGAGCGCCGATCCCGACGCGTCAGCGAAGGCCGTGAGAATCCGATCGGC
>JBIQLU010000238.1:0-3590 GCA_044463985.1 Gemmatimonas aurantiaca | reverse complement strand
TCAGACTACTTCAGATCGCCGAGCAGCATCCCGAGTGGATCATGGAAACGGTGAGCATCCGGGAGCGCGTGGCAGACCGGGACAGGAAGGACAGGACGAGAGGCAGCTGAACGGTTCGGCGCGTGCCCCGGATTCCAGCTCGCCAGCGCCTGCAGGATAGCACGCCGGCTCCACGAGGATTCGTCCATAACGTCGGACGGCGCCCAATTCCACGTTTTCGAAGGGCTACTCGCCCTTCAATAGAGACGAGCCAATGTGCGTACTCGCATTCGCCTGGCACGCGCATCCGCGCTGGCCTCTGGTTCTTGCCGGCAATCGGGACGAATTGCATGCGCGTCCGGCCGCGCCGCTGGCCCGGTGGAGCCCGGAAGAGCTGATCGCGGGGCGAGACCTGCAATCCGGCGGAACCTGGCTCGGCGTCGCCGAAGCCGGGCGCTTCGCGGTGGTGACGAATCTGCACGGCTTCGGGCCGCCGGTACCTGCGCGAGCATCACGCGGCGCCCTGGTCACTCGGGTACTGGCCGGTACAGCAACGGATCCCCTCCCTGTCGCGCTCGACAGCTACAACCCGTTCAACCTGATCGTGGCCGACCCGACGCAGGCCTGGTTTCTGACCAACCGACCTGAGGCTGGCCGGGCCCTGCTCGAGCCCGGCACTTACGGCCTTTCCAACGGCCAGCTCGATGAACCGTGGCCGAAAACAGTACGGCTGAAGTCTGTGCTGACCGACTGGCTCGCGTACGGCGAACATGAGCCCGAACAACTGCTCGATGCGCTCGGCGAACGCACCCTTCCCGATGTCGAGCTGCCCGCCGGGTCGCACGACCCTTCGTCATCGCCGATCTTCACATTGGACCCGGTCTACGGGACGCGATGCAGCACCGTCGTGGCGATCGATGATACAGGCGCCGGCCAAATCGTCGAGCGTCGCTACACGGCAGACGGCGTGGTCACGGGTGAGACGGCGGTGGATTTTTCGTGGCCGAAACAGTCTGCCTGACCGCGATCATCCGGACGTACACATCGGTCAGGCCCCTTCGTAGAGCCGCGTGAGGTCGACCAGCTCCAGCTCCGCGCGCTCGGCCGCGGCGTCGCGCAGGGCGTCGTCGAAGGATTGGCCGAAGAGCAGAAGCCTCGCGCCACCCGCGCGAGCGCCGAGCGCTGCACGGGCCTCCTCGAGCCGCCGCACGTGGCGCTGCGTGAGCCGCTCGCCCGCCTTGGCCTCCCCCACGGCGAGCACTGTGCGCTCGCCCGGCGCCGCAGCATCGTCCGCCGCCACCACGACATCGATCTCACGCGCCTGATCCGTTCCGCTCTCGCTGTCAGTCACCGTCAGCGTGGTGGGACCCACGTGGTCCGGCGAGCCACCGAGCGTTTCGCGGGCGGCGAAGTGCGCGGTCCAGTAGCGCGCCATGGATTCGAAACACGGACCCAGCACCTGCGAGCGAAAGGTGGGGGTGAGCTCGGCCCAGAGCGCCTCCGTGTCCGCGCCGTAGCGGGAGAGCCGTGCCCGGTGACGCCGGATGATGGCGTAGTGGAAGCGGATGAGCGGGTCGGACGGGTGGTACGTCGGGCGGTTGTCGCGTACTGGGTCCTGGAGCTGCGCGATGAAGTCGGCGGCTACCAGCGCGTCGACGACGACGCTCAAAGACGTACCCGAAATCTTCACGTACTTCGTGAGCGAGCTCCAGGCATGATTGCCGAGCGCGACACCCGCGAGGGTGGAGTGATAGAGATTCGGTTTGCGAACTTTGGAGACGGTCGGGTCCTCCCCGAGGAGGAGCTCGACTTCGCCGAAGAGCGGAGCGGAAGGAGATAGAACCCGGCGGGCGATCCACCTCCCGAAGTCGTCCGGGCCCGCCGGCAGGTCGCCCTCGACCATCTCGCGCGCGTAAGCGGCGACGCCGCCGATCACCGCATAGAGTTGCACGGCGGTGGCGAGGTCTTCGATGCCATGCAGCTCGCGCGCTGTCCGGAAGTCGAAGGGCTGCATCCTGAGATCGAGACCCGCCCGGCCACGGAGCGGAGCGGTTCCGCTGAGCAGCTTCGACATCACGCTCATGGCCGAGCCGCAGAGCACCAGGCGCGTTCGGGTGTTGAGCCTGGTGCCGGCGCGAGGAGCGTAGGCGCGCTGGATGATCGAGTCGAGCGACGGGGTATGCTCCAGGAGATACGGAAGCTCGTCGAGCACGACGAGAGTCTCCCGATCGCCGCCGAGCGCCATGAGGGCGTCGAAGGCGGCCTCCCAGGTCGGGAGCGCCAGGGGCGCTATGGTGTGCTGATACTCA
The DNA here is from genome assembly GCA_044463985.1 of Gemmatimonas aurantiaca. Lineage (GTDB taxonomy): Bacteria > Gemmatimonadota > Gemmatimonadetes > Gemmatimonadales > Gemmatimonadaceae > JADGGM01. The sequence continues at coordinate 1,302 of JBIQLU010000238.1, read as the reverse complement.
CCGAGCCGCTCACCCAGATCCCGGAGCGCCTCCGCGCTGGAGCCGCGGAGGGCGTGGTAGTAGAAGCCCTGGGTCTGTTCTGCCAGCTCCTGGAGCATGAAGGACTTGCCGATGCGCCGCCTCCCCCAGACGATACCGAGGCTGGCCGGCGTTTCGCTCCTGGTGGCGAACTCGACCAGACGTTGCCACTCTATCTCTCGTCCCACCATGTCCGGCAGCGGTTGGATCGGCATCATCGTGCGCTCTCATTTGCAGCAGTGAAATATAGTACATCTAAATGTAGTAAATATGAAAGAAGCTATACCGGAGGTTTATCCGGTTTGCGCTGACATGTTTACTACAAGGAAATGTACTATAATTACCTGTAGTAAATGAGGCAACACTTGCCCGACGCTCGGGGCCGGGCCTGCGCTCCCTCGTCTTGCGGACACGCCGGAACATCGAAATACTTGCCAGCGCACGCAGCCACGAGACGCGAGCAACCCGTGCGCCGCGCTCGGGGCCTGGCCGAGGAGGCACGATGCCGGGGTTTCAGGTGACAGTGATGGGCGTCGTGGTGGAAGGCCTCCCCAAAATCACCGTCCATCCCGGGCTGGTCGGGGTGATAGATGACGGCGAAGGAATGGGAGTGCTCAGGGGCTACCCGGGTGGCAGGGGGCGCTGGCGGTCGGTCGCCATCGGCGTGCCTCGCGGGAACGCTATGTGTGCCTTCGCGCTTTCGGGGCAGGCAATCCAGGTGATCCGCCAGCCAGGCCCGCCATCGCTACGGATCGGCTTCGTGCAGAACATCTTGCGCGGCAAGCGCATCGCATCTTATGTCCCGCCCACGAACGCACCGAGGACGCCGCCGCCCGTGTTCAGGATCGAGCGCGACGGCCGAGGAGTGGGTGCCGGCCTCCTCGATTGCGGTACGGCCGCGCCGCCCTGGTTCCAGGGCGAGTCGGAATCGACGCCGCCGAAACCACCCACACCTCCTGCGCGACCGCCGGCGCCGGCGGTCGTACACGCATTCGACAATCCGCGCTGGTCGATTCCGCTCTCGCTGTCCGTACCGGGCCGCGGCGACGGTGTGCTGGCGCAAGTGGAGATGGAGGACACGTTCCGGCTCTTCGCCGTGGTTTCGGATGGCCGCTCGTACTATCCGTTCGCCTGGATCGAGTGGGGCACCGATATCACGTTCACGGTCAATCCGGGTCAGCAGCTACGTCCCGGCGAAGTTCCCGCCGGCAGTTGGACCGGACGCAAGGTGTGGGCGGACGCGCGATGGCAGACGACCACCGCCACGAGACCCATCGTCACTGG
>JBIQLU010000237.1:1437-3624 GCA_044463985.1 Gemmatimonas aurantiaca | reverse complement strand
TAGAGCCGCCGTGCTCCGAAGACGTCCCTCGCGGCAACGAGTCGTCGTGAAGTCCGATTCCACGCTACAAACGAGAAATCGCCCACCAGTGCTGCGACTCCGCCTTCGCCGTGGCTGTCCAGCGTCTCCAGGACCCGTGTGAGGTCAGTCATCTCACGATCGTGGTCACGTTCGAACAACGACGCATCGCCGACCGACAGCGTGTGCGCGTCGGGCATCGCAGCCTTCCTTGACCGCGGCCGATCGTCCAACCTCACCAACCCGACCGCCACCCAGTCGCCGCAGCGGACTACTTCCGCCTCCAGCCCGGGCACATCGGACCCCACCATCGCTGCAAACTCCCCCATCACGTGCCACACTGGTGGCACCACACGCGGCACCTCGCGCTTCACGGAGTACCGCATGCACAGCTCCTCGTCTATCGGAGCGCCGTCGGTCTGCACGAGACAGAGGAACACGCTCATAGCGGCAGACTCGGAAACGGGATCACGGTGCGCACCAACTCGCTTTCGAGCACTGGTTGCCCGTCGTATTCCACCCACGCGTGCGCGGCAAACTGGCTGGGAAGTACTCCGATCCGAAACGTCGCCGGGACGCGTGCTCTCTGCAGCAGCCAGTACAGCGTGAGCGACTGCTCCAGGCACGCCACTCGCGCCGGGTAGAATGCTGCGACCGTGGCGACCCGGCGCGCCGTGCGCTCCACGGCCTCGTACTCGACCTGGTGCGTCGCGCGCGCCGGCGACGCCAGTAGATGGATGGCGCGCAGGGTCCGGCGAAGACCAAGCACGAGGAGTGAGAGCTTCACCAGCGCTACGACCACGACAACGCGGAGCAGCGAAGGTGGCCTCAGCTCGACAGTGCCGATGTCGGATACGGCGATCGATGTCGCGCTCATCGCTGTTCGACCTCCGCCCCAGGCAGGATCAGCGACGCCTTCTGCAGGCGTGAGAGAAGGGCGTCGAGGTCGCGCGCTATGATGTCGGGCGAAGCGTCGAACTCCTCGCCGAGCTGCGCTGTGATCTCGTCAACCGCACTTCCTTCCGTGAGGAGTGACCAGATCCTGCTGCCTACCGAATCGAGCGTGTAATACCGCTCGGACCGCATGTCGAGGAGCGCCGTGTCCGTGCCGTGCGTCGCAGCCACCACGTATGGCGCCGGTCCGAAGCGCGCGTTGATCGTTCCAGCCGCGATCGCTGCTTGTCGTTTGTGGAAGAACATTCGCCACCCCCGCGCGATGCGTGACATCCATGTAACCGTGTCACGCCGATGCCGTACATGCTGACCATGTTGCTCACGTCGTGTGCTGCTCGCGTCGTGCGCACATACTGTACGGTGCCAGGAGTCGTCGAGCGAGACTCGAAATCGGCAGGAACAGATGCGAATTTGGCAATGTCATTCAGGATGCGATCGCTTCGGAGATTCGCTGGCGGATGATCCTCTCGTTCGCTGCGCACTCGCACCTATCCGCTCTTCGAACGACTCCAGCAACCCGTTGAAGCCGACTCGCTCACGGAGCTCGGTCCACGAGATATTGGCGTGGCGGCGAAGTGTCGCGGCCAGCTTCGCGCCCGAGCTGAAGCCGGTATCGGCCGCGACTCTCTCACGGCTCGAGTGCGAGAGTTCCATGTGCCACGCGGCATGCAGTAGACGATACCAGGAGAGAACTTCCTTTGGACTCGGAAGCGCCGCCATCGCGAGCTGTACCGCCAGCGTACGATACGGAATTCGCAATCCGGCCGCCGCTTCCCGGGCGGTTGCGAGTCTGCTCGCTCGCCACGCGCAGTGAATGAAGAATCGCCGCACTTCCGGTGGGACGAGCGCCGCCGTGCCCTCGAGGACTCGCCCGGGCGAGCCGATGCGCGGAGCGCGCGCGAGGGCGGTGCGGAGCGTTGGTGCGATCTGCTCGCGACCCCTTACGATCACTCCGCTGGCCCAGCGCTCGAGCGCGTCACGAACGTCGCGAACCGAGAGTTCCAGGTATATCACTACCTGCACGCGCGGGCGGATCACTGCCAGCGACTGCAGCACAGGCGCCGTTCGTCTGCCCGCGGCATCGCGCGGCTCCGTGAACACCAGCGCAGTCTTCCGATCGGATGCGAGTCGGAACAGCTCTCGGGCGCTCGTGCAGAACTCTACCGACGCGAGTTCTGCCAGTTCCGCGCGAATGGCTTCTCGAGACGATGCGTC
>JBIQLU010000237.1:0-1337 GCA_044463985.1 Gemmatimonas aurantiaca | reverse complement strand
TTCTGGCGAGCTACGAAACGTGCAGGATTAGCTACGAAACGTGCAAACTCGCGCACTTCGCGAGCGATATTCCGGCTGACATCGCCTGCTTGACGCCGAACCTCTCCGAATCCTTCGAGGAGTCACGTTTCCGAATCCGATCGCCCTCCCGATTCGTCATCCGGAGCATTCGGCAGCGCCTGGCCTCGCGACGTCGCGTCATCTGCGATGGGAGCTTCTCGCAGTCTGTCTTCGAACATCGTCAGCAGTCCGTGAAATCCGACGCGTTCATGCAGCTCGGTCCACGTGAGCCCCGTGCAGCGACGTAGTCTCCTGGCCATGTGGTAGCCGTTGCTGAAGCCTGATTGGCGCGCGATGGCTTCGCGGTTTGCACGAGTGTGCTCCACACGCCACGCGGCATGCAGGAAGCGGAACCAATCGAGTACTTCCTTGGGGGGTGGCAGGCCTGCGACGCGGAAACGATTCGCCAGCGTGCGATATCTGATGCCAAGGTTCCGCGCAGCGGTGAGGACGTTCGGTATCCTCGGCGCATTCCAGGCGCACAGCGAGAAGTAGCTTCGGAGCTCGGTTGGAACGAGCGCGGAAGTCGTCTCGAGAACGAAGCCGGGCGAACCGGCGCGTGGCGCACGCGCGATTGCGGTTCGTAGCGTCGCCCCCAACTCCTGCTGATGTCGAAAGACGAGTCCCATCGCCCATCCCTCCATCGCGCTCCGCACGGCGCGCGCGGAGAGGTCCATGCAATACACGACCTGCAACATGGGGAGCGCAGCCTTCAGAGCTTGAATCGTGGGAGTCGTGACTTTGCCGTCGGCGTCGATGGGATCGACTACTACGACATGCGGCCGCAGCTCGCTCGCGATGCGAAACAGTTCTTCGCTGCGCGAACAGAAGTGGAGCTCCACATCCGCTCCGAGGACCTCGCTCACCTCGCGACGATCCTCTTCTCTCGCCACCAGAGCTACCACCCGCCTTGGTGAAGCGGCATCGGGAAGCGCGGCCGCCTCACGGCGGCCCGGCGCATCGCTCTTCCCACCCATCTTCAACCCTCGTGACTGGGATCCTGCTCATCCGCTACGGGTGCGTCTCCGCTCGGCGTCGCAACCGACTTTCGCGCATCGGCGCCAGGGGTGCTGCGGGCCGTCGCCGCTTCGATCTTCGCGGAAAGGGCGGAGGCCTCGATTCGTTCTCGCGAAAACGCATGTAGGAGAGTCTTACCATATTTTGGTCGGGAGCGCCAGCGGCGGACTGTGCAGGGGGGGGGGCGCCCAAGGCCCTGCTTCACCCGAGTCATGCGGTGCCAATCGGAAGTGATGCGCGCGATTTCCGGGATTCTCCCC
>JBIQLU010000236.1:0-3692 GCA_044463985.1 Gemmatimonas aurantiaca | reverse complement strand
GTGTGCAGTTCCTGTTTCCTGTCGCCTGTCCCCTGTTTCCTTCTCAACTGCTTCCTGCCGCCTGCCCTCTGGCCGTCGTCCTACCTCCCCGCCTCGTACGCCTCGATCACTGCGCGCGCGGCCTCGGCGGGATCGTCGGTGAGGAGCATGAGGTCCATGTCGCCGGCCGAGATCTTCTTCTCCAGCAGCACGCGCGACTGGAGCCAGCGAACGAGGCCGGCCCAGTAGTGGCGGCCGAACATCACCACGGGGAAGTGGTAGATCTTCCCCGTCTGAATCAGGGTGAGAGCCTCGAAGAGCTCGTCCAGCGTGCCGAAACCGCCGGGAAAGATGATGAAGCCCACCGAGTACTTGATGAACATCGTCTTCCGCACGAAGAAGTAGCGGAAGTTGATCAGAGTGTCGACGTACGGATTGGCACCCTGCTCGAACGGGAGCTCGATATTGCAGCCGATCGACGGGCCGCCGCCCATGCGCGCGCCCTTGTTCGCGGCTTCCATGATTCCCGGACCCGCACCGGTGATGATCGAGAAGCCGGCCTCCGCCAGAAGACGTGACGTCTCCTGCGCCGCCTCGTACTGCGGGTCGTCGGGCCCGACACGCGCCGAGCCGAATACGGTGACACCCTTCGTGACGCCGGCGAGCGTGTCGAACCCTTCGATCAATTCCGAGGTGATGCGCAGCACGCGCCACGGATCCGTGCGCGTGAAGTCCGCAGCCTCGTCGCCACCGGGGCGCAGGAGCTTCTGGTCTTCGGTGATCGACGGCGGGATGTAGTCGCGCAGCGACTGGTCGATGGGCCGCTGATCGAGCACGCGCACAGCGCCCTTCTGGCGCGCGCCATTGCCGTCGGACGGTGGAACACGACCGGCCTTCCGATGTCCGGCCTCCGTTCGCTCGCGCAATCCTTCGCGCGACTCCTTCTCCGCTTCCTCGCGAACGGCGCGATTCGCACGGCGACCCGTCGCGGTCGTCACGTGGTTCTTCTTTTCGCCTGTCGGCGACTTTCCGTTGGACGGCTTCCGCTTCCTGGCCGCCATGTCAGCGCTTCGATTCGTTCATGTGCTAGACTTCTCCATACCTCGGGTGCTCGTGCGGCCGCCGCGCCGGCCGTAAGCTAGTGCCCGGGTCGTTTGATAGGTACCGAGTGACTGCGACCCGGACGGCGACGCCTCTCGATAATGCGATGTCGTTGATAATTCTGGTGGCCGACGGCGCACGTGCCGACAGCTTCGATGCCGGCATCGCGAACGGCACGCTCCCCGCGCTTGCACGCCTCCGCTCCGAAGGCGGCCTGCATGCGCTGACCACGGTGTTTCCGTCGGTGACGGGCCCCGCGTACGCGCCCTTTCTCACCGGACGATTCCCTGGCCCAATAGGTCTCCCGGGACTCCGCTGGTACGATCGCGCCCGTACCCGCTGCACGGTGCGTCCTCACTGCCGCAGCTACCTCGGCAGCGACATGCGCCACATGGACCGCGACCTCGATGCGAAAGCGCCGACCCTCTTCGAGCTCGTACGTTCGCGCTTCTCCGCCATGAGCATGATCGCGCGCGGCGCGCGGAGGCGCGAAAAAGTGGGGCCGGGGCTGCGCCTGTTGACACGAATCGCACGCACACACTGGAGCGGCAACGTCGCCGGGTGGCTCGACATCGACCGCCACGTGGCGAGCGAAGCCGCGCGGCGTATCCGCGAGCGTCGGCCCGAGCTCAGCTTCGTGGCGCTCCTCGGGCTGGACAAGACGTCGCACGCATCGGGCCACGACTCATCTCCCGCACACGGCGCGCTCCGGATAGTGGATGACGCCGTTGCGCGCATCCGCGACGACGCGGAGCGCGCGGGACGCTGGGACGACACGACGCTCTGGGTGGTGAGCGACCACGGACATTCGGAAGTTCGAAAGCACGATGACATCGCCGCCCATGTCGCTTCGCTCGGGCACCGCGTCATCTCGCATCCGTGGGTCTACACGCGGCGACCGGAAGTCGCGGTGATGGTGAGCGGCAACGCGATGGCGCACCTGTACCTCGAGCTCGCACGCCGCGAACGTCCGTGGTGGCCGGAGCTGCGCGCGAAGTGGGAGCCGCTCGTCGAAACACTTCTCGAACGCGACTCGGTGGACCTGCTCCTCCTCCCGCACTCCGACACGCGCTGCGAAGTACGTTCGCGCGAGCGCGGCACCGCGTTCGTGGAGCGGGACGGCAAGCGCTACTCGTACAGACCAGGGAGCGGCGATCCGCTCGGCCTGGGAAGTGCGCCATTGCTCACGCTCGACTCGCGCGAGAGCCACGAAGCCACGATGCCGACCGACTACCCCGATTCGCTGGTGCAGATCATCAACCTCGCGGGCTCATCGCGTGCTGGGGAAATCATCATCTCTGCCGCGCGCGGCCGGGACTTCCGTGCGCACTACGAACCCATTCCCCACGTGAGCACGCACGGCGCGCTCCATCGCGAGCACATGCTGGTGCCGCTCCTCGCGAATCGCCCGCTGCCGAGGCGTCCTCGGAGAACCGTGGACATAATGCCGAGCGCGCTCCGTGCGCTCGGCCTGGCGATCCCGCCGGGACTCGATGGAGTGGCGTTCACGTGAACGGCCACCAAAGCGGAGTCGTGGCCGGGCACGGCGCGACGGCCCCCGGTGATGACACGCCACGCGTGGAGCGCGCGCCATTCGGCACCACGCGCGCCGGCGAGCGGGTGGAGATATTCACGCTCGCCAACGGATCGGGGATCCGAGCGCGCATCATGACGTACGGTGGTACACTGGTCTCCGTCGAGACACCGGATCGCGCGGGCATGCTCGCCGAAGTCACGCTCTGCCACGACACGCTTGCCGCGTACGAGAGCGACTCGATGGCAACCGGTGCGCTCATCGGCCGCTGCGCCAACCGGATCGCGAACGGTCGCTTCACGCTCGACGGCACGACATGGCAGCTCACCACCAACGTGGGACACGACCACCTGCACGGCGGAACCATCGGATTTCAGCGAGTGGTGTGGGACGCGGAGCCGTTCGCCGAGGGGAGTGATGTTGGGGTGACGCTGCGCTACGTGAGCCCCGACGGCGAGGAGGGATACCCCGGCACCGTCGAAGTAAGTGTACGCGTCACCCTCACGGTGCACGGCGAGCTCGCGTTCGACTACCACGCCACAACCGACCGCCCAACCCCCGTGAACCTCACGCAGCACTCGTACTTCAACCTCGGCGGCGACGGCGTGAACGACGTGCTCGACCACGAGTTGTACATCGCCGCATCAGCCTTCACGCCGATGAGCGCACGGCTCATCCCGACCGGCGAGATCCGCAGCGTGGCCGGCACCCCCTTCGACTTCACGAGGCCACACACGATCGGCGAGCGCATCCGCGCGGACGACGAACAGTTGCGCATCGGCGACGGCTACGACCACAACTTCGTGCTCGATCGGGACGAAGCGGATGGTGATCTCGCGCTCGCGGCGCGCCTGCATTCGCCGCGGAGCGGCCGCACGCTGGAAGTGCTCACCACCGAGCCGGGGATGCAGCTCTATACCGGAAACGCGCTCGGCGGCGACTCCCCCGGGCGAGACGGACCGCGCTTCCGACCGCAGGGCGCGGTGGCGCTCGAAACGCAGCACTTCCCGAATGCCGTGAACGAGCCGCGCTTCCCTTCGGTGATACTGCGTCCCGGGGAACACTTCGCATCGCGCAC
>JBIQLU010000235.1:0-3706 GCA_044463985.1 Gemmatimonas aurantiaca | reverse complement strand
GCATCAGTGGTCGGGTGCCGACCACGAGAGCCGCGGTGAGCACCGCGTAGATGAGCAGTGCGAGCCAGAAGCTACGCCCTTTCCGGCGCGCGAAGACTTTCGCTGGGGATGCGAAGATCTCGATGATATCCTCGAAGAGGGAGGAGCCTTTCGGAGCGGCCGCGGTAGTCATGGTCGATTCCTTGCCGGTTGAGGACGCTGCATGATTGCGCGTCGCAGCATTATACACAAGAGCCGAGGGTCGGCGCATGTGGGCGCTGGAATGGCCGCGGAAGAGCGACGCCGAAGCGTATGTCTCCGACGGCGCGGGACGGGGTGCGTGAATCCGGTCGGAGTGCGTTCGAATGGTGATGCTCCACCATGCCGGCCACGCCATACTGGTGCCATGTCCCCCACTTGCATTTACCCCTGCGCCGAGGCGAGGTACGGGCATGCCCTCACCGACCGATTTCTACACCGCCGAAATGGTCCGCGAGCTCAACGAGCGTGCGGCCGGCAGTTGGCCGCGGTACGAGACCGCGAACGGCGAACTCCTCGTGAGCTCCGCGCCGCATGCATGGCACCAGGAAGTCGTCAAGCGTCTCCTCCTCTCGATCAGCCACTATCTGGAGGTCGAGCGCATCGGCCACCCCTTCGCCTCGCCCGCCGACATCTCGTGGGGGCGGCGCGATGTGCTGCTCCAGCCCGACATCTTCGTCGTGCCGGTCGCCAGTGCGAAGTCGCTCGACTGGTCGAGCATGCGTGAGCTGCTGCTCGCCATCGAAGTGACCAGCCCGAGCTCCGCGCGCGCCGATCGCTTCACCAAACGACTCATCTACCAGCGGCATCACACGGAGTGCTATTGGGTAGTCGATCCCGAGGAGCGCGCCGCAGAAGTCTGGCTCCCTGACGACCTCACGCCGCAGACCGCCAGCGATCAGCTCACCTGGATGCCGCGGGGTGCCGTCCTCCCGCTCGTGCTCTCGCTCGAGAAGCTGTTCGCGCCCATCTGAGGCGTCGCTGCTACTCACTCCCCCCTGAGCACCACCGCCGGATCGGCGCGCGACGCCTGGCGCGCCGGGAACCAGGTGGCCAGTACGGCCGTGAGCGCAAGCAGAGTCGGCACTGCGATGAACGTGGCGGGATCGAGGGGCGCTACGTGAAAGAGCAGCGCGCCCAGCGCACGTGTCGCGACGAGCGCCAGCAGCGTCCCCAGCGCGATCGCCATCGCCACCAGCGCGAGCGCATGGAAGACCATCATCCGCTCGATGCGCGTTCCGCTCGCGCCCAGCGCAATCCGGATCCCCATCTCGCGCGAGCGACGCCGCGCGAGCTGGGCCATCACACCGTACACGCCGATCAACGCCAGCAGCACGCCGATCGCAGCGAAGGTCGTCAGAAGCGTGGTGAGGAATCGCTGCAACGCGAGCGACTCTGCACGAACCTGCGCCATGGTTCTCACACTGCCGATCGCCAGCGACGGATCCATCTCCTGCACCAGACGTCGCAGCGCCGGAGCCAGCGCCGCCGGGTCGGACTCCGTGCGCAGCACGACGTTCATATCGCCTCGCGGATCCTGGGCGAGCGGGGCGAATATCTCGATCCGCGCTTCGGTCGCCATGTCCACCTGATGCTCGCTCCCCACCACGCCCACTATCGTGCGCCACACGGAGCTCGAATCGGGAATCCTGTCGAAGGCGAGCTTCTGGCCGATCGGGTTCTCTCCGCGGAAGTACTTCTTCGCGAGCACGTCGTTGATGATGACTACGCGCTGCGCATCCGCGCGATCGTCCCGCGTGAAGTCACGCCCCGCGACGAGCGGAACTCGCATCGTATGGAAATACCCCGGGACTATCTCACGGTGTGCGACCTCGGTGCCGTAATCATCGGCCGCACGCCCGGCGATGGCGAAGTCGCTGGTCCACTCGGTGCCGCTCAGCGGGAGCGTGGACACCGCCGTCGATCCCTCGACACCGGGAAGCGCACGCGCTCTCTCGAGTAGCAGCGCGAAGAATGCGCTGACCTTCGCCTCGCTGTCGTATCGCGTGCCCGGAAGCGAGATGGATGCTGCAAGTGTGCCGTTCGCGTCGAAGCCGGGGTCCACTCCACGCAACTGCTGAAGTGAACGCACGAGCAGTCCCGCGCCGAGCGTGAGCACGAGCGCCAGCGCGACTTCCGCTACTACCAGCGCATCTCCCCAGCGACGCATGCGCCGGCTGTCGCTCCCGCTCCGCCCGCCTTCCTGCAGCACTTCGGCGGGTGCACGCCTTGCGCCCCACAACGCCGGAGCGATGCCGAAGAGCAGGCCGCTGGCGACCGTGGCGAGCATCACGTAGCCGAGCACTCCCCAGCTCACGCCCACGTTTCGAGTGGGAAGCATCCCGGCCGGCTGCAGCGCCAGCAGCACGCGCGTACCCCACCAGCCGAGCGCGAGCCCCGCCGCACCTCCGAGCGCCGAGAGTACGAGGCTCTCGACGAGCGCCTGCCGCACGAGCCGTCCGCGCCCTGCCCCGAGCGCCAGTCGCAACGCAGCCTCGCGCTCGCGTCCGGCCGCGCGCACGAGCAGCAGGTTGCCCACGTTCGCGCATGCTATGAGCAGAAGCAGCGACACGGCCGACAGGAGCACGAGCAGCGGGAGCCGCGTGTCGCCCACCAGGTACTGGTGCAGCGGCGTCATCCCCGCACCCATATGGGTATTCGTCTCCGGGTACTGGAGCTGGAGCCGGCGCACCACCGTCTGCAGCTCCGCATCTGCACGCTCGAGCGACACGCCGGGCCGAAGGCGCGCCACGGCGTGGAGCCAGTGCGCGCGGCGGAACCACACCTGCGACCTGTCCTCCGCGTTCCAGCGCGTGGGGAGCCACAGCTCCACGCTCTCATCCGGAAATACGAAGCTCGGCGGCGCGACTCCCACCACCTGGTAATCCACGCCCTCGAGCTGAACGGTGCGTCCGATGACCCCGCGGTCCGCACCGAACCGCTCGCGCCAGAGCTGGTCGCTCAGAACCGCCACGCGCGGCTGCGAGCTCCACGTCTCATCATCTCGGAACATGCGGCCGAGCTGCGCGCGCACGCCGAGCACGGCGAAGAAATTCCCCGTCACCCGGGCGACTGCCGCGCGCCGCGGCTCCTCGCCGGGCACACCTGTGAGCGTGGTGCTGCCGGGGAAGCCGTTGTACGCCGCGACATCCTCGAACCCCTGCACCTGCTCGCGCCAGTCGAGCGCGTTCGCGGGCGCCACCACGTTCCGGTTCCACCCCTTGTCCGGGTTTTCCTCCCAGAGCATCACGAGTCGAGCCGGATCGTGGAAGGGAAGCGGACGCAATATCACGGCGTTCACCGCGGAGAAGATCGCGGTGTTGGCGCCGATTCCGAGCGCGAGAGTGAGCACCGCGGCGATGGTGAGCGTCGGCGCTTTCCCCAGGGCGCGCAACGCGTGGCGCGCATCCGCCGCTCCCTCGCGCATCCAGCGCACGCCGCGCACGTCGCGATGCTCCTCCCTCACGCGCTGGACTCCTCCGAACGCCACCAGGGCGCGCCGCCGCGCCTCGTCGGGCGCGAAGCCGAGGCGAAGGTTCTTCTCGATCTCGAGCTCGATGTGAAACCCGATCTCCTCATCCAGATCGAGCTCGGTCTCGCGGCGCCGGAGAAGCGCGCGGAGACGAACTATCGCTCCCTTCACGGCGCCCATTCACTTCACCGCGAGTATGAGTTCCACCGAGCTCAC
>JBIQLU010000234.1:0-3718 GCA_044463985.1 Gemmatimonas aurantiaca | reverse complement strand
CGCTCAACGACGCCGCCACCCACCTCAGCCGCACCGCGCACGAGCTGGCGACCGCGGTAAAGGCAGTGAGGAACAACTAAGACCTCAGAAGACAGAAAGCAGAGAGCAGAAAGCAGGAACTGCACACTCATTTGATCATGCCCGCGCAAGCGGGCGCTCGAGTCATGCCCGCGTAGGCGCGCATCCATGTTACTCCGTCGAACTTGGGTCCCCGCTTTCGCGGGGACGACAATGACTGGTGTGCAGTTCCTGCTTTCTGCTTTCTGCTCTCTGCTTTCTGTCTTCCGCCCTACGCCACCTTCGCTCTCACCGACCGCCCGCGCGCCATCGGATCGCGGAGGCTGGAGATTATTCGCGCGGCCATGGCGTCGAGTTGGGTACGATCGGGCATCATCGAGCCGTCGAAGGGAAGATTCACGTCGAATCCATCGCCCGCGCGCCGCGGAATCAGATGGATGTGGAAGTGATAAACGTCCTGCCCCGCAGCAGTCCCGCTCGACACTACCAGGTTCATCCCTTCCCGCCCCGACACCTTCCGGATCACCGGTCCCAGCCGCATCGCGACCTCGAACAGATGCAGTCCCAGATCGTGCGGGAGATCCTCGAACGACTCGAAGTGTTGGCGCGGTACAACGAGAGTGTGGCCGGCATTCACCGGTTGAATGTCCATGAACGCCAGTGCATCGCTGTCCTCGTAGCACATCGACACCTCTGCGGCGCCATGAATCATGTCGCAGAATATGCAATGGCCCGTAGAAGCCGTGGTCATCTTCTCTCCCTGAGGGTGTGGGCATGTCACATACGCAGACCGGGTGCCAGTGCGCACCCGCGCGTTCGCGCCTCTCCCGCCGGTGGCAGGTGGGTGCGGGCTGGTGGTATATTCTGAACCATAGGCGAGCCACTCTACTCTTTCTGTTTTTTTCATATGGCTACTCAGACACGCGCCGAGCGCGGGAGTACAGCGAGCCTCGGCGGCGAGCAGCTCCTCGCCGCATTCCGCACCATGTACCTGTCCCGCAGGCTGGATGACAAGGAGATCCAGCTCAAGCGGCAGAACAAGATCTTCTTCCAGATATCGGGCGCGGGGCACGAGGGAATCCTGACGGCGGCAGCGCTCGCCCTGCGCTCCGGTTACGACTGGTTCTTCCCGTACTATCGCGATCGCGCCCTCTGCCTTCAGCTCGGCGTCACTCCAACCGAGATGCTGCTCGAGGCGGTTGGTGCCGCGTCGGATCCCGCATCCGGCGGCCGGCAGATGCCGAGCCACTGGGGCTCGAAGAAGTTGAACATCGTGTCGTCCTCCTCACCCACCGGGACCCAGTTTCTGCAGTCGGTGGGATGCGCCGAGGCATCGCTCCGCGCGAAGCTCATCGGAGTCGCGGAGGGATTCCAGGACGACGAGGTCGTTTACGTCTCCACAGGTGATGGTACGACCAGTGAGGGCGAGTTCTGGGAATCGCTCAACACGGCGAGCAATCTCCAGCTCCCCGTGGTGTACGTGGTCGAAGACAACGGTTATGCGATCTCCGTTCCCGTCGAGGTGAACACGGCGGGCGGAAGTATTTCGCAGATAGTGCGCGGCTTCCCGGGCCTCCTAGTCCAGGAAGTCGATGGCTGTGATTTCGTCGCGAGCCATGCCGCGATGACGAAGGCGGTCGAGTACGCCCGCAAGCGCAAGGGGCCCGCTCTCGTACACGCACACGTCATCCGCCCCTACTCGCACTCGCTGTCGGACGATGAAGTGATGTATCGGCCGCCCGAGGAGCGCGAAGCGGACGCCGCGCGCGATCCGATCACGACCTTCCCCGAATGGCTGGTCGCGGAAGGGCACGCCACCGAGTTGGACATCGCGCGCATCAAGGAAGAGGTGGACGCGGAGATCGACAAGGCGGTCGACGCCGCACTCGAGGAGCCGCAGCCGGAAGCGAGCTCGGTCCACTTCGCGGTCTATTCGCCCGACGTGGATCCCACCGGCGAGCAGTTCGACACGGAGGACGACCCGCAGTTCAACGGCGAGCCCACCACCATGGTCGACCTGCTCAACGTCTGCATGAAGGACGAGATGCGTCGCAACGAGCGGATGCTCGTGTTCGGCGAGGACGTGGCCGACGTATCGCGCGAGCGATACATGGGGAAGGTGAAGGGGAAGGGCGGCGTGTTCAAAGTCACGTGGGGGCTGCAGAAGGAGTTCGGCAGCGCGCGCGTCTACAACTCGCCGCTCGCCGAAGCGAACATCGTGGGGCGCGCCATCGGGCTCGCGCTCCGGGGGTTCAAGCCGGTCGCCGAGATCCAGTTCTTCGATTACATCTGGCCGGCGTACATGCAGCTCCGTAACGAGCTCGCCACCATGCGCTGGCGCTCGAACAACACGTTCAGCGCGCCCGTGGTGGTGCGCGTGACGTACGGCGGCTACATCCGCGGCGCCATCTACCATTCGCAGACGGGCGCTTCGCTCTTCGCGCACTGCCCGGGCCTGCGCGTGGTGTGTCCCTCGACGGCTCTCGATGCGAACGGGCTTCTGCGCACTGCGATACGCTGCGACGACCCGGTGATCTTCCTGGAGCACAAGCATCTCTATCGTCAGACGTACAACAAGGGACGCTATCCGGGCCCCAACTTCATGATTCCGTTCGGCAAGGCGAAGATCGTTCGCCCCGGGCGCGACATGACGGTGGTGACGTACGGCGCAACTGTGCAGCGCGCACTCACCGCGGCGAACCAGGCAGCCGAAGACGGCCTCGACGTGGAAGTCATCGACCTGCGCACACTTTCACCGTGGGACAAGGAGACTGTCTACGAATCGGTCAAGCGCACTTCGCGCGTGATCGTCGCCTACGAAGACGCGATTTCGTGGGGCTACGGCGCCGAGATCGCCGCCTCGATCGCCAACGACTGCTTCGCCTGGCTCGACGCCCCCGTAAGGCGCGTCGCGGCTACCGACACCTTCGTGGGCTACGCCCCTCGACTGGAAGACGCGATTCTTCCCCAGGTGGACGATTTTGCCAGGGCGTACGTGGAGCTGGCGGAATACTGAGAATTGAACGACGGGGTCAGGTACTTCATGTAGAGGTCCCCCGGCAGCAACGCTGCCGGGGGACCTCTACATGAAGTACCTGACCCCGTCGTTCAATTTGCTGCCGCCATGCAGACGCCGGCGCTCACCGTGGCAGTCGGAGGCGGCACTACGCTGCAGTCCGAGACGACGCCGTGCACCTGGTTGTAGGTCGTCTCCGCCGCCCTCAGCTCTTCGAGCTTATCGTACAGCGCGGCGGAATCGGTGGTGATCGGACACCAGGCGATCCAGTAGCGCGGGCCGCCGCACGCCTTCGCGCCCACCGGAGCTACTCGACATTGTCCCGCGCTGTCGCAGCCGTCGTTGTGCGCCAGCGCCAGCGCTTCGCGCTCCAGGCGTGCGACCTCGGCGCTATCCGACTCGGGCGCGCTGGAGGAAGCCCGAGCCGTGGTATCGGAAGGCCCGACATCGTTTGTCGGAGTCATCGAACAGCCCGCGAGCGCGACTACGGTGGCGAGCGTGGCTGTGAATATCGCTGGCTTCATCATGCCTGCCCCCCAACGCAAAGCGCGGGCCCACCGAACCATCTGCCTCCTGCTTTCTGCTTCCTGCTCCACAATCTGTTCCGTTCACTTCCCCGCCAGTTCCGCCCCCTCGCTTTCGTAGACCACCTTCCCGCCAACCACCGTTAGCAACACCTTCGCG
>JBIQLU010000233.1:0-3722 GCA_044463985.1 Gemmatimonas aurantiaca | reverse complement strand
CGTTCAATCCCACTTCAGTTCGACGGTGCGCGATTTCCCCTTGCGGACGATGTCGAGCTTCATGTCCCGCGAGTCCGATGAGGCGAGCGCGCGCTGGAGCGAGTTCGGCGTGGTGATCGTGCGGTCGCCCGCGCGGCGGATCACATCGCCCGCGCGCAGGCCGGCCCGAGCCGCCGGCGTGCCCGGCACCACGTGCAGTACCAGCAGGCCGTCCTTCACGTCGAAGTAGTCGCTCAACTCGTCCACGCGCAGCACCTGCGCACCGGCGATCGCTCCGGTCGAGAAGCCGAACGAGAGCGTCGGGCTCCCCGAGAAGCTCAGCGTCATCCCCTCGGCCATCGGCGCCAGCGCCGGAAGCGACGGCATGGCGCGCACGGAGATCGCGGGCGGGAATACCTGGACGAGCGCACGCGACGCATCGTCCCAGACGGCGGGAGGGGTCGGCGCATTGGGTGGGAGCATCGGCGCTTCGGGCGCAGCCCAGTTCCCCCAGCTCGAGGCGTAGTTGTTCGGCCGCTTCGTGACGTTGATGGTGACGTCGCGCGTACTCTCGCCGCGACTGATCCTGGCATCGAGGCGGGCGCCCGGCCGGAGGAGCTCGGAGAAGGGAGGCAAGCCCTCCGTCAGGTCGTGCCCATCGAGCGAGAGCAGCTTGTCACCCGCCTTGATCCCCGCTCGTTCCGCTGGCGAACCAGGATCCACCGCTTCGACGGTCGGGTAGTCCTCGAATCGCATCGTGGCCTTCTCATCGCCGCTCTGCGTAACCGAGTAGGACCCCGAGAATGTGAGTCCCAGCCAGCCTGCCGGAGCGTTCGACAGCGCCCGGAGGCGCGCGAACGTCTGCTCGCGGTCCGCGCGAGACGCTTCGATACGCGCACGTGTGGCCTGGATCTGCTGCTGCATCGCCTTGGCCGCGATCCGCTGATAATCCTCGCGCACGCGCTCGTACTCGCGCTGAACGGCGGCCAGGCTGTCCTGCAGATCGCAGCTATCGCAGCTCCGCGAGGGTGTCGTGGTGCGCTGCGCCGTCAGTGGCGACGCTGCCAGCGGAAGAGCCACGGCGGTGAGGAACGCCACCGCCGGTGCCACGCCGAGCGGCGTCGGTCTACCCGATCCGTGCCGCGAGCGGCGAACCGCCGAGTTGCTGATGTACATACGGATCATCCGGTCAGTAGGAAGTCAACGACATCCCCGGCGGCAGCGAACTCTCGAGCTGCTGCAGCGTGGCGGCCCTGGCCGCGCGCGTGGAGATGAGATACTGGTTGACGATGGGGTCCGCCGGCGCTTCGTTCACCGCAGCCAGTGCCGCGTCGGATACGCGGTCCAGCGCGGCGAGCCGCGCGCGGTAGCGATCGACGCCCACCGCGCCGGTGGAACCGGTGGTGTCGGACGCCGCGATGTACGCCGCCGCGAGTCGGTACTCGCTCTCGGCGCGCCGCATCATGGACAGCGCATCTTCGATGGACATGATGGAATCGGCGCCGACCATCCCCGATGCGAGCGACGCTCCCGCCAATTCGCCGCGCGCTTCGAGGTCGCCGGAGGAAGCAGGCGAGAACGACACGTTCGCGGTGGCGCGTCCCATGGCCAGCCCGCCCGCCGCGATGAGCACGGCGGCGGCCGCGCGCAGCCAGCTTCGATTCGGACCGCGGCCACCATCCGTGCGAGCGCGCCCACCATATGCTGCGAGTGTCACGGGCGCGGCGGCCGGAGCCGCGTCGCCCTGAACCAGCGAAAGCGACGCGCCAGCGGGACGAAGGAGTCCCTCGTCGCGGAGCCGCGCGGAAAGCGTTTCCCAATTCGTGAGTGGTGCCTGAAGCGGAGCCACACCCTCGGAGCGCGAAAGCGCAATCAGCTCTCGCAGCGCCAGCCGTTCGCGCTCGCAGTGCGTGCACTCGGCCAGGTGCTCGGCCTCTTCGGCAGTCGGCTCGCTGTCGCCGATGGCGGCGAGCCGTTCAGGATCCAGGTGTCGCATGAACTCCATCCGCAGCCGGCTCCGGGACATCCAGCAGCGGCGCAAGCAGCCGGCGTAGCTTCGCGCGCGCCTTGAACAGTTGTGACTTGGACGCGCCCGCGGTGATGCCCAGCTCGCGTGCAATGTCCTCGTGCGTGTACCCCTCGACATCGTGCAGAACGAACACGGTTCGCGCACCCTCGGGAAGCCGCGCCGCGGCACGCTCGATCGTGGTGGCCACGAAGGCCCGATCCTCGCCGGCTTCCACCAGCGCAGCGTCCTCGGTGATCTCGACTTCCATCCGACTCGTGCGCCGCGCCTTGCGGAGCGCGTTCAGCGTACGGTTCACCGCGATGCGGTGCGCCCATGTACCGAAGCGCGAGTCGCCGCGGAAAGTCGGAAGCGCGCGAAAGATCTGCATCCACACCTCCTGCGCGATGTCGGCGGCTAGATCCGGGTCGCCCGCCAGGCGGAGCACCACGGCTTCGATGCGCGGAGCGTACTGCGACCAGAGCTGTCGCAGTGCTCGCTCATCTCCATCGATGGCGCGCCGGATAGTGATTTGATCCGTTTCCATGCCGTCACCGATTTGGTCACCCGGCCGGGGCCGAGGGTTGCCCGCGGCGGGGCGCTCCTGGTGGCTGGATCGCGCAACGGCCTGCTGCGCGAACGCATCAGTGGCACTACCCTTCTCCGCGTGTTCCGTTCGCGCGTCCACCTCGTTCGACACGCTTCTCTCGCCGCTTCGCGGCTCGTCGCTGGCTGTCATGTTACGCTCCAACTGACGCTTCGTCTTGCGATTGACGCGCTCTATCGTCTATTTTCGCGATACGGGTGCGTTCAGCGCACCGGTTCCGCGTTTCTCCCTACGCAGTCCTTGCCCGCCAGGTTCATCGCAGTCAGCCGGTCGATCCCGCTGCGCCCGATCTTGCCTGTCATCCCGTAGCAGTCGCACCCGCTCCCGGCTGCGCCGACCGCATCCGGGCATGCTTCGTCGTTCCGAAGGGGTTTGCCGTGTTCACTGTGCTCCTCGCCGCTCTCGCCATCGCTGGCGGAGAAGGTCTTCCGGTAAAGGCGCCGGCCGCCGTCGGCATGTCGGCAGCACGCCTGCGCGTAATCGACCGCGTGGTGCAGCACGGCATCAAGGCGGGTGGCTTCCCAGGCGCGGCCGTCGTGGTTGGGCGCAAGGGCGCCTCCGTCTGGCACAAGGGGTTCGGGCACCTCGACTGGGCGAAGTCGAGCCCCGCGGTGTCACCCTCGGAAACCATCTACGACCTGGCGTCGCTCACCAAGGTAGTGGGCACCACCACGGCGGTGATGATCCTGTACGACGAGGGGCTGATCGGTCTCGATGATCCCGTCTCGAAGTACCTGCCGGAGTTCTCCGGTGGCCTGAAGGACTCCGTCACGGTGCGGCTCCTCCTCGAGCATCGCTCCGGACTCCCTCCCGACCGGCCGCTCTGGCGTCTGGCCAGCTCGCCGGCGGACGCGCGCCGCATCGTCCTCTCGACGTCGCTCGACTACCGCCCGGGACGGCGCTACGTGTACTCCGATCTCGGCGCCATGACGCTCGCGTTCATCGTCGAGAAAGTCAGTGGCCAGCCGCTGGATGGCTTCCTGCAAGACCGCGTGTACGCGCCGCTCGGGATGAACCACACCTTTTTCCGTCCGGTGGATTCGCTGAAGGATCGCATCGCACCCACCGAGGTGACGCCGCCGCGCGGCTATCCGCTGCAGGGCGAGGTGCACGACGAGAACGCGTACGCGC
>JBIQLU010000232.1:0-3737 GCA_044463985.1 Gemmatimonas aurantiaca | reverse complement strand
TTCATGTAGTTGCGCAGGAATTCGGCGGTCGCTTCGTTGGTGACCTCGCCGTCGGCATCTATCAGCCCCGGCGTGAACTGGATGTATGCCTCGATCGCGTTCATCTGCGGCGAGTTGCAGAAGCTCAGAATGCTCTTGAGATGCTGCTGTGCCACCGCGGTTCCGATCTTCCCCGCTGATGCGCCGATGGTCGCGGTCGGCTTGCGCGCGAAGGAGTTGGTGCCGTAAGGACGGCTGGCCCAGTCGATGGCGTTCTTGAGCGAGCCGGGTATCGAGCGGTTGTACTCCGGCGTCACGAACAACACCGCGTCAGCCGACGCGATGGATTCCTTGAGCGCGCGAGCGACAGGCGGGTAGTCGCGATCGTAATCGTAGCTGTACAACGGAAGATTGGAGATCGGGATCTCGCGCATCGTGAGCGCACCGGGTGCCAGCCGCGTGAGCGCGTGCGCCAGCTTCCGGTTGATCGATTCCTTCGCGAGGCTGCCCACGAAATAGCCTACCGTGTACTCCTTCATCCGCCGATCCTCCTTCGGGTGGTCGAAAATCGTCAACCGATGGCCCTGCGCCACGCGCCCGGCGGGCACCCGACCATGCGCGTGAAGACGCGCGTGAAGTGGCTCTGATCCGCGAAGCCGCATGCGAGCGCGATCTCCGCGAGACTGCCGCTGCCGCGAAGCAACAGTCGTGCGCGCTCCACCCGCCGTTCGACGAGCCAGCGGTGTGGCGTGGTTCGCATCCTCCTGCGGAACGCGCGGATGAAGTGATCGGTAGACAGCCCGCACGCACTCGCCACGTCAGTGATCGAGATCGCCCCATCCAGATGCTCATCCATGAGAGCGAGCGCGCTCCCGATGTCCCTGGCCGTGCGCGCCTCCTGTCGTGGTCGATGGATGGTATGACGACTGAGCCGGTAAGGCGGCTTGAAGCTATCCAGCGGCGTCGATTTCGAGCAAGACGCGCGGCGAGCGCTGCGGCATCCTTCCGCGCTCAACCTGCCAGGAGACGACATGACGACGAGGATCGCGAAGGATCCGAAGGGGCCGGATACGATTGTGCTGATCCACGGACTCTGGCTGACGGCGCTCTGCTGGGAGCGATGGGTCGAGCGCTACACCGGACTCGGCTTTCGCGTAATCGCGCGCAGTTGGCCGGGCATGGAGGGAGACATCGAGCAGCTTCGCGCGGACCCGTCCGCCATCGCGGCGCTCGACTTCACAGAGGTCGTGGATCACTACGACGGGATCGTGCGCGAGCTCGATTCGCCTCCGATAATCATGGGGCACTCGTTCGGCGGCCTGATCACGGAGATCCTTCTCGATCGCGGGCTCGGAGCGGCCGGCGTGGCCATCGATCCGGCACCGGCCAAGGGCATCTTCGTGCTCCCGTTCTCGACGCTCAAGTCGTCCTTTCCCGCGCTGAAGAATCCGTTCGACCAGCACCGCGCCGTGGCGCTCACGCCGGAAGAGTTCCACTACGCGTTCGTGAATGACCTGGACGCTGCCGCCGCGCGTGCCTTCTACGATCGTTACGCCGTGCCGGGCCCGAACCATCTCCTTTTCCAGGCGAGCTTCGCGAACTTCAACCCGCACGCCGCGACTGCAGTGGACTTCCGGAACGATGATCGCGCACCGCTCCTCCTCGTGGCTGGTGGCAACGATCACGTGGTGCCGGCCGCGGTCACGCGCGCCAACCACGCGCTCTTCGCGAAGTCCGCCGCGACCACCACCTACCACGAATTTTCCGACCGCACCCACTTCACCATCGGCGAGGACGGCTGGGAGGAGGTGGCCGATTTCACTCTGGAGTGGGCGCTCGCGAATGCGTCACGCCGTTGACAAATCAAGTTTGATTGATGTAATTTCCCCGCCATGGCCACCGCTACTCGCACCGCTCCGGATCTCCGCCGCGCCGCCGAGCTCTTTCACGCGCTCTCCGACGATACCCGCCTCGCCATTCTCGAGATGCTGCGCGGCGGCGAGCGGTGCGTGTGCGAGCTGCAGGACGAGCTCGACGCCGCGCAGTCGCGCCTCTCCTTTCACCTCCGCGTGCTGAAGGACGCGGGGCTCGTGACCGACAGGCGCGAGGGTCGCTGGTCGTACTACAGCATCGCTCCCGAGGCACTGGGCGAGGTCCATGACATCGCGGTCGTACTGCAGCCCGGGAAGGGCACCCTCCGCGTGCTCCGGCAGCGGACGTGCTGCGACTGATTTTTTTTGTGAATTGCATCAACGTTTCTTGATCATTATGAGGCGACCATGACCGACGAATCGGGCGAGTACTCCACCGCGGTACCGAGCACTCTCGATGAGATCCGTACCACCGTACGGGCGCGCTACGGCGCCGCCGCGCTGCGTGCCGCGGATGGCGCGACTGCGGGCGGCGTCTGCTGCAAGCCGGTCGGCGACGACGGGCACTGCTGCAACGCGAAGCGCGAATCGTGGGACCCTATCACCTCGGACCTCTACGAGGCTGGCGACACCGCCGGCATTCCCGCCGAGGCGCTCCTCGCGTCGCTCGGCTGCGGGAACCCCACCGCGCTGGCCGAGCTTCACGAGGGAGAGACGGTGCTCGACCTCGGATCCGGTGGCGGCATCGATGTGCTTCTCTCGGCGCGGCGAGTCGGCCCGACTGGGAAGGCGTATGGACTCGACATGACCGACGAGATGCTCGCGCTCGCTCTGGAGAACAGGGCGAAGGCCGGCGCCACCAACGTCGAGTTCCTGAAGGGGCACATCGAGTCCATCCCGCTTCCGTCGAACACGGTGGATGTGATCATATCCAACTGCGTGATCAACCTCTCGGGCGACAAGCGGCGGGTGCTCGAGGAGGCCTTCCGGGTGCTGAAGCCGGGCGGCCGCTTCGCGGTGAGCGACGTGGTCACGCGCGCTGGACTCCCGGACGTCGTGAGGGAGAGCATGGCGCTCTGGACTGGATGTGTGGCCGGTGCGCTGGAGGAATCGGAGTTCATGAAGCTGCTCGAGGACGTCGGGTTCGAGAACGCCGGCATCGAGCCCACGCGCATCTACTCGCGCGATGATGTAGCGGCATTGCTAGAGACGGCCGATCTCGATCCGTCTCTGGCATCGCAGGTGGAGGGCAGGATCATGAGCGGCTTCGTTCGCGCTACCAAGCCCGGCGCCGTCGTGGACACCGCCACTCCGCGCCGTCTCGAGACGCTCGTCAGCGCGACCGGCGATGCGAGAGATGCTGCCCGCGACTGCGGATGTGACGACGGCTGCTGCGCCTGACGCGGAGGATACTACGATGTCGAAGGACCCGATGCATGACCCGAGAAGTGAGGTGCCGGTGGTGCGTCCCGCCGTTCCTGACGACCTGGCACCGGTCGAGCGGCTCCTTACCGCGAGCGATCTACCGCTCGATGGTGTGCGCGAGGCGCTGGGCGACTTCGTAGTTGCGGAGGCAGGCGGCGAGGTGGTAGGGGTGGCCGGTCTCGAGCGCTGCGATGGCGAGGCGCTCCTCCGCTCCGTTGCGGTGGCGCCGGGATGGCGCTCGCGCGGACTCGGCCGCGCGCTGGTCACGCGAGTGATTTCGGATGCCGAGGCGCGCGGCATCCGCGCGCTCTATCTGCTCACCAACACGGCCGAGCGTTACTTCCCGAGCTTCGGATTCCGGACCGTGAGTCGTGACGAAGTCCCGGCGAGCGTGCGCGGAACCGTCGAGTTCAGCGGCGCGTGCCCGGCGTCGGCCACGGTGATGTGCCGGGAGTGCGCGGC
>JBIQLU010000231.1:0-3757 GCA_044463985.1 Gemmatimonas aurantiaca | reverse complement strand
CGGATCGCTCACGATTAATGAAAACTTAACGGTCCCATACATTGTGCCTCACGGCCGGGGCGTGCATCGTGGCGATGAACCCGCGCCAACCTTCGCGACCTCTCCCCGAACGCCATGTTCGATCCCGGCAGAACCGCGCGCGATTCGTTTCGCGCCCTGAGAAGGTCGCCCGCCTCGACGATCGCGTCGATCCTCTGTCTCGCCATAGGTATCGGCGCCACCGTCACCATGGCGGGCGTGGTCGACACGCTCCTCTTCCGGGCCCCGCCCCACGTGCGCGATGCCGACGACGTGGTCTGGCTGCGACTCCACTTCCAGTTCCCCGGCGGCTCCTCCCTCCCGCAGCTCGACGACGGCCGCGTTCCCTACGATGGATTCCTCGCGCTGAGCGATGGCGCCCGTGCAATCGGCGATGTGGCCGCGTACGCGACGCGCGACCTCTCACTCGACCGGGGCGCAGCCGCCGAGAAGGTGAGCGTGGCGTTCGTGACACCGGGCTTCTTCCCCCTCCTCGGTGTGCACCCTGCGCTCGGCCGGTTCCTCGCGGCAGATGCCGACGATGCCGGTTCGCCCGCCGCACGTTCGGTGATCCTCGCGCACTGGCTCTGGCAGCAGCGATTCGGCGGCGACTCTACCATAGTAGGACGCACGCTCCGCGTGGGCGAAGGGAGTTACGTCGTCGCGGGAGTCGCGCCGCCGGGCTTTCGCGGCGTGGAGCTTGTCCGCACGGCACTCTGGCTCCCCGCGAGCGCCGCGCACGACGAGCTCTTTCACGGCGACGACGCGGGATTCCACGGAGTCGGCTGGCTGCAGGTGATCGCGCGACCGATGCCCGGGCTATCCAGGGCTCGCGCGGCCGCGGAAGCTTCGGCCATCTGGCAGATGTACGCGGCACGCCACTTCGGCGCCGGATTCGACGCGATCATCGCCGCGACCACCGAGTCGATCATACCGGCGAAGAACCGGGATCTCACGCGCGAAGCGTCAGTCTCGCTCTGGCTCGCCGGGATCGCCGCGATCGTTCTGCTGATCGCCTGCACCAACGTCGCGAACCTGCTGCTCATCCAGGCGCTCGAGCGGCAGCGCGAGATGGGAGTCCGGATGGCGCTCGGCGCCACGCGCGCGCAGCTCACGAGACAGCTCTTTGCCGACGGAGCTCTCCTGTGCGCGCTGGGCGGAGCGGCCGCGCTCATCGTCTGCAGTTGGAGCGGCGTCGCGATACGAGCCTTTCTCCTTCCGAACATCGACGGCATCGGGGCGACGATCGATCTCCGGCTCGTGCTCATAGCTGCCGCCACGTCAGCGCTCACCAGCATCGGATGCGCGACGGCTCCGGCAGTGCTGGCGAGTCGCACCGATGTCGCCGCCTCGCTCACCGGATCGGCGGCGGTGCGTGGAAGGGCGCTCTCACGCGCGCGCTCCGGACTGTTGATGGGCCAGATCGCTCTCACGACCGCGCTTCTCGCGGGCGCGGCGCTCTTCGTGGGAAGTCTCAGAAGCCTGCGCGCCGTGGATCTCGGTTTCGATCCCGACCGGGTTCTGGTGGGTCGGATGGATCTCGAGGCCAACGGCTACACCGCCGAGCAGGCGGATGCGATAGTGCTGGAGATGCTCGGACGAGTGGAAGCACTACCGGGAGTCGAGCTGGCGAGTGCAGCGCGCACCACACCGTTCGTCGGCCGTATCACATGGCCCGACTTCCAGGTGCCGGGCGCACAGCCGCAGGGCGGAAGACCGGGCGAGTCGCACGAGATTCTCGAGCTGAACGCCGTCACTCCGAACTACTTCGCCACCATGGGCGCCGTGCTGCGACGCGGACGCGACTTCGGCGCCACCGATCGAGGCGACGCACCGGTCGCGATCATCAACGCGACGATGGCGCGAAAGTACTGGCCGGATGGCGATGCACTCGGCAAGTGCATCAAGGTCGGCCTTCCAGGAGAGATGGGCGGCGCTGATTCGGCGCCGTGCAACATCATCATAGGAGTAGCGCACGACACGCGCACCGCCGCCCCTCGAAGCGCGCCGGGACCCCAGCTCTACCTTCCGTTCAGCGGGAGGATGAAGCTCGGCAGTCCGACTCTTCTCGTCCGAACCGATCGTGACGCGCCGGCCACCGCCGCCGCGGTGCGGCGAGCGATGCAGGAAGCCGCGCCGGCGCTCCCGTTCGCGGATGTGAGTCCGCTGGCCGGGTACCTCGAGCCGCATCTCCGTCCATGGCGCCTCGGCGCAGCCATGTTCGGCCTCTTCGGAGTCGTCGCGCTGTCGCTGTCGATGGTCGGGCTCTACGCCGCCTTCGCGTATTCGGTGTCGCGACGCACGAAGGAGATCGGAATCCGCGTCGCACTCGGAGCGCGGCGCGAGACGATTCTCTCGCTCGTTCTCGGAGAAGGACTACGAGTGGCGAGCGTGGGCCTCCTCATCGGCGTGGCATTGGCGCTGGCCGTGGGACGCGCCCTCGGATCGCTCCTGGTCGAGGTATCCTGGCATAGTCCAGCGATGCTCGGCGCGATCGTGCTGCTGATACTGATAACGGCCACGCTCGCGGTCTATCTTCCCGCGCTGCGCGCCGTGCGTGTCGACGCAGTCACGGCGTTGAGGAGCGAATAGGCGGTGCGGTCGCGAAACGTGCGAGCGTTCACGCAAATCGAATCGCGCACGCTCGGAGTGGCCGTCGTCGCGGCGACCACGATGTTGGCGCTGATGGCGCCGCTCGCCTGCACGGCCGGCGATCGGCCCGCTACGCCGGAGTCGTTCGCGCGTTCGGTGACCATCGACAGCGTCGGCTATCGCGCCATGCCGCGGCTCGCGTTGCGCCACGTCGCGACCGTCTGCGGCGAAGAGCGTCGACCGGCGCAGTGCCCTCGGAACCCGATCCACGTGGCGATAGCGGGTCCGAACGGGAGCGTGTATCTCGCCGAGAAGGGTACGGTGCTCCGCCAGTTCGACGAGCACGGCGCGTACATGCGCATCATCGGCAACTCCGGTACGGATTCCGGCCAGTACCAGGGAGTCGAAGCCGCTTCCTACGATGGCGGCGCGCGCATCCACGTTTTCGATCAGAGCACGCTGCAGCTCCTCACGTACGACACCGCCAGCCGGCATCTCGGCACCATGCGTGTGTTGCTGACCCACGACTATGTGGGTGCGAAGGGATCGCCGGACGGACTCGTGATGCTGTCCGTGCCGCCGGCAAAGCACGAGAACGATCGAGTCGCGGCGCGACTCGATGCAGTAGACGCGACCAGCGGCAAGCGCCACCGCGTGGCGGTGGTCGATGCACGCGCGTCGCGCATCAAAGGGAAGGATCTCCAGCCGATGCGACCGTTCTTTCTCCCGCGTCCCGTCTGGGCGGCGGGCCGCGATCACTCGATCATCTATGCCGCCGGTGAGAACGAGTACATCGCGCGCTACGACACGGCGGGTCAGCCGAAGCTGCTCGTGAAGTTCGCCGTCCCGCCCGTTCCCATATCAGAGGCCGAAGTCGAACGGGAGAAGAAGCGCATCGCCGCTCTCTTCACGGGCGAATGGCGCGCGCGCGCGCAGCCATACATCGACAGCGCCGCCGCGAGGTCGCCGCGCTACCATGCGGTATTCACCGATCTCGCCATTCTCGATGACGGGAGTCTCTGGATCCGCGAATCGCCGGAGGCCGAGGCGGACTCCGTGCGATGGGACGTGCTGGACGTCGATGGCGCGCCGCTCGGCTTCGCGATGCTGCCGAACGAGAGCAGAGTGACCGGCGGGAGGATGGAGC
>JBIQLU010000230.1:0-3780 GCA_044463985.1 Gemmatimonas aurantiaca | reverse complement strand
TCCCGACTCCATGATCTTCGACCGCCACGCGTACATGCCCATCTGTTGTTGTCGCTCGTTCTCCCACGGAGAGCTGGTGCCGATTCGCGTGCGCAGTCGCGAACGAATGACATAGACGTCTCCACGAGACGTAGTCATATCGCCGGCCCTCTCTCAGGGGCCGGTTTTTTTTGTGTTCCCTCCCCATTCCGTTCGCGCATCCGGTCGCACGCGAACGATCACCTCCACGGCTTCGACAGCTCATCCCGACTCATGCGCAGAGCCTGCATTCTCACGATCATCGCGCTCGCCGCGTGCAGCGCAGCGACGCGGCATCCCGGCGAGGGGAATTTCTCGCCGGCGGAAGTGGCACGGGCCAACCACGGCCGCCCACCGTACACTGCCGCCGACGTTCACTTCATGCAGGGAATGATCAGCCATCATCGCCAGGCCGTGGTGATGGCCGGCTGGGCGCCGACGCACGCGGCGAGCCGCGACGTGCGCGTGCTCGCCGAGCGAATCGGAGTGGCGCAGACCGATGAGATCGCGACCATGACCACGTGGCTGCGGGAACGGGGCGAGGCGGTGCCCGACCCCATGGCATCGTCGCATCACGCCGGCATGGACATGCCCGGAATGGAGAGCGCCGGAGCATCGATGCCCGGCATGTTGACCGCGGCGCAGATGAAACAGCTCGACGCCGCGCGCGGCGCCGAGTTCGACCAGCTCTTTCTCACCTTCATGATCCAGCACCACACCGGTGCGCTGACGATGCTCGACCAGCTCTTCGCGAGTCCCGGCGGCGGCCAGGAGGAGAACGTCTTCAAGTTCGCGTCCGACGTCTCCGCCGATCAGAGCACCGAGATCGCCCGCATGCGCTCCATGCTCGCCGCCAGGCAGCAGGACGTCGGCTCGCACTGAACGCCGGCTCTCGTCTTCCCGACCCATCGCACTCCGCCCCACGCACCCCACTCTCTCTACCAGGACTCACATGACACCGGAGCCAGCTCTCCACCGTTCCACCATTCGTTCGACCGGGCGATGGAGCGCCCACGCACTGTCAGCCGCGCTCATCGCCGGAGCGTTGACGGCCTCGGCGTGCGCTTCGTCGTCACGCTCATCGTCGCTCTCCGGCAACGCATCTGCGTACGCGCCGTCGGAGCTCTCCGCCCTGGCGCCGAGCCCCGATCCGCGCCCGGGACTCTCCGCCGGCTGGTGGAACGCGGGGGAAGCAATCTGGAATCTCGACGTCGTCTCGAAAACTCCACCGTCGGCGAAGTTCACCAACGCCAGCACGCCGGGCGAAGCGAGTCTCAGAAACTCCGACCTCGCCTTCGCCGGCAACTACGTGTTCCAGGGGAATTTCAGCGGCTACCAGGTGTGGGACATCTCGAACCCGCGGAAGCCGAAGCTCCGCACGGCGTTCGTCTGCCCGGGCTCCCAGAGCGACGTCTCCGTGTACCGCAACCTCCTCTTCGTGTCGGCGGAAGCGATCAACGGCCGCGTGGACTGCGGCATCCAGAGTGACACCGCGACCGTGAGCGAAGAGCGGGCGCGCGGAATCCGGATCTTCGACATCTCCGACATCGACCATCCGCGGCCGATCACCACCGTGCAGACCTGCCGCGGATCGCACACCAACACGCTCGTCACCGACCCGAACGACGACGCCAACGTCTACATCTACGTGTCCGGCTCGGCCAACGTGCGGCCGTCGGGAGAGCTCGCGGGCTGCTCGAGCGCGCTCCCGTCCGAAGATCCGTCCACCGCACTCTTTCGCATCGAGGTGATCCAGGTGCCGCTCGCGCACCCCGAGCAGGCGCACATCGTGAGCTCGCCGCGCATCTTCGAGGGGCTCGGTCCGGTGGCGAAGCACGGCGAGACGGAGGCGGACATCCGCGAAGCGGCCGCGCGCCGCAGGGCGCCACGGCCGCCTCGCCCGGGGGCCGGGATGGGTCCCACGCAGTGCCACGACATCACGGTGTATCCGTCGATCGGCCTGGCCGGCGGCGCGTGCGGCGGCTACGGTCTGCTGCTCGACATCCGCGACCCCGCGCATCCGCGCCGCATCGGCGCGGTGGCCGATTCCAATTTCTCCTTCTGGCACTCGGCCACCTTCAGCAACGACGGGAAGAAAATCCTCTTCACCGATGAGTGGGGCGGCGGTTCGCAGCCGCGCTGCCGCGTGACCGACAAGCCCGAGTGGGGCGCCGACGCCATCTTCACCATCGATGGCGACTCGCTGAACTTCCATAGCTACTACAAGCTGCCGGTGCCGCAGACTTCGAACGAGAACTGCGTCGCGCACAACGGCACGCTCATCCCGATTCCCGGGCGCGAGGTGATGGTGCAGTCGTGGTACCAGGGCGGCATCTCGGTATTCGACTGGACCGACCCCGCGCACCCCGAGGAGATCGCGTACTACGATCGCGGGCCGATGGACGCGAGCAAGCTCGTGATCGCCGGCTACTGGTCGTCGTACTGGTACAACGGCTACATCGTGGCCTCGGAGATCGCGCGCGGGCTGGACATCTTCGAGCTGAAGCCGAGCGCGCAGATCTCACAGAACGAGATCGACGCGGCGAAGTCGGTCCGCTTCGAGGTGCTGAACGCGCAGGAGCAGCCGAAGCTCGTGTGGCCGGCCAGCTTCGCCGTCGTGCGGTCGTACCTCGATCAGCTCGAGCGCAACGCCGGGCTGCCGCGCGAGCGCACGGCGGCGGTGGCGGAGGAGCTGAAGTCAGCCGAGCGAGTGTCGGGCTCGGAGCGCAGAGCGGCGCTCACAGCGCTCGCGGAGCGGCTCGACAGCGACGCGGAGCGCGCGGCAGACGCCCCGCGGGTGCGAGCGATGGCGAGCGCGGTGCGGGAGCTGGCGGGGACGAGGTAAGCGGCGGGGAGGAGTCCCAATCGTCTGGCGGATCGCCGGCATCGAGCGTGCCGGCGAAGACGGCGTGGGCGTCTCGCCTGCTGTCGTACGTGCGGAGCGACCTCTCGTCGTTGACCCAGGCATATACGATCATCCGCGCCGAGGACTGGAAGCGGTAGAGAGGAGGTGCGCGATCGTGCGCGTGCGGCCTAGAGCTCCACGGCGCCATCGAGTGGCTCGTCGTGATCGATCGCCACACCCCGGGCGGCATCGCGCGCGCGTGCGAGAAGCGAAGCCGGGAACGCGCTCACCCTATCCGGGCGCTTCGCCAGATCGCGGGCCAGGAAGGCCAGGAATTCGTTCAGCACCGGATCGTCGTCCTCCAGGCCAATGTCAATACTTGCCCGCCCCACCTACCGGCTACTTCGCCTTCGCCACCTCGGCGGCAAGATCCGTGTACGCCTGCTCCACCAGCGCGCCGAACTTGAGGTTCCGGTAGGTGATCTTCCCTTCCTTGTCGATCACGAACACCGTGCGCGAGTCGAAGTGGCGCCCGGGCATCGTGGATCCGTACAGCTTCGCCACCGTCTGGTCGCGGTCGGATACGAGCGCGAAGGGAAAACCATCGTCCTTCGCCCAGCTCGCGTGCGACTCCAGGCTATCCACCGAGATGGGAAGCACTACCACATCCTTCCCCGCGCCAGGGCCGAAGATCTTCGTGTACTCGTCGCGGAACTTGTGCAGCTCGGCGGTGCAGCCGCTCGATCTGTCGAGTGGATAGAATGCGAGCACCACGACCTTGCCGCGCAGATCGGAGAGGCGCACCGGAGTCGCCCTGGCACCGCTGGCGTCGGCCCATGGCGCGGTGAAGTCGGGAGCGACGGAGCCCACTTCGGGCGCGGTTGGTGTCGCCGCGTCTGCTCCTGCGGCGGATGACT
>JBIQLU010000229.1:0-3804 GCA_044463985.1 Gemmatimonas aurantiaca | reverse complement strand
CTCGTGCCGGAGGCCTCTGCGCGCGCGCTGTACGACTCGGCGCGCGGACGGAAAAGCTGGGTCGAAGTACCCGGCGGCCACAACGAGGTGTTTAGAAGTGGTGAGTTCCAGACTGCACTCGAGCTCTTGCGCCGGCAATTGCCAGCGTGCGCGCATCAGGCGAATCAAGCGGATGCAGCGCTCTTCGGCGATCATCTCCGCTAGCGGCGCGCCGGTTGCCGTAAGTGTGACCCGGGGACACCGGGAGCTCAGAGTCGCGCGTCGTACGAGCGGCGCCCTGGGCGTGGAGAGCGAGGGGAGAGATGAGCGATGGCTGATCACTACGAGAGGTTCGATGCGCTGCAGGCGAATTTCCGGGCGGCGAACTACCTGAGTCTGGCGCAGCTCTACCTGCGCGACAATGCCCTGCTGCGTGAGCCGCTGCGCCCGGAGCACATCAAGCCGCGCTTGCTCGGCCATTGGGGAACAGTGCCCGGGATAAATCTCGTGTACGGGCATCTGAGCCGGCTCGTCCAGGACACTTCGGCGAGCGTCCTGCTGATAGTGGGAACGGGACACGGCGCGCCCGGAGTGCTGGCCGAGCTCTATCTGGAGGGCACGCTCGGCGAGTACTACCCGAAGTATGCACATGGCGCCGCCGGGCTCGATCGGCTCGTGCGCGACTTCTCGTGGCCCGGCGGATGGCCGAGCCACATCACGGCGCTGACGCCGGGCGCGCTGCACGAAGGGGGCGAGCTCGGCTACTCGCTGGCGCACGCGTTTGGCGCGGTGTTCGACAACCCCGATCTCATCGCCGCCTGTCTGGTGGGCGACGGCGAAGCAGAAACGGGCCCGCTGGCCGCGGCGTGGCAGTCATCGAACTTCCTGAACCCGGCCAGCGATGGCGCCGTGCTCCCGATCCTGCACCTCAACGGCTACAAGCTCTCCGGCCCAACCGTCTTCGCCCGCCTCGCACCGCGCGAGTTGCGCGACTATTTCGCCGGGATGGGTTACGTCGTGCGCGAGGTAGCCGGTCATGAGCCCGAAGCGGTGCACGAGGAGATGTGCGCGGCACTCGACTGGGCGTACGCGGACATACGCGAGCAGCAGGTGAGCGCGCGCAACGGCCGCTTCCCCACCCGGCCGCGCTGGCCGCTCATCGTGCTGCGCACGCCAAAGGGATGGACCGCCCCCGCGACACTCGACGGCAAGCCGCTCGAGGGCACGTTCCATTCGCATCAGATACCCATCGAAGACCCGGCCACGAACCCGCACCACCTCGCCGTACTCGAGGCGTGGCTTCGGAGCTATCGCCCGGACGAGTTGTTCGGCGACGAGGGCAAGCCGCACGCCGCGGTGACCGCAGTCTACCCTCGCAAGGAGCTGCGGCTCGGCGAGAATCCGCAGGCAAACGGTGGTGCGCTGCTCACCCCGCTCTCGCTCCCCGACTACGAGCACCATGCCGTCGACGTGCCGGCGCCGGGCGTGACGCAGACCGAAGGGACGAAGGTGCTCGGCGGCTATCTGCGCGATGTATTCGTGAACGATCGTGACGCGCGCACCTTTCGCCTCTTCTGTCCCGACGAGACATCGTCGAATCGTCTGCAGGCTGTTTTCGAGGCGACGGCGCGCGCGTGGATGCTCCCCACCGTTCCGAGCGATGAGTTCCTCGCGCGCGACGGTCGCGTCATGGAGATCCTGAGCGAGCACTGCTGCGAGGGGTGGCTCGAAGGCTACCTCCTCTCCGGCCGGCACGGAGTGTTCGCGTGCTACGAGGCCTTCCTCACCATCATCGACTCGATGATGCAGCAGTACGCGAAGTGGCTGAAGATGGCGGCCGAGACGACCTGGCGGCGGCCGGTCGCGTCGCTCAACTATCTGGTCACCAGCCACGTGTGGGAGCAGGATCACAACGGCTACAGCCATCAGGGTCCGAGTTTCATCAACATGCTGCTGACGAAGAAGGCGGCGATCACGCGCATCTATCTGCCTCCGGATGCGAACTGCCTGCTGTCGACGGCGGACCATTGCCTGCGCAGCCGTGGCTACATCAACCTCGTCGTCGCTTCCAAGAAGCCCATGCCGCAATGGCTCTCGATGGAAGCCGCACGCCGTCACTGCGCGGCGGGCGCCGCGGTGTGGGAGTGGGCGGGTACGCGCGGCGAGGAGCCCCATGTGATCCTCGCCGCAGCCGGCGACGTACCCACGCGCGAGACGGTGGCCGCCGCGTGGTGGCTGCGGCGTGAGGTGCCAGAGCTGCGCGTGCGCGTCGTGAACGTCGTCGATCTCTACGCGCTGCAGGCGCCGCGCGACCACCCGCACGGTCTGTCGGATGAACGATTCGTGGAGCTGTTCGGAGGCGCCAGCGAAGTGGTGTTCGCGTTCCACGGCTATCCGGACGTCGTTCACGAGCTGCTGCACCACCGGCCCTATCCGCAGCGCTTCCACGTGCGCGGCTACGTCGAGGAGGGTACCACCACTACGCCCTTCGATATGACGGTGCTGAATCGCATGAGCCGCTACGACCTCGCCATCGAGGCGCTCCGCCGCGCGGGTCGTGGCGAAGAGACGACGGTATTCGAGCGGAAGCTCGATGAGCACCGACGCTACATTCGCGAGCACGATGAGGACATGCCGGAGGTACAGGAGTGGCGCTGGTCGGGAGCCGAGGCGGCTGAGGAGCACGCTACAATTCCCCACGTCATCCGACCAGATTCCACGCGATGATCGCGACACGCCGCGCTGCCGTGTCATCCAGAATTCAGTACGCGCTTCTGTATCTCCCTCGCACTTCGTGTACACCCACTGTCTCCGCTGCGGCCGATCGCTCGGACGCAATTCCGAGCTGGCCGATCTCCCGATTGGAAGATGTATCGCATTCGATCGAGACAAGGGACGCGTCTGGGTCGTCTGCACTCGATGCCGGCAGTGGAATCTGCTGCCGCTCGAAGAACGTTGGGAGGCACTCGAAGAGGCGGAGCGGATCGCCACTACTGCTGAGAGTCGTGTGGAGGGCGAGCAGATCGGTCTCGCCCGTACGGCCGGTGGGCTGGAATTGCTCCGCGCCACCGGCGTGCCCGACTCCGACATCGCGAACTGGCGATACGGGCGCAGGTTGCAGCGACGTCGCTCTCTCCTCTTGTGGATCGGTGGCGCATCGATGGTACTCGCGGTCGCTCTGGGCGCTCGCGCTGGTCTGATCAGCGGGTCACTCGACTTTGGCATCTACGCAGGGCTGTTCGCGGCTCTCTGGTTGGGAATAGTTTGGCGTGACCCGCAGCGACTGTGGATGAAGGTCGTACCCGAGATCGGCGCATCCGAGCGCGTATGGCAATGGCAGTGGCACCAGATCCGATTCGAGCGCTCATCACCGGCAGCACCACCAAGCCTCGTAGTGCCGCGCAGCAGCGGCGAGCTTCATCTGCAGGGACCGTTCGCAGCGGCGTTTCTCGCGTCGTTCCTCCCAAGGGTCAACCGGTCGGCTTGCAGCGGTGCGTCAATTGATCGCGCCGTCGCTCGAGTCGCGGAGGCGGAGCGAAAGCATGGTGAGGAACCGCCGAAACCGCTGCCGAAGAAGCGAGGACCTCATCGGATGTCGACGGAGCCCCATCCCGTGCCGGTGCGCTCCCTGCGACCGTGGGAGCGGCTCGCCGCCCGCAATCTGACACGGCCGCTCGTCGCGCTGGACCCGGAGCAACGACTCGCGCTCGAGATGGCGGTCACCGAGGAAATCGAGCAGTTGCAGCTCAGTCGCCGCGCGACCGAGGCGCTGGGCGAATGGCCCGAACAGGAGGAAATCGCTGCAATCGCCGATGACCTGCTCAT
>JBIQLU010000228.1:1359-3847 GCA_044463985.1 Gemmatimonas aurantiaca | reverse complement strand
GTAGACGGGCGCGATGAGATCGTAGCCCTCCTCGAGCGTGGTTCCGAACACGGATGCGAAAAAGCGGAGGTTCTCCTCCACGCTGAGATCGGGATAGAGCGAGAATCTGCCGGGCATGTAGCCCACGCGGGCGCGGATCGCCCATAAGTCGCGCACCACATCGAGGCCGAGCACCGAGGCGCTCCCCGAGTCGGGGAGGAGGAGCGTGGTGAGGATGCGAAAGAGCGTGGTCTTCCCGCCGCCGTCCGGGCCCACGAGTCCGAAGAGCTCAGCGCGCGCTACGTCGAAGGAGACATCATCGAGCGCGACGACGTTTCCGAAGCGCTTCCCGATGCTCTGCACTGCGAGCGGTGGTGCGCCAGGTAGCGACGCGCCGCCAATCGACGCATCGCGCGGGGACGCGGCGTTCACCGGCCGCGCTCCTCGACCGGCGTCCGGACCGTGTCGGCTGAGGCGGCGCCGAAGGAGACGTCGCCCGGCATCCCGATCTTGAGCGCGCCATCCTGATTGGGCACGCGGATCTTGACGGCGTACACGAGATCGGCGCGCTCGTCGCGCGTCTGCACCGGCGTGGGCGTGAATTCGGCGGTGGACGATACCCACGTGACGGTGCCGGGGATGGCGGCGAGCTCGCCGTCGCCCCGATCGACATGTACGGTCACACGCCCGCCGAGCCGTACCGACGCGAGCTGGTCGCCGGTGACGTAGGCACGGAGGTCGAGCGTGTCGAGGTTGGCGATCTTGTAGAGCGGCTGCCCCGCCTGCACGACCTCGCCGGCGCGCGCGTACACGGCGAGCACCGAACCGCTGGTGGGATTCGCCACACTGCTCTTCGCGAGCCGGTCGGCGATCTGTTCCACGCGTGCCTGGTTCGATGCTACATCGAGCGTGACGCTGCGGCGCTGGGCCTCGAGTGCGTCGATCTGCGCGACGAGCGTCTTGTAGTCGCGTTCCGCCTGGTCCAGCTGCTGCGTGGTCGCGGCCTGCTGGGCGTGCAGCCGCTGCGCGCGCTCGTAGGCGCGCTTCGCGATGTCGCGCTGCACGCGGAGCACTTCGAGCTGTTCGCCCACCTCCGCGCGTCGAGCACTCACCGCGGCGCGCTGTGCCACCAACTGGGCGCGCTCCAGTGCGAGCTGCGTGGTGTCTATGAGCGCGACGACGTCGCCCCGCTCGAGCCGCACCCCTTCCACCGGAGTGAATCGTTCGATCTGTCCGCTCGTCTGCGCCGACACTATCACTTCCACGGATTCGAAGTTGCCATAGGCGTCGGGTTCGGGGGCCTCGTTGCACGCCGCGAGCGAGAAGCTCAGCGCCGCCACGACAGCGGTACGCGCGAGCGACGCGCGGCTCACGATGGCAAGGCGCCAGTGCGCCGGGTGATCGACTGGCATCACCGGACCTCCGCTCCCATTAGGGTGAGGAAAGTGGCGCGGGCTCGCTCGAGCTCCACGCGGTGGGTGGCGCGCGCCAGGCGCGCGTTCAGCGCATCGGTCTCCCGATCCACATATTCCGCCGAGGTCACCACACCCTCGCCGAAGCGGATCCGGGTTTCGTTCAGCACGTTCTCGCGAAGCGAGATGATCGTGTCGTCGGCCGCGAGGGTCTGCTCGAGTCGATCCACGGTGGCGAGGTCGCTCGCCACCGCGCGGCGAATCCGCTCGGTGAACGCGCTCTCCTCGGTGGCGACGATCTGCCGCTGGAGCGCCAGCTCTTCTCTCGCGCGGCCAGTGCTCCCCCAGTTCCAGGGCGACCACTCCACGCGCACGCCGGCCAGCCAGTAGTCGTCGAACTCGGTGCCGAGCGGGTTGAGCGCGGGACGGCCGTAGCCGATGCGGCCGAACGCGGAGATCCGCGGCAGCTCCTTCGCGGTCAGCGATGCCGACTGCCGCTCCAGCAGCTCGCGGCTGCGCGCGAACTGCTCGTACTCGGGACGCGCGCGCGACGCGTCGAGCGAATCGCGCGCGCGAGCCACGTCGTCGCCGAGCCGCGGGAGCGCGAGCGAATCGGTTCCGTTGAAGGTGCGTCCGGTGAGCTCGCCCAGCACGTCGAGCGCCGCACCGCCGTTGGCATCGAGCTCGGTGAGCGACTGCCGCTGGCGAAGGAGCTCGGCTTCGAGCGTGGCCGCCTCGCTGGGGAGGGCGCTCCCTTCGCGCACGCGGTCGCGGGCCTGGCGGAGTCGCGCCTCCAGGTCGGTGATCACCGTCTCCAGCTCCGCGCGCTTCGCCTGGGTGAGGAGGACGGTGAAGTACGCGTCGTTCACCTCCTGCCGGAGCTGGTAGACCGCGGTGCGCACCCGCGCTTGCGACTGCGCGAGAGAGGCGCGCTCCACGCCTCGCCTCTTTCCGCGGGAAGGATCGTAGAGCGGCTCGCTCGCCTCGATGTGGGCGTCGTAGCTGTCGTGCGGCGGCAGTGGTGCGCCGGCTCCGCCCGGAAACGCGAACGGGATCTCCGGCACATCCGACTGATACTGCCCCTGCGCCGAGATCCC
>JBIQLU010000228.1:0-1259 GCA_044463985.1 Gemmatimonas aurantiaca | reverse complement strand
AGCTCGGCGCGGCGTTCGTCGAGGAATCGGTCGAACGCCTTCGCGTCCATGCCGAGGAGCGCGCCGAGGAGTGGGCGCGCCAGGAAAGGCATCACGCAGAGCGCGACCATGTTCACGAAGAACTGCTCCGGCGCGATGGGTCTGATCGTTCCGGCGGCTGCTGCATCGCGGAGCTGTCTGCCGAGCTTGCGGCGTATGGTGCCGACTGCGGCGCGCGCTTCAGGTCCGGCGGCTTCGAGCATCGCGGTGAGCCGCTTGGGCTGCTGGTGGAGCTCGGCCACCAGATACCCCGGAAGGAAAGGGCTCTGGCGCACGGCATCGATGTACAGGTGAACGAAGCGCTCGACTTTCTCCTCGATGGTCGCGGAGGAGCCGAGCAGATCGGCGATCGCCGGAACGACGCGAAACGCGGCCTCGGCGAACACAGTTGCCGCGAGGCGGTCCTTGGAGCGGAAGTAGTAGTGGAGCAGCGCCTGATTCACGCCGGCCTCGGCGGCGATTTCCTGCATACGGGCGCCCGCTGTCCCACGGCGGATGAAGACCCTGCGTGCGGCATCGAGGATGCGCAGTTCGGTATCGCCATCTCTGGCGGTCCGCGCACGTGCCGGCCGCCGTGCCTTTTGATGATTCATATAGATTGACTAGTTAATTAAGCTATATGATGTATGCCTTCCGCGTGTGACGCAAGGGGAGGAGGGGAAAGCACCTGTTGGCACGAAGACAGAACGGAAGCGACGGGGTCAGGCACCCGATGTAGAGGTTCGAGCAGCGTTGCTGCTCGAACCTCTACATCGGGTGCCTGACCCCGCCGCTTCCGTTCGCCCGCCCTGTACCACGCATCACGATTGAGCCCCTTCCGCGACGCAAATAACATTGCAGATGCGCCGCGACCGTGCGGCGCGTCGCCCGAACGCAGGAAGTCGAGGATGCCACATGAAACGGCCGCCGTAGCGGCCGATGCCGCGGCAGGATCGCCCGATCCGCAGCTTCTGGACGCGCTCACGCGCGTTCTCGCCCGCTCTCTCCGCAAGCTCGGGCAGGCGGGCCAGCCGTGGGATGCGTCCCGCCTCGCGGCCGAGGGATGGTCGATTCTTCGAAGCGCCTCTCCAGCCGATGCCGAGCGACTCAACGGAGCGATGCACTACCTCGCGCGCCTCGAGCAACAACTCGAGGCCGAAGGCCGCCACGATCCACAAGGAACCATGAAAGTGCCGAACGAAGACCGCGTGATCGATGTCCGCAGCGAAACCCCGAAGGTG
>JBIQLU010000227.1:0-3853 GCA_044463985.1 Gemmatimonas aurantiaca | reverse complement strand
GCCGCCACGAAGCCCACCATGAACGGGCTGTTCGTGATCTGCAGCGCGAGCCACCCGCGTCCCACGGACTGCATCCACGTGCCGATCACCGAACCGGTCTGCCCGAACCAGAAGATCCGGAAGTTGCGGTGCCGGATGAGCACCGTGACAGGGTTCTTGTAATGAGGGTGCGCGCGATGCCCGCTGGGTGGGGTGGCGCGCTCGCCTCTTGCAGTAGTCGCTTCGCTGGACGTCACTGAACAGCCGGACGCGTCTGGGGTTAGTATCAGTACAGGGCGCCGAAAGATGTCATGCGGCGCGTCGCCGCGCGGGGTCGTCCGCTCCCCTTGTCTCCGCGCGGTCCCTCTGCCCAAGGTGAGGTATGCGCTTCCACACCTACTCGAAGTTCAGCCCCGAGATGGCCGACGCGGTCGACCTCCAGTCGCTGCTCGACAACCTCGCCGACTTCCTCCTCCAGTCCGGATTCGCCGGCGGCAAGTCCGGCAATCCGTACTGGGGCGACACCGGCGAAGAGGCCGACCACTCGCTCGATTCGCTCAGGGAAGCGATCCTCCAGGCGCTGATGGAGAGCGGCCAGTTCACCCCGGAAATGCTGGACGCGGTGCGCGGCGACGATGACGGCGAGGGCGCCGCCCGTCTCGCGAAGCTCCTCGACGAACTCATCGAGCGACTCGTCGCCGAAGGCTACCTCAACGTGAACGCGCCGCCGCAGATGCCGGCCGGCCATCAGGAGGTCACCGGCCCCGGCGGCCTCGCCCGCGCCGCGGCCCGCGATGTCGAATTCCAGCTCACCGAGAAGGGGGTGGACTTCCTGGGATTCAAGACGCTGCGCAGCCTCCTCGGCTCGCTCGGGAAGTCGAGCTTCGGCAGCCATGACACGCCCGACCTCGCCACCGGCGTCGAGGCTGACGCGTCGAGCAGGCCCTACCAGTTCGGCGACACCATGAACCTGGATGTGAACGCCACGCTCCAGAACGCGCTCATCCGGAACGGCTCGCTGTCGGTCCCGATCGATCTGGACTACGGCGACCTGATGGTGCGCCAGGCGGAGTACCGTTCGTCGTGCGCCACCGTGCTGATGCTCGACACCTCGCACTCGATGATCCTGTACGGCGAGGACCGGTTCACGCCGGCAAAGAAGGTGGCGCTCGCACTCACGCACCTCATCCGCACCCAGTTCCCGGGCGATACGCTGCGCGTGGTCCTCTTTCACGACTCGGCCGAAGAAATCCCGCTCGCACGGCTGGCGCACGCGCAGGTGGGCCCCTACCACACGAATACGGCGGAGGGGCTCAAGCTGGCCCGGCGCATCCTCATGGCGCAGAAGAAGGACATGCGCCAGATCGTGATGATCACCGACGGCAAGCCCAGCGCGCTCACCATGCCGAACGGCATGATCTACAAGAACTCGATGGGGCTGGATGCGATGGTCGCGGCGCAGACGCTGCGCGAAGTGGCCGACTGCCGCCGCGCCGGGATCATGATCAACACGTTCATGCTCGCGCGCGACCGCGCGCTCGTGGAATTCGTGAAGCGGGTGGCGTCGATAAGTCGCGGGAAGGCGTACTTCACGAACACGATGACGCTGGGCCAGTTCATCCTCATGGATTTCCTCAAGCACAAGACGCGCAGGGTGAGCTGAGCGGGACGCGCCTTTCCGCGCCGCTCGCAGTCCGAACCACTTCGGGTTTCCGGTGTATTTCAACTCCCGGTCTGCTAGATTGGGATCGTCGGAGCGGTTACGTGCCCGCCAGTGCCGCCGTCCTCTGACCAGAAGGCGTAGTTCCCTCCCAGCCGGCGCGGGCTCCGCCATTTCAGTTCCCGGATCACCACCCTCGCCCGCCAGTTGCCACTGGCGAGCGCGCGCGGGGTAGATCCTCCCCTTTCCAGTTTCACAGCACGGCAGCATCAGTGTCATCTACGAGCCCCACGCCCACGCCTGCCCCCACTCCTCCGGCGGTCCGCCGCGTCAGCGAGGGGAAGCGCGCCGGTCGCCGCGAGCGCCGCGACTGGAAGCTCCGCAGTCGTTTCACCATCACGCAGCGCCGCGGTCCATTCCGCTACTGGCCGATCGGCCTCGCGGCACTCGTCGCGCTCATCGCATCGCTCATCGCGTGGCGCGCCACGCGCCCCGCTGCCGAGGCCAATCCGCTCGTCCCCTACTCCGATCTCGCCACTGCACTCACCGCGCACGCGGTGAGCGATCTCGTGGTGCACGATGGCGGCTCCCGGATCGTCGCCACGCTCCGAGAGCCGCGTGTGGTCGACGGTCGCGAGGTGAACATCCTCGAGGCGCAGGTTCCATCGCGGGCGGTGTCGCTCGAGGACCTCGAGCGGTGGAGCGCAACGGGCACCGAAGTCCAGGTGGTGCAGAGCGGGGGCGGACCGAGCAGCGAGATGGTGATCCAGCTCGTGAGCCTCTTCGCCATCATCGGGATCGTCGCGTTCTTCGTCGTGCACCAGCGGGGCGGGATCCGTGCGTCGAAGTTCGTGGCGTCGCCCGAGGCCCGGCAGCTCACGCTCGCCGACGTGGGAGGCGTGCGCGAGGCACAGGCCGACCTCCGCGACGTCATCGCGTACCTCAGGAACCCGAAACGCTACGAGGCGATGGGTGCCAGGTGCCCGCGCGGCGTGCTGCTCATCGGCCCTCCGGGCACCGGCAAGACTCTTCTGGCCCGCGCCGTGGCCGGCGAGGCCGGCTGCGCCGTCCTCGTGGCAGCGGGTTCCGACTTCAACGAGATGTACGTCGGAGTAGGATCACGCAGAGTGAGACAGCTCGCCCGGCAGGCGCGGGAGCAGGCTCCGTGCATCGTCTTCATCGACGAATTCGACTCGCTCGGCGGCAGGCGCGGCCGACCCAATCGCTCGGGTGAAGAGGAAGTGACGCTCAACCAGCTCCTGGTCGAGATGGATGGGATGGGGGCGAACGAGGGCGTGGTGTGGATGGCC
The DNA here is from genome assembly GCA_044463985.1 of Gemmatimonas aurantiaca. Classification (GTDB taxonomy): domain Bacteria; phylum Gemmatimonadota; class Gemmatimonadetes; order Gemmatimonadales; family Gemmatimonadaceae; genus JADGGM01. The sequence goes on along the minus strand of JBIQLU010000227.1, from coordinate 904 downwards.
GCCACGAACCGTGAAGACATGCTCGATCCGGCGGTGCGCCGCCCGGGCCGATTCGACCGGGTCGTCGAAGTCCCGCTCCCGACCGCGTCCGACCGGCTCGAGATCCTGAAGATCCACGCCGCCAGGTCGCCGCTCGCACCGGACGTGGATCTCGAACGCCTCGCGCAGCTCACGGTGGGCCACTCCGGCGCGGACCTCGCCAACCTGCTCAACGAGGCGGCCATCATCGCGGTCAACGACGACTGCGAGATGATCACCGGCGCCCACATCGAACAGGCGCGCGACAAGATCCTGCTGGGCCGCGTGCGCGCCGGCGTGGTTGTGAGCGATGCCGAACGCCGGCTCATCGCGCTGCACGAAGCGGGTCACGCGATCGTGGGCATGATCGCCTGCCCCGAAGACAAGCTTCACAAGGTCACGATCGAACCACGCGGCCGCTCGCTCGGCGCTGCGCACTTCGCGCCGGAGGCGGACAAGCACCTGCATCCGCGTCACTACCTCGAGGGAATCATCGCCAAGGCGCTCGGCGGCCGCGCGGCGGAGCTGGTATTCCTGGGCCGCGATGCCGTGACCACCGGCGCCGGAAGCGATCTGGTTCAGGCCACGAGCATCGCACGTCGCATGGTCGCCGAATTCGGTATGAGCGACGACGTGGGCCTCATCAGCGCAGACCCTTCCGCGCAGGGCGGGAGCCCCAGCGGCCAGCTCCAGGGCGAGATCGACAAATCCGTTCGCGCCCTCATCACCGCCCAGGCCGAGCGCGCCGAGGCCCTGGTTCGCACTCACCGCGCCGCCGTCGAAGCGCTCGCCGAAGCACTCGTCGCCCACGATGTCCTCTCCGCCACCGACGCCTACGACATCGCCGCCCGCCACGGTGTGGAGGAAGCGGGGGTTCGGGTGGGGG